>NZ_FZOB01000001.1 GCF_900188395.1 Desulfurobacterium atlanticum | reverse complement strand
CGTGGTATAGGTTTATATTTAGCTGCATGGTTGTCCTCCTGGTAGTGGTTTTGGTTTTCTGAAAATTTGAATGTTTAGTGCTCTTAATATTTTAACTACCAGGTGGGCAGCCTTTTTCCTTTGGTGTGGGTGGGGAGTATGTGTATACCTATGCAGGTTTTGAAGGGTTGACAAACACATATTGAGAACTATTATTGATATATACAACCCCCTATCCCCCTCCCTCCTCCCCATAGATGAAAAGGCCGCCGCTCAGGCGGCCCTCTTTTTTAGTCTTTTTTTAAAACTTCTAATATACTATCTGCAAGTTTTTCAACTTCAGAATCAAAAACTGTTCTCATATCAAAAACGATTTTTTCATCTTTTATTCGTGCTATTACAGGTTCTGGTAATCTCCTTAACTGTCTATATACCTTTTCAGCAGTTGTATTCTTTGGCTTTATAGTAACAGCAAAGCTTGGTAGCGTCTCAAGAGGAAGAGCTCCACCTCCTATTTCAGAAACAACTTCTTCAATGTTCACTTCGGCTTTGCCTTTTACAGAGCCGATTTTTTGAACCAGTTTTTCGGCTCTTCTTTCTATCTCTGAGACAGGTTGAGACACCATTTTCCATACAGGAATCTCTTCAAGCTCTTTTCCTTCTAAATAGATTTTTAAAGTTGCCTCAAGGGCAGCAAGGGTCATTTTATCTATTCTTAAAGCTCTATTAAGGGGATGTTTCCTTATCTTTTCTATCAGCTCCTTCTTTCCAAGTATTATTCCAGCCTGGGGCCCACCTAACAGTTTGTCCCCGCTAAAAGAAACTACATCAACTCCACCTGAAAGCACGTCATTAACGGTCGGCTCATAAGAAAGTCCAAATTTTCTAACATCTACAAAACTTCCACTCCCAAGGTCTTCATACACAGGAATTCCATATTTCTTTCCAAGAGCTACAAGCTCTTTCCCAGAAACAGACTCTGTAAAACCTAAAATCCTGTAATTACTTGTATGCACTTTCATCAAAAGAGCGGTATTTTCAGTTATTGCTGCTTCATAGTCTTTAAGTTTTGTCTTATTTGTTGTTCCGACCTCTCTTAAAACCGCACCACTTTGCTCCATAACATCAGGAATTCTAAAAGAACCTCCAATTTCAATCAGTTCTCCTCTTGAGACTATCACTTCTTTACCAGATGCAAGTGAAGAAAGAACAAGCAAAACTGCTGCAGCGTTGTTATTTACTATACAGACAGCTTCAGCCCCGGTTAACCTTTTCAGAAGTTCCTCAACGTTTTGATACCTTAATCCTCTTTTTCCCGTTTCAAGGTCTATTTCAAGATTACTGTATCCTGTAACTATATTTCCAATATGCTCAGCCACTTTTTCAGATATTGGAGACCTTCCAAGATTTGTGTGAATTATTACACCTGTTGCATTGATAACTCTCCTTAAATTAAAGATCTTTCTCTTTTCAAGAAATTTCAAAAATAAGTCTTTTAGAAAGTCATCATCAAAATCTTCCACTTCTCCAGCCAGAATTTTTTTTCTTAAAAAATCAAGCGATTCTCTTGCTATTTCTGTTAAAAAACCTTGCTTATATTCTACTTTAATCTCATCTGGAATAAGCGTAATTAACCTGTTAACAGAAGGAATCTTCCTGAAAATTTCCTCTTTTCTATGTTTCATAATTACCCCGATTTGGTATAGTTGATTTTAAAATCTTATCAAACAGGGAGAAGCAGATGAAAAGTTTGATACTGGCAATTCTTGCCTTTTGTGTAGCAATAAACACTTACGCATCCACATACGGAGCAAAAATATTAAAAGATAATGTAAAAGTTAAATGTTATTCAGATGGAAGGAAAGAGTGGATAGAAGAAAAAGAGATAAAAATTCTCAGCAGAGAAGGGGTTAAGGAATTTGGAGAAATTGTAATTCCGTTTTCTCACGAACACCAGAAAGTTGAAATACTTTACGCATACACCGTCCTGCCAGATGGAAGAACGGTTAAACCTCAAAAAAATGCTTTCAACATAGTATATCCACCCTTTCAGGCAATGGCACCTATCTATTCAGATCTGAGATATCAAACAATTTCCATGCCTGCAGTAAAACCAGGAGTAATTTTAAAATACGCTTTCAAAGTAGAAACTGTAAAACCGTATATGAAAAACCAGTTCTGGACAACAAACTTCTTCCAATCAGTTTATCCTGTAGAACATGCAACATTCAAGCTTTCTGTACCTGCTGACAAAAAAATAAAAATAAAAGAGTATAACTTTTATAAAAAACCTGTGATAAAAAGAAAAGCAGGAAGAATAGAGTATTTCTACGAGCTACATAACATTCCACCCATTAAAGAAGAACCTTCAATGCCTCCTGTAGGTGAACTGGCAAAAAAGATTGCTGTAACTTCTTTATCTTCCTGGAATCAGGTTGCCAGATGGTATTCAGAGCTTGCAAGAGAAGCAGTTGAACCTGATAATTATGTAAAAGAAACCACTCTTAAAGTGATTAAAGGTAAAAAGGGTAAATTAGAACAGATAAAAGCCATTTATAACTTTGTAGCTCAAAACATAAGATACGTAGGGCTTGAGTTCGGCATAAACGGATACAAACCCCACACAGCATCTTCTGTTCTTAAAAACCGTTACGGAGATTGTAAAGACCATGCAACACTACTTATAGCCATGCTTAAAGTGATAGGAATAAAAGGATATCCTGTCCTTATCCCCACTCAGGGAGTACCTGATATGGATGTGGATATGCCAACTCCAACAGCATTTAACCACGAAATAGCAGCCATAAAGCTCAATGGAAAATGGCTGTATCTTGACACAACTTCAGATACTGTTCCTTTTGGAGAATTACCAGCATCTGACCAGGGAAGACATGTTCTTATTGTTGATGTGGAAAATCAAAAAGGTTTTATAGAAGAAACTCCAATTTACCCTGCAGAAAGTAACAGAGAAGAGTTCATCGGTAACTTTACAGTGGATAATTCTGGGAATCTGAAAGGCAATCTACTTTTTAACTATACAGGCGTTTATGCCCATAGAGAAAGGGCAATACTATCCTCTTTTACAACTCCCTATGACGAAAAGCAGTTTATTGAAAGAACTGTCTCCTCTGTAATTCCCGGATTTGAAGTAGAAAAGTTCAAAATATCAAACTACAAAAATCTTAACAAAAAAATGTTTACATTTCTGCCGACGGAAGCAGCCCATTATTTGCGACAAGAACAAAACATCTTATGCTATTCCACGCTCCTGCACCAACATACTCAAGATTGATATCCCTTGTGGCATCAAAAGAAAGAACACATCCTTATGTAATCGGTTATAAAATGATGAAAGATTCAAAAATTACAATAAAACTTCCTGAAGATTATAATCTCTATTTTCTCCCTGAAAATTTCTCTTACAAAAACAGTGTAGGCAGTATAAATCTTTGGTGGAAACAGCTACCAAATGGTAAAATTGAAATGTCTTTTAAAATGAAACTTGAAAAGGCAGAAATTCCTGTGAAAGAATACGGTAAACTTAGAGAACTGTTTAACCTTACAGTAAAAACACTACAAAACCAGATAGTTATACTTAAAAAGGTAGAAAGATGAAAGTGATAGGAATTGATACTTCATGTGATGATACGTCAGTAGCTGTTTACGATACAGATAAAGGGCAGGTTCTATCCAACATAATCTCATCCCAGTATGAAGCACATAAACCATACGGTGGTGTGGTTCCTGAAATAGCAGCAAGAGAACATTTAAAAAACATAGAACCTGTATTTCTTGCAGCCCTTGAAAAAGCACATGTTGAAGTTTCAGATATTGAGCTTGTATGTGTAACAAACACACCAGGATTACTTCCTGCACTTTTAGTAGGCTTTACCTTTGCAAAAGGAATTGCTTTTGCAAGATATATACCTTTTAAAGCTGTTCATCATATAGAAGCACACATCTTTTCACCTTTCATAAAAAAACAAAAAATAGATTTTCCCTTCATTGCTCTTGTTGTAAGTGGAGGACATACAATTCTTACCATCACAAGAAACTTCAAAAACCATACAGTAATTGGAAAAACTGTTGATGATGCAATAGGTGAAGCGTTTGATAAAGTTGCGAAAATGCTCGGACTTGGATATCCAGGAGGACCGGTAATAGATAAAATTTTTAAAGAGTATAGCGGAGAATACCTTGAACTTCCAAAACCTCAGGTTCAGGGTGTTTCTATGAGTTTTAGCGGGCTTAAAACAGCCGTCAGAAGACTTATTGAAAAAGGACATCCTAAAGAGCAGATAGCAGCATCTTTTCAGAGAACAGCAATAGACTATGTGGTTGGAAAGTTAAGAAAAGCTATAAAGGAAACAGGTATAAAACGTATCTCTGTATCAGGAGGTGTATCTGCAAACAGCTATTTAAGAGAAAAACTTTCAGAACTTGAAGAAAAAGAAAAAGTAACAGTATATCTGCCTGATATGGAATATACATCCGATAACGGAGCGATGGTAGCCTTTACAGGATACAACCTTTTTAAACTTGATGAAGAAATAGGGGACCCATTTACCTTAAACGCCTACCCTTCAATCCCTCTTACCGGAGTCAGATAGATGTTTGAACGTTATATGGTAACCCCCGAAATTCCATTTGACCTTAACAACATTGACCCGAATTTTTCCGAGAATTTTAAAAACAAAAAAGATGTGGAAAAGGAGTTCTCAAAGCTAAAAGAGAAACTTTGTGACTTACAGGATATTCTCTACGCCGAGGGAAAGAGAAGAATTTTAATAGTTCTTCAGGGAATGGACACAGCAGGAAAAGATGGAACAATAAAACATGTTTTCAAAGAAGTTCATCTTCAGGGAATAAGAGTTGCAAACTTCAAATCACCAACAGCAACAGAGCTTGCCCACGACTTTCTCTGGAGAGTGCATAAAGAAGTTCCGGGAAACGGAGAAATTGTAATATTCAACAGAAGCCATTATGAAGATGTTCTTATAACAAGAGTTCATAAACTTATCCCTGAAAAAATCTGGATAAAACGTTATGAACATATCAGAAATTTTGAAAAACTGCTTTTTGATGAAGGAACAATTATTCTTAAATTCTATCTTCATATAAGTAAAGATGAACAGAAAAAGCGTTTGATTGAAAGACGGGACAATCCAAAAAAGCGCTGGAAATTGCATAAAGAAGATATAGAAGAGAGAAAATACTGGAACGACTACATTAATGCTTACAATGAAGTAATCGCTGAAACAAGCACATTTTATGCTCCCTGGTATATTATCCCTGCAAACAAAAAATGGTTTAGAAACTACATAGTGGCAAAAATAATCGTTAAAAAACTTGAATCCCTTAATATGAAATATCCCGATCCTGAACCTGGCATAGAGAATATAGAGATAGAATAATATTAAAAAAACAAGAATTTTTATCAAAAAACTTCCCACTCCAACTTACAAATATCCTAACATAAAAATTTAAAATTGGCCGTAATCCCTTTCAGTTCTAAGGGCGTTTCAACACGGTGTCAAAGGCAGATATCGTGGTAACCCGCCACCCTGGTCGTAATCCCTTTCGGCTCTAAGGGCATTTCAACACTCCATAAAAGTGCTGCTTCACGAATACACGCACCTGAAGCGTCGTAATCCCTTTCGGTTCTAAGGGCATTTCAACTTTTTAAAGGATATGTTATATGGATATAAGGATAGTCGTAATCCCTTTCGGTTCTAAGGGCATTTCAACAAAATGTTGTATATTTATAAGAAAATGGGAGAATACATACTGTCGTAATCCCTTTCGGTTCTAAGGGCATTTCAACATTTAAATTTAGATTATCTATGGATATATTTCCAAAGTATGCTAAATGTCGTAATCCCTTTCGGTTCTAAGGGCATTTCAACTTAATATATCTCTTCTAAATAAATTAACTGATTTTGGATTGTCGTAATCCCTTTCGGTTCTAAGGGCATTTCAACTTAAAAAATATCCCATTTATTATAGATGTAGATGAGATACATCCAAGTCGTAATCCCTTTCGGTTCTAAGGGCATTTCAACTAAGGACCTCATTCAAGAGGTCCTTACTGATATAGCAACTTTGTCGTAATCCCTTTCGGTTCTAAGGGCATTTCAACACTGATATAGCAAGTCTAGTGGCCCAGGGTTATGCCCTGGGGTCGTAATCCCTTTCGGTTCTAAGGGCATTTCAACGAGGAAGAGTTTTCTCCTCTCTGGTCGTCGTAGTATTGTCGTAATCCCTTTCGGTTCTAAGGGCATTTCAACTCGGTAATTCCGTTGATGAAATTATATCTATTCATCTTGTCGTAATCCCTTTCGGTTCTAAGGGCATTTCAACTTATAATAGACTTATAGATCTATATGTAAATGATAATATGTCGTAATCCCTTTCGGTTCTAAGGGCATTTCAACGTAAAGTCATGAAAATGTTGTATCTTTATAAAAGAATAGAGGGATAGTCGTAATCCCTTTCGGTTCTAAGGGCATTTCAACAGTATACTGTTGAAGAAATTGAAGATATCGGATGTCGTAATCCCTTTCGGTTCTAAGGGCATTTCAACATAAAATAGAAGATGGCATGATAATAGACATACCCACCAATAAGTCGTAATCCCTTTCGGTTCTAAGGGCATTTCAACTTATAATAGACTTATAGATCTATATGTAAATGATAATATGTCGTAATCCCTTTCGGTTCTAAGGGCATTTCAACTCATAGTTATTATATTCTGAATATTTATTCAGTCTCAAAATATGTCGTAATCCCTTTCGGTTCTAAGGGCATTTCAACATATATTATGTTTATAGAAGTAGTTATTTTTGTTGTGTGTCGTAATCCCTTTCGGTTCTAAGGGCATTTCAACTAATCCCCGTCCTCCTCTATACAATAAAAAAATATTTTTGGTCGTAATCCCTTTCGGTTCTAAGGGCATTTCAACCATTAGTAAAACTAGAAAGAAAGGTTGACCGCCATTTGGCGGTGTCGTAATCCCTTTCGGTTCTAAGGGCATTTCAACTCCGCAAGGAGGATCTATTTCATATCAAGAATCCCGAACCCTGGTCGTAATCCCTTTCGGTTCTAAGGGCATTTCAACCACTTTAAGCTCATGCAAACAATATTAGAATATAATGTCGTAATCCCTTTCGGTTCTAAGGGCATTTCAACTATACTGAAATAAATTATTATTTTTAGGAGGTAAACATGAGAGTCGTAATCCCTTTCGGTTCTAAGGGCATTTCAACTAGGTATATTATGATTCAGTTACCGGAGAAGTTACCTGTCGTAATCCCTTTCGGTTCTAAGGGCATTTCAACAGGAGGTAATATGTTTGAACTCTTCATGCTCCTTATCGGTCGTAATCCCTTTCGGTTCTAAGGGCATTTCAACTTTGTATTAGTCCAGTTCCCTCAAAAGTTATCTGAAACGGAGTATGTCGTAATCCCTTTCGGTTCTAAGGGCATTTCAACACGTCCTTTGATAATAAATTGTACGTTGCTGGTGGATACGAGTCGTAATCCCTTTCGGTTCTAAGGGCATTTCAACCAGGGCTATGCCCTGGGCATCAACCCCCTCCCTCTTCTGAGGGTCGTAATCCCTTTCGGTTCTAAGGGCATTTCAACAGTTAAAAAGAGTGTTGGTAATGATAGTTCGGTATTATTTAGTCGTAATCCCTTTCGGTTCTAAGGGCATTTCAACGAAGTATACTTTAAGATCTATAAACAAAGATACTTAATGTCGTAATCCCTTTCGGTTCTAAGGGCATTTCAACATTTATCAAAAACATTATATGCAAGTATAAATATGTTAGCTAAAGTCGTAATCCCTTTCGGTTCTAAGGGCATTTCAACAAATAAAATAGGAGGTGGTAAGTCATGAAAATGTTGTAGTCGTAATCCCTTTCGGTTCTAAGGGCATTTCAACATGAGGGGATCTCCAAAGATAGAGAGGCCGGGAAATAAACCCGGGTCGTAATCCCTTTCGGTTCTAAGGGCATTTCAACGGTCGTTTGCACCACCGGTGAAAGGGGGTGGCCAGGGATGCGTGTCGTAATCCCTTTCGGTTCTAAGGGCATTTCAACGAATTGAAACGTGTTGGTGATACTTCATTAGAAATATTATCGTCGTAATCCCTTTCGGTTCTAAGGGCATTTCAACAATAAAATTGGAAAGAAGAGTCAGCCGCCATTTGGCGGGTCGTAATCCCTTTCGGTTCTAAGGGCATTTCAACAGTTAGTTCATATGAATTAGAAAGTATTGATTACAGTCGTAATCCCTTTCGGTTCTAAGGGCATTTCAACATGGATATAAGGATATAGTGAAAGATACTAAAATAATATTAAATGTCGTAATCCCTTTCGGTTCTAAGGGCATTTCAACTAAAAACATATATTAGTTATAACAAACTTCTAGATATTGTCGTAATCCCTTTCGGTTCTAAGGGCATTTCAACATAATTCGATTGAGGCGTCAAATATAAGTGATATTATAGTCGTAATCCCTTTCGGTTCTAAGGGCATTTCAACATAATTCGATTGAGGCGTCAAATATAAGTGATATTATAGTCGTAATCCCTTTCGGTTCTAAGGGCATTTCAACATAATTCGATTGAGGCGTCAAATATAAGTGATATTATAGTCGTAATCCCTTTCGGTTCTAAGGGCATTTCAACAAGAGGAGGTTGTTATGAAAATGCTGTATATTTACAAGTCGTAATCCCTTTCGGTTCTAAGGGCATTTCAACTTAAGGAGGTGTGAGATGAACAAAATTAAATTGGAAATAAGTCGTAATCCCTTTCGGTTCTAAGGGCATTTCAACACCACTTATTAAGCTCACTGTAATACAGTGTGTTTTAGACTATCCTGTTCATTTGATAATTAGAATAAACAACCTATTCAGTTTTAAAAGATCTAATCTATATTTTTAATTATACCACAAAAAAGAAAGATTCAAATATTCTGGTGAGGCCGTTTGAAAAATGGCTATGAACTTTAAGAGATCCTTCGGGCTTTGCCCTCAGGATGACTTTCTTCGTCATTCTGAGGCTGCTTTGCAGCCGAAGAATCTCAATACCTTTTAGAAACAAATGAGAATTTTCAAACACTCTCATATTCTGGTTTCCAGAAATTTTGTGCAGGTAGAAATTTAAACTTAAAAGAAAAAATCTGTTTCAATTTCATATCCCAATCTTTTTATCTTCTTTTTATTTTTAGAATCTATTGGATAGATGTATACTTTATCATGTTTATTCATAGTTTTCTCTAATCTTTTAATCATTCTGGAAAACTCTTTTTTGGAAGTTATTTCAAGTTCAAATACACTTTTTTGAGTTCTCATACCGTATTCTAAAAGAATTCTGGAAATTTTTGCCCTTCTACGGTTTGCCAGAGAAACCCACCCTCTAACATCATCTGATAAAATGTCATAAATTATTATGTAAGTTGTTATCCTATTGGAAAATTTATATTTCATATTACATCTTCCTCTCTTTTCACCTGTCCAAGTTTTAATATTAAGCTTTCTGAATAGGATGATAATGGAAAAAAGAACACAGAGTCTGTTTTATCTATAATCGAAGCTATTTCTTTGTAGAGCTTGATATAGTCAGTTTTCTTTATCTCTATTTCAAAAGCACTATATTGAACACGCATACCGAATTTTTTAAGCCTTGTTGAAACTTTATTACGTATTTTATCATCTGAAATGTCGTAAACAACAAGATATTTCACAGCAACTTTCCTCCTTTTTACAATCCTCTTAACATTATTTCATGAATAAATGCTGAAACTGGATAGAAAAAGGAACCATTTAATACTTTTTCTGAGTATAACTTAGAAATTACTTTTAATGCAGGTTGCTTTATCAGTATAGATTTTCGTGTCTTTTTAAAATCAGTAGCTTCAATGTATCTACTGTTTAGAATGTCAGCTACAAAAAAAATTAATCCAGGCCTTAGTAGTTCTAATAAATCAGAAGCGAGAACTGCATGTTTTCCATGTTTTTCGTGGAAAAATCCACAGTAAGGATCAAGATTATAAGAAATTATTATAGAAGTAAGTATGGAATATGTGTATGTGTAGACAAGACTAAGCACACTATTCACTTCATTTTTAGGTGGATTGTAGCTTCTTTTTTCAAATTCCCAGAATTTTGAAATTGATTGAGCGAAATGATCGTAAAGGGTGTTCATAATGTAGCCGTCTATCCCCCTGAGTGCTGCAATGCTTGAAGATTTTTCTATCCAATCTTTAGTGCACCTGTAAAAACTTTTTATTATGTTTTTTTCAAGATAGTGTTTTTCTGAAAAATCGTAAAATTTCTCAAGCGTCCATTGAGTAAGAAGAGACTTTCTTCTTAGAAGTTCTTTAATCATAAATATTTTAATACTTTCATCTTCAAACTTTTTATATTGAGCAACTCTTCTTCTTGCCGATGAATTCAAAAAAGGAGGAAGTATCATTGAAGTTAAAGTGCCATTTGATTTAAGTATGAAAACACTTTTTTTATTTTCAGTTAACGCTTTTATAAGAGGAGTGGAAATTTTAACATTTGCCACTATAAACAAGTTTGAAAAACTTCCAAAAGGTATAGTGTGTTTTTTGGAATTCAGAGTAACAATAAGCTCATATTTTCTTTTAGTTAAAGATGCACCATGAGTTGTAACAAAAATGTTTCTCATACCTTCCCCCTTCCCTTATAATTTTATAAAAAATTTCCATCAAACGTTAAACATATTTTGTATAAGCTGAAAAAATGGAGCAACCTCCTGGGAAATATCATACAACATCAATCCCAGAAGGTTTAAAAGAAACCACGAAAAATTCTACAAGACATTATAAAAAAGCAGTAAAACAAACAATAACACTGAAGAAAATCTTTTAAAATAACAAACATATATGCCATCAATTACTCTAAATCAAAAACATTCTTTTTCCACTAAACTTCTTATCTCGCTGTATAATTTTTTATCCTTTGATTTTAGAGTTTTAAGTGCGCTTTCAATAGAATCTTTGAAGTAGACTTTAATTCCAATGTTATTACAAAAATATCCTATTTTTTCTATATCTCCTCCAACAATAATAGCTACAGGTTCTTTATTCTTTCCTGAATCAGGAGCAACGTAAGCAAACTCTACAGATTGAGTAATGGTCTTAAAGAAATTCGTTGATAAAGATATGTAATGTTCTACAAGTAAGGAAATTAGAATATCCCAATACTCCACTTTATTTTCTATCTGTTTTTCTATTTTTAATATCTCTCTTTCAACTTTGTTAATCTCTCTTCTAAGTTTTTTAAGTTCACCATTAACTTTTCTCCTGAGCTTATTTCGTATATTTCTGATAGTTTTGTTTACTTCATTTATAGCTTTTCTCTTGGCTTCATTTTTCTTTGAATTTCCTCCAAAAAGCCAGGATAGGAAGGTGTTCAACAAACCAAAAATACCAGCAATAACTGCACCTATCGGACCTGTTAAAATAGAAACGATACTTTCCAATATACTTAATGCTCCAAGCGCTGCTTCCTTAAAAGACAATGAAAGACTATTAAATGCTTCTGTAAAGTCTACATCAATTCCAATATCTGTTCCCAGGTTTATCCTTTTAAACTTCAATTTTAATTTCTTAATCAATTTTTCAATATCTTTGTTTACATCCTCTATAAAATCGTCAAGATAATATTCTATATTTTCCTCCATTTCCTCTATACAGAGATCTATTTTTTCCTCTATCTCTGAATTTAAATCATCTTTATCCCTTCCAGCATCTATGGCGTTACATATAAGCTCCTCAAGTTCATCTCTCAATTCGTCTAAACGGAAAAATACTTCTGAGTTTATATCGCTGAGTAAAGATTCACTTTGTGAATCAAATTTTCTCTTAAGTTTTTCTATTTCTTTCAGAAAATCCTCAATAGTTTTTTTAAGCTGAGTTCTCTCCTCTCTTACACTTATGATTAATTCTTTCTCTTTTTTGAAAAGCTTGTAAATATTACTCCATAAAATTACATTGTTTGAGAAAGTTTTATATGTTCCTATGGTTTCTATTACTTTGTTTATTCCAGAAAACTCCTTAAGCTTCTCTCTATCATTTTTGACAAATTTCATAACCCTCTCGTAAGAGGATTTCTGGCTTTCAGGAATTCCACTATTCATAGCAAAAAAAGCGTATAAACCATGAACAATAAATATTTCTTTAAAAGCTTTACCAAATTCTCCTTTTAATTTTTGTTCAGTACGTTTTTTTACGATCTCAATGTTCTTTTTTTTCTTCTCGAGAACATTTAAAGGAAAAATTCCTCTTAAATTGATAATACCAAATACAAATGTGCTATCCCCGATATATGTTCTAACTTTTTCAAGAAATCCTTCTTCTGGTTCTTTATTTTCAGGAATTACTATAAAGATAATATGAGATTTTTTAGCTGCCCTTTTAATCTCTTCAGAAACTATAGCTTCATTTCCTTCAATACCTGGCATATCAAGCAGAAATATTTTTCTACCAAAATTTTTTGCTCTAAATGTTTTTGTAAAATCTTTTCTTCCATCACCAATAGTGCTACCATCTCCTTTTGTTAGGGCTTCTATAAGAGTGCTTTTACCTACATTTGTTTCTCCAAAAAAAGCTACGTTTAAAGTATCAAACTCCATCTCCTTTCCAAGAAGGGAAAGGTTATGATAAAAATCTTTTATTCTCTTTTCTATCTTTTTATAAATCTTATCTTCCTTATCAATATATTTTCTTTTTGTTCTTTTTGTCTTGGAAGCAACACGTTTAAGAATAACCCCACTTCTCTCTTCAAAATCTTCTAAAATTTTTTCAAACTCCTGAATACTATTTTCTATAAACTCACGAGCAGTCATAGCCCAAGTTCCTCCACCTTTGTAATCAAGTTTTTCATATTTTCTATCCTTTCTCTCATAAACTTACAATCATCATAAATAGCATCCCTTAAATTTTCCATTTCAACAACTGCAGAAAAATAGTTTTCTTTAATATATTGAGAGTTAAAATCTCCTAAAAATACAGAAAACAGGGAATCCACTGCTTCTATAAGATTATCTTTTTCCCTTCTTAATTTATACTGATTATAAAGCTCCATACCTAAAGAAACGGCACCGAGAACGGGTCCCAATGTATTGAGAAATCTTGCAAGTTTCAAAGCCCCCCACGGTTTAAATTTAAAAGGAATTCTTAAAAGGTCTCTTGTTTGTAAAATACCATCCCTTAATTTATCAGGAGGAATTTTACCTAAAATTTCTCCTGTCTTTTTTGTAGCAGAAGTTAAAAACTTGCTGGCGAAAATTGAGGATTCCATCTTAAGCTTCTGGTAATCCTCAACAATTTTTAAAAAAATATCCCCTGACTTTTCAAGATATTCTGTCACTGGAGTAAAACACTCATAGAAAATATCTTCTATTTTACTTTTTAAAACTACTGCTTCAGGGCCCAACTCTTCGCGGACAACCAGTCCCAACTCTTCTGTATTGTTACATAACTTTATTCTCCTTAATATAGAACTTCTCAAATTACGAATTCGCTCCTTAAAGTCCCTTGTGGCCTTTGTAATATGCTTTTCAAGTTTTCTTAATTCACTATCAAGCTCTTCCAGCTCCACTTCAAGCTCTTCAAGGGAGATTTCAAGACTTTTCAGGTTATTCCTCAATTCCACAGAAAAAACGTTTTTAACATCTTTTATAACCGAATTTACCTTTTTTTCAAAAAGAATATTCATTGTTTCTGGAGATTTAATGGTTTCTTCTATAATTTCTTCAAGAACCTTCATATTTGAGATGGAAAAATACTCCTCAATATTCTCCATCCAGTATTTAATTCCCATCCCCCATGGATCAGCAGCAACACAGATAATCCGATAGTTTCCTGCATTTTCCCCAATAATTCTATCAAGAGTTTCTGAAACGACCTTTTTCTTTATTTTGCAAGCTCTCTCAAAGTCCTCCCTGTTATACAGGTCAACATCCATTGTGTCTATTTTATTAATGACAAAGACTGTTGAGTCTTTTTTATCCAGATCTTTAAGAAGCCACTTTATAACCCTATGCTGGCTCTCTTTCAAAGGATTGAGTGCATCGGTTACAAAGATAATAAGGTCAGATTCAGATATAAATCTCTTTGTTTCTTCATCATGAATTAAGTTTTCAGAAAATAGCCCAGGAGTATCTGCAATAACTACATTTTTATTCTTGTATTTATAATAGTTGACTTTATCTGTAGTCGGTTCTGGTGATATTTCTATGTCATTACGTTTTAGCAGAAACGAAATAATTGTAGATTTTCCATCTGAAAATCCACCAAAAACAGAAATCTTAAACACTTTTCCATAAATATCTTTTTTTGTTCTTTCAAGTTTCTCCTCTATCCAATCAACATTTATTCCACCTATAGTTTTTATTTCATTTACAATTTTTTCAACTTTACTAACCTTTTCTATCAGGTCATCCCATCTTACCTCTTTCATAAAAATCCCTCCTTTACCATTACTGCTAACTATTAATTCTTTTTATTCTACCAAAACCCATAGTTGTTTTCCTGCCGATACCACTAAACTCTGAAAAATCAGATAAAGCATTTAAAACTTTTAAAAGTTGCTTATTGTCAGTGTCAATATAGAAGTATAACCTACCTTTAAAGCCTATAAGTTTTTTAAAAGAAAGAGATATGAAAACTTTTTCCGTTTTTATCCATAAGCCAGATGTTAAAACATGTCTTTTAACCAACTTTATAAACTCTGTTTCTGAAATCGGCAGCTTTAGTCTGGAAAAATGGTTCCATTTTCTAAATAGACTTTTGAAAATAAGAGATGGAACCGGAGATGGATTATCATATTTTCCTTTTTTAAAAGTTGCAGGAGTTATAACCTGAAAAACTATATCCTTTTCATAACCAGCATTATTTAAAAGTTCTGCATAAGAAATATAGTTAACAGAACTGATTTTTGTCTTAACTACCTTTGCTTTTCCAATGACAACATTCTTATCTTTTCCAGCTTTGGAAACTTCTTTAACAAACAGTGGAAACATTTTTTCTTTGAGAAAAGAAATTTTTAGTATAAAACTTCCTATCTCTCTTTCTTTATTACTGTTAAAAAATCTTTGATATGATAGAGAAAAGGGTTTTATATTATCCGCATGCAAGCTTTTAGCCATACTTTCTGGAAGAAAACTGAAGAAAAGAGCATGAATTCTTTCGGGGTTTAATTCCTCTATGTTAATTTTCCTGTTAATAGATACTCTCAAATTGAAACTAACAGGCATTATTTTTCTTCTCCTAATTTACATATCCCAAGAGGCAATTTCTCAACTGCCGTAAGTTTTCTCGTTTTATTTGGAATTTCACTCATTTTAGGAGCAACTATTTCAAAAATTCCTTCAAAAAGTTCTTCGTCGTCTTTTACCAAGGCTGTGATTGTTGTTGATAAAAATCCTTCATGTTTTCCTATTCTTATTATTGGCATTTTAAACATTTTTTTAACAACAGGGGACACAGAGACTTTAAATATTCATCCTTATTTAAAGTCCATATTTCAGCAGAACACCAACTACGTAAAAGCTTATCGTTAATAAAAATGTCTTTTAAAATTTCGTGACAACCACAGTTTTTTATTCCTCTTTTATCAATATCCAAGTTAAATGAAAAAGAAACTTTTGGGTCCACAGTTTCAGAAAATATTGAGAACTGTTTTCTCTTACCGTGGTAATAATAAATGTAAATTTCTCGCAAAGAAAGAACCTCTTCAGGACTTTTAGATTCAGTATCACTGATTTTTACAAATCTTAAAACATCTCTCTTTGCGTCCTCAGTAAACTTTTCTCCACGAAACACTTCAAACTCTATCTGTTGAACCAGTCTACTTAACTTCTTTTTGAACTTTCTCTTTAAAGCTCTAAAGTCCTCTGAATTTTTCTTTTCCTTTTGATACTGATGCACAATACCTTGAAGTTTCTTTATAAATTTGATATATATTGAACCACCGATTTTCTTTTCTTTGCTCAGAATGTAATAAAAAAGGGCTCTTCTTAAACTGCCTTTTATTTCACTACCGGGAATATATACAAGATTATTGGTTTTTATAAACTCTTCAATATTTTTTATATTTCCAGATCTCATAGAACCTTGTTGAAAGTCTATTTCAATAGCAATAGAATACAGGGGCTTTATCCTATCTAAAACCTTTTTAATAGATGAATCAGTAATTATCTTTTTTAGACTCAATGAAGTTGCAGAATTTTTAAGCATATTTTTCAATTTCAGATCAACTATTGAGTTGATACCTACAATATCAGTAATATCATAAATATAACATCTTCCATCCTTAATTATAAACTCAAAAGGGGATATGTTTTGTCCGGTTCCTATATGTAGTGGTGTCAGAGTTGTCAAACGAAATCTCATATTTCACCCCTTAAACACAAAGGAAATTCAAGACCGTATTGAAAAATAGAAACTGAAGGTTCAGGAGAAACATCCAATATAGCACCTGCCGTCTCATCTGTTTTTTTCCTCTTTATAACCGCACCTTCCTTCATATAAAACACTTTTCTCTTCCATAAAACATCTTTTTGAAAATCGTATTCCGCTGCACCTTTGAATGTATAAAGAGAATACATGCTTTTTGAAAAATCTATATTTGAAGTTGGAATTACAGGAGAAAGAGTAATAAAGCTTGTCGCTCCATTAAAATATCGGATAAAGTAATCGGAAAGAATATTTAGCTCTTCGTCCTTCAAAATTTCAAAATTAAAAGCTCCATAACCTATATTTCTGTTTCCGCCTATTCCCCAATCCTTTAAAAGAGTTAAAGATTTTTCCACAGCATTTAAAATTTCCTCTTCAGCAAAAACAATAAAATACCCGGATTCTATAAAAACCGCACTTTCATAGAAAAACAGACCTTCTTTAGCTGTCATTGAAAATCGGTCTATACTTACATGAGGAAATTCTAAACTTATATAGAATGTTTCGTTTCCATTTTCATCAACAAGGAAATTCATAAGTTCAAGCTCTGTTTTTATCACTCCATCTAATATTTTCTTTAAAGAAAGAAAATCTATGAATTTCTTTTTCTTAAATTTTTTCTGCATCGTTCTTCTTTCGCTGCGTTTTTCAGGATCGGTTTCTCTCTCTATTACAGGTTCAAGTTCTGGTTTAAAGTAAAAAAATTTTTTCTTCTCTATATCTACAGGCATCAAAGAAGATATAAAAAATTTACTGGAAGAAACCATATTTACTAACTCTTTAACATAATCATCTCCATATAGAAACTTTAATCCCCAACAGATAGCTGAAAATAGCGTGTAAGAAGAAAGTTCACTTTTTAACGGAGAAGTCGGTTTAATAAGAATTCTTACACTTTCCATCTATATCACCCTATAGTTTTTTTTATTTCTTCAATAGCGTTCCTGAAATCTGTGAAAATTTTCTCTTTACACTCACCTTTATAGAATTTCTTATCCCTGAATACAATTCTAATATCCGAAAATCTTACCCTTCCAGATCCCCGAGAACCTCCACCTCCAAGGTAATCATCTTCCAGCAGTTTCATTCCTGTTTCAATAAGATTTAAGAAATCAACATCTTCCCTTGCGAAAAGTTTAAGAAGGAATCTCCCTTCAAAAACTGTTCCAGCAGGAACTCTCTCAAAAGGCCTCGGATTTGCTTCTGAAGTTATACGGTTTATGGAGTTTTCATATTTAAGCTCTGTATAAAAATCGTTCTCAATGCTATCTTTAGAAATGTAGGAGTCAAAAACTCTTAATCTAACAGGTCCTGCTTTTTTCCTTTTTTCTCTATCACTGTCAGCGATTCCAAAAACTTTTCCTACCGCACTATCAGGATCGGCAGTCGGAGAACCGTCTTCTCTAACGAGATTATTTTCCCATTCAAGAAGACTCCTTATTTTTCCTTTTAAACTTGAACCAGGAATGTAAGGAAATTCACGAGGCACAACATATTCTTCACCTGAAAACTCAGACTTAACTTTTACGTCAAACGGCAGTTTAATAACGGGATTGTCAACTCCTCCTATGTCAAATCCCTCTTTTGATCCACCAATATGAAGTCCTGTAACAACTTCAAGCCTAAAAGGTATTAGCACATTTCCGTAAAAATGATATCTTTGCTCTTCCATTTCATCCTCCCACTTCAAAGTTTCATGATTCTAAATATTTTTTGAAGGCAACAATAGAGGTAAAAACATCACATACTTTTAAAGCTTCTTCTTTGTTTTTCTCCATTTTTTCAAGTAAAAGGATAAAGAATTGGTAAAAGTCTTCTTTGATTAAGTCGCGAGCTTTTGAGTAAGCAAGTTTTGGGTAAAGACGAAAGATTCTTTTCTTTACCTCCTGCGTTAACTCTTTTTTCCTTTCTATTTCCATCTCTATCATTTTTATTTCGGAAAAAATCTTTCTTAGTTGAGTGGTTTTAAACGCATTTTTGTTTTGTTCAAGAATTTTAAAAAGCTTACCTTCAGGTTTATATATGTCGCTTTCTTTAAAAACATCAGAAATAGATTCAACAGCTGACAATTTGCGATTAATTTCTTTTAGCAAATTTTTTTCCGACTGCTGATTTTTCCTACTCATTATAACCTCCTTGTAGCAAGAAGCACATAGTTTGTTATAAACTTAAGTTTATTATTTTCAATGTTTTCAAAATCCTCCGCTTCTTTAATTACTTTTTCAGTAACAAAATTTCTAACTTCATCATCTTCTATATTTCTTCCCACAAAATAATAGATAAGAGGATAAAAACTTAAATCAGGTCTTTTTCCAGAATTTACCGGATTTTCAATCTTTTCCTTATAAAGAGAGTGTAACTTATAGACAAAACCGCGGGATAACTTTCCACTTTCAATGTAGGAAATCAGATCTCTGGAAACCGACAACAAATCATTTATATCATCCCAATGAACAACAACATCAAACACACAAACAGCATCTTTAGAGTATGATTTCTCTTTCTTTTTGCTGAAAGAGGTAACAGTTTTTGCTCTGTACTCTGCATCTTTACATTTTTCTGCAGCTGCTCTTATATTAAATTTCGGTTTACTTATATAAATTCCTGCTGAAACAGTTATCAATTCGTAAGAATCTTTTTTTGTATCATTACCAAGTAAATCCTTCCCTTTAAGTGATTCTGATATATAACTTTTGAATTTCTCTCTCACACACACAGCAAAATCTATAAGAACGTTCCACGGTGCTATTGCAAACAGGTCATCTCCTCCTGAATATAGAAGGTAGATAAGAGTTTCTTTTAGAAGATCAGAGTTTTCAGGAACGAACTTTTCTGCTTTTGCTATCTCCGGAATTTTTTCAGAGAAAAACATATCTATTATAGAGCTAAGCTTTTGCTGTTTGCCAACATCATCCAACTGACCGAAAAGTAACCCAAGGTTATCAACATCCATCATCAAATAACCAAGTTTTTTATCTCCTTCACTGTGATAGGCTATTATCTCAAAAGGTGCGATTTGATGTTCTTTTAGATTTTCAAGCTCCTCTGATAGGGAATACTTTTTAATATCCTCTTGTGTTAAATCTCTTGAAATAACAGGTACAACTATCTCAAATTTTTTAGGAGCATTGCTGTATTTTTTGCATTTACTGTCTCTATAACTCTCCTTCCGGAATGCTTCATGCCCTCCATTTTTTGGAAAAATAAGCCATCCAAATTCTTTAATAGAGAAAAACGCTCTTCCTTCTTTTTTATCTGTAATCTTCCAGAATTTTTTTGATGGAAGTTTTGTCCCGACTTCCATAAACTCTTTACAAAGTTTACATATACCATCATCTGAATCTGTAAAGTAAATATCGCAAACCTCACATTTAACTTTTCCTTTATCTTCAAGGAAAATTGGATTCTTAACGCTCTCAAAATAGGTGGAAAATTTCCTTTTTTTAGCTTTCAACGTAACTTCATGAAGGTCTGAAAAATTTCCCTTCCCAGAAGGCAACCACTCAATAGTAATTCCTAACTCTCCAGAAAATTTCTCAATAAAAACTGCTTCCACTTTTTGTTTAAGTTCTTTTAATGCACTTTCAACATTTTCTCCCGAAACTTTGAATATAAAACCACCACCACCATCAAGACAAACTTCAACCTCAAGATGTTGCTTTTCTTTTAAAAAGTATGCTATGTAAGAGGGAATTGTTGTAATAAAGAAACTTCTTGCTCTTAACGTTTTTGCAACACCTCCCTTTCCTTCTTTTACAGAATAGATAAAATTTTGTATTCCATTGATATCTCCTTTGAGAAGGTAAGACTCCACACTCAATCCCCCCAAACGAATTTTTCCAATTTTACAAAATTTTTAAAAAAGTAACAACTAAAAAATACTTTTAACACCACCAGGGGAAGGTCCAGGAGAAACATTTAAAACCTCTACATATTTATCTTTCTTTCCTGGAAAAAATTTAAATAGTGAAATCATCCTTGTATCCTGAAAAGTGCTTCCAAGTCCGAAAGCTATATCCACAGGAAGATTCATAAAAAACCATAACTTTGAAAATTTCTTAAAAGTCTGGCAATTTAACAAATTATAAATTTCTTTTACTAATTTTTTCCGTATATTTGTATCTTCAGGAATGTAGTTCTTAATTTTGTCTCTATCTATTTTTATAACGATGAAATTTTCAATCCTATTTTTCTTTAAAAATTCTTTTACATCATACTCTATTCTCGTTGTCGGTGCCATATCAATAATTACTGGAAGAACATTTTTATTTTTATCTGATATAAAATATTCGTAATCTATCAACTCTCCACAAAATTCAGCCCCTGGAAAATCCAAACTTCTTAAACTATCATCTGTTTCCATTGAAGGAACATAAACGTTATCGCCACGGTTATATGAATGAAAAACTACTCTCTTCTTGGTACCAACAAGCACTCCAATTACAAAACTTATAATGGATTCTGAACATATTAAGTTTATAACAGGTTTTTTTAGCTCTACCAGCTTCTCATTAGAAAAAAGCTTCCTAAGTTGCTCCCTTATTCTGTGAACAAAAGCCAGCCACTCCTGATAATTTTCCGACAAAAACCCAGAATGCAGTATGGAAATATCTTCGCGCTTTATCTCAAAAAAAACCTCCAAATTTTTTAGAGAAAACAAAGGCTCCCTTTCTTTTATCGCACTCTCAAGAAGCTTTAAACCATCATTATTTTTCTTTATCATCACAGAAAAAGGAACAGGAAGAGGTTTGCTTTCGTTAAGCCAGAAATCAACTTCCTCAATAGAAGAAACGTCTTCAGGTGATATAAGTTTTTTTCCATACCTTTGTGCAAGTTTCTTTTTCTCCAGAATAGAGTCCACTTTGTTTATTTTTCCTGAAGGAAGAACTTCTCCTGTAAACATAAAATACTCAAATAACTTTTGAGAAAAGAAGTGAGCTACAACAACAGAGAGCATAAATGACGTCCCTGTAAATTCTCTACCATCAAACACTAAAATAAAATTTTTCGTATTAAACAAACTTTTGAAAGTTTTACACGCCCGAATCACATTATTGTCAACTAAAAAACTGTTTCTTTTCGGTGGTTTACTGGTATAAACGATCTTCCCCCTCAACACACAATCGTTTTGTTTGTTTGAAACAGAAATTGCAGGAAACTCAAAATGTTTAACATCAACAATTTCCATAGCCATAACTTTTTCAATTTCACTTATAGGTATTTCATCTAAAAGTCTAAACAACAAAAGATTCTGCAGAAAGAAATGTTTATCAGTGACTGATTCACCTAAAAAGATTTCTCTGATATATTCTTCATTCTCCTCAAAAGGAATAGTTCTCCCTTCTCTAACAAATTCAATAACAATATCAACAGGATATTCATCAAACTTCATCTTTATCACTTTCCCTTTCTATTTTTATTTTTCCAACCAAAATAGAAAGGGGAACAGATGACAATTTTTCATCCTTAGATTTCAAAATTATCTCCCCGGGCACAGATTCATAAAATTTTTCTTTACCAAATATTCTAATCATTCCTCTTTTTCCTACAAATTTTTTAGACGGAAAAATTTTAATTCCCTCTCCTTCTCTTAAAAGGACAAAGTCATCTGCATACTCCACCTTATTTTCAGTATCAGCAGCAACTATTTCAAAAACATCTTCAGGAATGAAGGAAAGAATTATACAATTGTTTTCTTCTTTATCACTTGTCTGAAGTTTTTCTGTAGAAGAAAAGAGGGTTTTCCCAGCAAGTTTAGCAAATTTTCTTACTAAATCCCCTTCCTCTTTTAGAAATAAAAACCTTAAATCATCAGGGACAAATTCTTCTCCCGTTTTATGAGAAGAAATTTTCTCTCCGTCATAAGCTTTGATTACAAAATCAAAGTCAGTTTCACTTAGAGTTCCTGCTTTGAACGCTTTGCCCATTAAACTTTTAGGCACGATAAAAGCATTTGAAGTTTCCACTATAAATCTCTTACTGCCAATGTTAACAATAACGTCATAAGGACCGACCATTTCTATAAATTCTGAAACTTTACAACACCAATAACAATTTTCTCCTTCATCAACAATCATTCCCAGAAATTTTCCAAAAGAAAATAAATCTCCAACGGAAAATGTTTCAGCAACTTTATTAACATTACCATCACCATTAAGAGCTTTTCTCAAACTTGTAAGAACCTCATCTTTCGTTTTCCTATAATTTTCAAGTACTGTTTTTAAGGAAATTGCCTCCATAGCTACCTCCAAATTAAAATTCATCTAAAATTTAAAAATTCCCCTATTTAGTGTTATTTTAACAAAACTTCTTCTCTTTATAAGTAAACGAAACTTATACGTTTATTCTGACATAATTTATATTGTATCTATAAGGACAGATTTTTAAAATTACGAAAATTTAAAAGCATAATCAAAGGTGTAAATCATGAAACTCTACCTTGACGACAACAGACTACCACCACCGGGGTACAAACTTGTAAGAACTGTGGATGACCTGAAAAAGTTTGTTAAAAAGTATCAGGATAGAATTGAAGCCATTGATATAGATTATGATATGGGAATTTACGACAAATTCGGGGGAAATGGAGAAGATTTTATAAACTGGCTTGAAGAGATGGTGTTAACAGGAAAAATAAGATTAAAGAAGAATATAGAACTTAAGTGCCATTCCTCCAGCATAGAAGGTAGAAGGAGAATAGAGGAAACGATAAAAATCATAAAAGCATTTCTCCGAAGCTCT
This sequence comes from Desulfurobacterium atlanticum, assembly GCF_900188395.1. Taxonomy (NCBI): domain Bacteria; kingdom Pseudomonadati; phylum Aquificota; class Aquificia; order Desulfurobacteriales; family Desulfurobacteriaceae; genus Desulfurobacterium; species Desulfurobacterium atlanticum. The sequence goes on along the minus strand of NZ_FZOB01000001.1, from coordinate 285,767 downwards.
TAAATTAAACCTAAAAATAGGAGTATAATTAGACTGATAAATCAGGAAAAAGGAGAAGATAGATGAAACTTTCAAAAGAACAGGTAAAACATATAGCCCTTCTCTCAAGACTGTCATTAACTGAAGATGAAGTTGAAATGTTTCAGGAGCAGTTGAGTGATATTTTAAACTTTGTGGAAAAGCTAAATGAGCTTGATACTGAAGGGATTGATCCGAAATTTCAGATTATTCCACCTGAAAATGTTTTAAGGGAAGATGTTCCAGGAGTGAGTTTTCCTTATGAAAAAACTTTCCTCAATGCACCTGAAACGGACGGAAAGCATTTTATAGTTCCTAAAGTTATTAAAAAATAACGGAGGCAAACAATGGAGTTGATAAATAAATCGCTAAAAGAACTTTCCTCTCTCATAGCAAAGAAAGAGATTAAACCTTCTGAAATAACTGAAGAGCTTTTTTCAAGAATTGAAGAAACCGAAAGTAAACTAAACGCCTACATAACAGTAGAAAAGGAAAAAAGCATAGAAGCTGCTAAGTTAAAAGATAGAGAACTTGAGAAGCTTTCTGAAACAGAAATTCCAGATCTTTTTGGAATTCCACTTTCAATAAAAGATAATATTCTTGTTGAAGGTCAAAAGATGACCTGTGCTTCAAAAATGCTTAAAGATTTCATTGCACCGTATGATGCAACAGTTATAAAAAAACTCCGTGAAAAAGGTGCTATTTTTATAGGAAAAAACAATCTTGATGAATTTGCCATGGGTTCTTCAACAGAAACTTCCTTTTTTGGAGTAACGAGAAATCCGTGGGATCTTGAAAGGGTTCCAGGAGGTTCCTCCGGTGGTTCTGCAGCTGCTGTAGCAGCCCGTTCTGCATTAGCATCCCTTGGCTCTGACACGGGCGGTTCAATAAGACAGCCCTGTTCTCTGTGTGGTGTGGTAGGAATGAAACCAACCTACGGAAGAGTTTCAAGATACGGATTAACCGCCTTCGCATCTTCTCTTGACCAGATAGGACCGATAACAAAAAATATAGAAGACAACGCTTTTCTCCTTAACATAATCTCTGGACTTGATTCAAAAGACGCAACAAGTGCAAAACTTCCGGTACCAAACTACCTTGAAGCCCTTGATAACGAAATTAAAGGTCTAAAAGCAGGTCTTCCAAAAGAGTACTTCATAGAAGGTATTGACCCGGAAGTAAAAGAAAAAGTTATGGAAGCTGCAAAAACACTTGAAAAGTTGGGAGTGGAAGTGGAAGAGATTTCTCTTCCCCATACATCTTATGCTGTTGAAACTTACTACATAATCGCTCCGGCTGAAGCTTCCTCAAACCTCGGTAGATTTGACGGTGTGAGATACACTTACAGGGCAAAAGAATACACCGACCTTATAGATATGTACTGCAAAACAAGAGCCGAAGGTTTTGGAAATGAAGTGAAAAGAAGAATAATGATAGGAACATACACTTTAAGTGCCGGATATTACGATGCTTATTATTTAAAAGCTCAAAAGGTTAGAACTCTTATATATCAGGATTTTCAGAACGCTTTTGAAAAAGTTGATTTTATAGTTACCCCCGTTTCACCTACAACAGCGTTTAAGATAGGAGAAAAGACAGACGACCCAATAAAAATGTATCTTTCCGATATATTTACAATTGCTGTTAATCTTGCCGGTCTTCCAGGGCTTTCAATGCCATGCGGATTTGATAGCAAAGGTCTTCCTGTGGGTGTTCAGTTAATAGGCAAAGCGTTTGATGAAGAAACTCTTTACTCTGTTGGGTATAAGCTTGAAAAAGAGTTGAAAATTAACAACACACCTAAGTTTTAATATCCACAATGCTTTGCCCGAAAGGGCAAAGCATCTACTTAACAACTATAAATTCCTGGAATATTCTCGGTGTTTTTGCAACGGTTGTTATTCTTAAATTTTTAAGTTCATTGTAGTATCTATCCACATGTTTTAATGTCTGTTTTCCAGCATCTTTATATTTTCTGCGGGCAGCTGCAAGACCTGCTCTTCTTCCAAAAACAAAGATATCAAGAAGAGAATTACCCATCAATCTGTTTCTGCCGTGAATTCCACCAGCAGCTTCTCCTGCAACAAAAAGATTTTTCACGGTAGTTTCTCCTTTTTCATCTATAAGAACACCACCGTTTTGATAGTGAAGAGTAGGATAAACGAGCAAAGGCCTTTTCTCAATATCTATTTTGACCCGTTTAAACATTCTATAAAGAGCAGGGAAGTTTTTCATCAGAAAACCTTTACCGAACTTTAGTGTCAGAACAGGAGTGTCAAGCCATACACCTATCCTTCCTGAAGGTGTTTTTACTCCCCTTCCCTCTTCACACTCTTTTATCATTGCAGCAGAAACTACGTCTCTTGTTTCAAGTTCATTTATAAATCTCTCTCCTCTACCGTTAACAAGATGTGCCCCAAGACTTCTTATAGCTTCAGTTACGAGAACACCAACCATATGGTCCGGATAGACGATTCCTGTCGGATGGTATTGAAAAGAGTCAAGTCCTTCAAGTTTTGCCCCAGCTCTATAAGCAAGAACTATAGCATCACCTGTGGCTCCAAAGTTATTTGATGTTTGAAATCCCTGAATATGAAGCCTTCCTGAACCGCCGGTCGCAAGAACAACCGCTTTTGCTTTTACTAAGAAAAAGCGCTTCCTCTCAAGGTCAAAAAGAACAGCACCATTACACTCTCCAAACTCATTTGTGGTTAACTCTACAGCGGGTGAAAACTCAAGAATTTCTACATTTTCTCGGTTTCTTATCTCATCTTTCAATATTTTTATAATGTTAAGGCCGGTGTAGTCTCCTATTGAAAGAATTCTTGGAGCTGAAGACCCTCCTGCTTTTTTCGTTAAAAGGTTTCCCTTCTCATCTCTATCAAAATTAACACCAAGTTCAAGAAGCCATTTAACAATCCTTGGACCGTCATCCACCATTACCCTAATAAGCTCCTTTCTGCCTTTAAATTGACCGGCAACCATAGTATCGGCAAAATGCTTCACAGGAGAGTCGTTTTCGTCAACACTTGCCTGCATGCCACCAAGAGCCATTATAGTGTTGGAGTTTCCAAGACGAAGTTTTGTTGCAAGAACAACTTTAGCACCGGTGCTCTCAGCAAAAAGAGCAGCTGTTATACCAGCACCGCCACCTCCTAAAACGAGAACATCCGTTTCTATATCGGGACTTTCAAAATCAATCTCTCTATAATCAAAACTGCTGAATGCTTCAAGCAGATCAGCTATCTCATGAACAGTTCTATCACCTCTGTTAACTCCAACCCTTAGAGTTCTGAAAGCAGACAATTTAAAATCTGGATGATACGTTTCAAGTAAGCTTTTTTTCTCCTCCTCATGCAAAGAAGACGGTTTCTCGTTTAATCTAAAATCTCGTGTTTTTTCAAGTAACGATATATTCTCAATTAGTTGCTGTGGATACATTAATCCTTCTCCTTTCGTGCTTTTTCACAAAACTCTCTTAATCCGTTCTCATCCAGTTTAAATATCTCTGCCCAAAGCTCCTCATACTTTAAATCTTCAAGTTCTGCCAATCTTCTCTTTAAATTCTCTGGAAGAGGTCGTTCCTTCTCTACAGCCCGTTGAACAAAAAGAGAAATAATCTGAGGAGCAATACCGCGAGGACAACGAGACGCACATAACCCGCACAAAATACAATCAAGCATCATCTCTGTTGCTTTCTCATACTCTCCACTTTTTAGAAACGACATCACTTTTGATACATTAATCCATTCAGGACAGGCAACAGAACAGAAACCACAACTCTGACACATATAAAGCTCAGGATATATCTCTTTAAGCTTTTCTATCGGTCTTTCCATCTGAGAAATGTTATATTGCGCTGTTCGAGAAGGGAAAAATGGCATTACGGTAATGTTCATACCTTCTTTAACAATTGTCTGACAGCCAAGTCCAAACTTCACTCTTTTACCGCCAGGCTCAAGATAAGCAATGGCACAGGCTCCACACAATCCTGACAAGCATCCAACTCCCCTTTTTATATCATGACCTGTATCCCATAAAGCTTCTATAACAGTATAACCTTCAGGAACTTTTATCTTCCTTCCTTCAAGGAAAATTGAAACGTACTTTTTATCTGGCATCTAACTCTCCTTAACAACATTTACAAATGCAATGGAATACTCTTTTTCATGAGATATAGAGAAAAGAAATTTAAAGCTCTGTCCCTTCACACTCAAGGATATATTTTTTCCGCCATCTCTTATAACAATATCTGAAAAAGAGACAGAAATCCCCAACGATGAAAAAGCCTTAATCACAGCCTCTTTAAGAGCAAACCTTGCTGCTATACAGCCAATATACTCTCCTTTTCTTTTCTTTCTGCAGTAATCAACTCCTTCAGGGAAAACTTTCTCAAGAAATTTATCACCCCACTTGTTTAAAACCGTTTCTATCCTTTTATTTGAAACTATATCAACTCCGCAAGAAACTATCATCTTACCCTATTTATAATCTCCTTCATCTCTTTAACTGCATCTGCAAGTCCTTTAAGCACAGCGTTTGCAACTATGGAATGACCAATATTAAGCTCTTCTATCTCCTCTATAGCCGCTACAGGTTCAACATTCTTATAGGTTAATCCGTGCCCGGCATAGATTTTAAGACCTATAGCTTTTCCGTATTTTGCAGCTTCCTTTAAGCGCTCAAGCTCCTTTTCTCTCTCTGCTTCAGTAGAAGCATTCGCATACTCACCAGTGTGAAGCTCCACAGCATCAGCTCCCACTTCAAGTGCTGCATCAAGTTGCTTTTCTTCAGGGTCAATAAAAAGATTGACAACAATTCCTGCCTCTTTCAATTTTTTCACAACATCCTTAATTCTCTCTTTCTGTCCTGCAACATCAAGACCGCCTTCCGTTGTTATCTCTTCCCTCTTTTCTGGAACAAGAGTAACCTGATGGGGTTTAACGTCTAAAGCTATTTTTACCATCTCATCTGTTGCAGCCATCTCAAGATTTATCTTTGAGTGAACAACTTCTTTAATCAACTTTAAATCCCTGTCCTGTATGTGTCTTCTGTCCTCTCTTAAATGAAGGGTTATCTGGTCTGCCCCTGCAAGGTCAGCAATAACAGCAGCATGAACAGGATCAGGCTCAAAAGTTTTTCTCGCTTCCCTTACAGTTGCCACATGGTCTATATTAACTCCAAGCCTTATTTTTCTGCTCACCTTAACCTCCAGAAAAAACGGTGCTAACTATAATTTTAGCATCTAAACCCTGCAGCCTGCTATAATTAGAAAAGCAAGGAGGAAAAATATGTACACTTTTGAAGATTTAGTCAAAATCATGGAAAAGCTAAGGTCTGATGATGGATGTCCCTGGGATAGAGAGCAAACTCACGAATCTCTTTTACCATATTTACTTGAAGAAACTTATGAATTCATAGATTCCGTTAAAAGCAAAGACTTTAAAAATATGAAAGAGGAACTTGGTGATATTTTGTTGCAGGTTGTTTTTCACTCACAGATAGCAAAAGAACACAGTAAGTTTACTATAGATGAAGTGGTTGATGAAATTTGTAGAAAACTTATATTCAGGCATCCCCATGTATTTGGAGAACGGAAAGATATAAATTCTTCTGAAGATGTTTTAAAAAATTGGGATGAATTTAAAAAAGCTGAAGGAAAACATGGAGATTCAATTCTTGACGGTGTCCCAAAATCCATGCCTCCAATAGAAAGAGCATTAAAACTTCAGAAGAAAGCTGCAAAGGTCGGATTTGATTGGAAGAGGAAAGAACAGGTTATGGAGAAGGTTGAAGAGGAATGGAACGAACTTAAAGAAGCTGTAAAGAGTGAAAACAGGGAAAAAATTGAAGAGGAGCTGGGAGACCTTCTGTTTGCAATAGTAAATCTATCAAGATTTTTAAATGTTGATCCGGCAATAGCTCTTCACAGAACAAACCAAAAATTTGTAAAGAGATTTAAAGAGATGGAAAGAAAAGCTAAAATAGAAGGCAGTTCTCTTGAAAAGATGAACCTTGAAGAGATGGATAAACTCTGGGAATCAGTTAAAAAGGAGGAGAGGGATGTCAATATTTAACACAGTGCTTTACCCTACAGACTTTTCAGACCTTGCAAATGTAGCAAAGGAGTATGTTTTAAAGTTGAAAGAGGCAAATGCCAAAAAAGTTGTTGTTCTTCATGTAATCCACCCTCTTGAATTCAGTCTTCCACAATTTGATGACCCGTTTGCCCTTGACGTTGCAGCAATCTACGCTCACATACCCGAGATAGAAAAAGCGATACTTGACAGACATCAGGAACAGCTCCAGCAGGTAAAACACGAACTTGAAAAAGCAGGTTTTGAAGTTGAAACTATAATGACCGTTGGAGACCCCAAGGAAGAAATAGTTAAAACGGCAGAGGAGAAAAAAGTTAATGTGATAGTAATAGGTTATCACGGAAAAGGGCTTCTTGAACGGATACTTGAAATGGGAGGCACAACAAAAGCTGTAATAAGAAACGCTAAATGTCCTGTCCTTGTAGTAAAAAAGGAGGAGCATAAATGAGACAGATAAGAGATATTCGTCCTTTAAAGTGGGAAGGAGATGCTCTTTTACTCCTTGACCAGAGAAAACTTCCCCATAAAGAGGAGTGGATAACCTGCAAAAGCTATGAAGATGTTGCAAAAGCCATAGAAGATATGGTGATACGTGGCGCACCTGCAATAGGTGTAACGGCAGCTTACGGAGTAACTCTTGGAGCAAAAGAACTTGCTCAAAGGGCAAAAGACATAAATGAATTTAAAATGCTCGCGGAGCTTGTGATAAACAGGCTTGCCACAACAAGACCTACGGCTGTTAACCTGTTCTGGGCTTTAAAAAGAATGAAAAGTATTATAGATGCAGGAACAAATATGGAAGATATACTTCTTGCCCTTGAAACTGAAGCAAAAAACATAGAGATGCAGGATATAGATAGAAATAAAAAGATAGGGATGTATGGTGCAGAACTTCTTGGAAATAAAGAAACAATCCTCACCCACTGCAACACAGGTGCTCTTGCAACAGCCGGATTTGGAACCGCTCTTGGAGTTATAAGGGCTGCATATCAGCTTGAAAAGGATATAGTAGTATATGTTGATGAAACAAGACCCTACCTTCAGGGAGCAAGGCTAACAGCATGGGAACTTGAACAGGAAGGAATCCCCTACTATCTTATTACAGACAACATGGCAGGATGGTTCATGGCACTTGGAGAGATAAGTTGCATAATAGTTGGTGCTGACAGAATCGCCTTAAACGGAGATACTGCAAACAAGATAGGCACATACACTTTATCTGTTCTTGCCAAAGAGCACGGTATTCCTTTCTATATAGCCGCTCCATCATCAACTTTTGACTTCTCCATTAAAACAGGAACAGAGATTCCTATTGAAGACAGATCACCTGACGAAATTGTTTACTGCCACTGTTCGGACTGTAGAATTGCTCCAGAACATGCAAAAGTTAAAAATCCTGCATTTGATGTTACTCCTCATGAAAATATCTCGGGAATAATTACAGAAAGGGGAGTAATACTCTCACCAAATGAAAACAAAATTAAAAAATTCTTTGAGATAGAAGATTGATGCTTGATTTTATAGAAGGTGAGATCGCTTTTAAATACTCTGACGGAATAGCAGTAAAGTGCAGTGGAATGGGGATTAAAATCCTCGTTCCACTTAACTTAATAACCGAAACAAAGATAGGAGATAAAATTTTTCTGTTTACAAAAGTTGTTTTTCCTCAGGAAGGGACTCCTACCGTTTACGGATTTAAAACTCAGAATGAAAGAGAACTCTTTGAAATTCTTACAAAAGTTCCCAAAATAGGCTCAAGAACGGCACTTAACATTCTTTCCCACTTTACAATTGAAGAGCTTGAAGAAATAGTTACAAGAAAAGATGCAAAAACTCTTTCCCTTGTTCCCGGTCTTGGAAAGAAACTTTCTGAAAGGCTCATATTTGAACTGTCAGAAAAATTTAAAAGAGAAGAAAAAGAAGAAACTGCCGAAATTATAGACCTGCTGGAAAATCTCGGTTATCCACGAAGAGAAGTAATCAAAGTCGTAAAAGAGATTGATACAGAAAACAAAACTGTTGAAGAAATTATAAAGGAAGCAACTTCTCTCCTTTCAGGAGGAAAATTTGGAAAATAGGTCAGCATTAAGACCTTTATATCTCAAAGATTTTACAGGACAGGAAAAGGTAAAGAAAATTCTTGAAATTGCCCTTAGTTCAGCTAAAAAAAGGCAGGCAACTCTTGACCATATACTTTTCTATGGACCTCCTGGAACAGGAAAAACAACACTTGCAACAATTATCGCAAATGAAATGGAAAAAAACATTAAAATTGTTTCAGCGCCAATGATAGAAAAAAAGGGAGACCTTGTAGCCTTAATAAACTCTTTACAGGAAGGAGATATACTCTTTGTTGATGAAATTCACAGACTATCAAAACAGATAGAAGAGACCATCTACTCTGCAATGGAAGACTTCAGGATAGATATTGTTTCAGGGGGAGGATTAAGGGCACGAAACTTCAGTATAAATCTTCCAAAATTCACACTAATAGGTGCAACAACCCGGTTGAATCTCCTTTCCTCTCCTTTCAGGTCAAGATTTGGGATAATCTGTCGCCTTGAGCTTTACAGTGTAGAAGAACTTATAGAAATTGCCAGAAAAAATACAATAAAATTAAACATAAAACTCACCGAAGAAGCCCTTTTTGAAATTGCAAAATGTTCCCGCGGAACGCCGAGAATCTTGAATCAACTTCTAAAAAGAGTAAGAGACTTTGCTGTTGTTCACAACTGGGAAGTGGTTGACCGTGAAAAATCCCTTCACATTTTAAAAGAGCTTGGTATAGATGAAAACGGCCTTGATTCAATGGACAGAAAAATTTTACAGGTTATTTATGAAGTTTTTAAAGGGGGACCTGTAGGTTTAAACGCCCTTTCTTTAGCACTAAACGAAGATAAAGATACAATAGAAAACGTTCATGAACCCTTCCTTGTTAAAATGGGATTTATAATAAGAACTTCAAGGGGAAGAAAAATCACAAATCTTGGACTAAAAGCGATAGGGAAAAGCTTAAATTCCGAACTTTTTTAACTAAAATTAGATTTTGCTTGGAAATTTAAATCAAATTTGACTTATTTTTATCTATAATATAAAATCAGATTCATCCATTAAACAAAGTAAAAGAATATATAAAAGGAGGTATAATGAAAAAAAAGTTAAACATCGGATTTCTAATATCATTAATAGGATTGGTATCAGGCTGTGCAACCCAGGTAAACAAAACTCCTGTAATTTTTCCTGAAAACAAAATATGTGCAGTTATCCCATTTGTTAATTATTCCGAAACTCCTCTTGCAGGTGAAAGTGCTGCATCTATAACTTTTGGGGTTTTAAAATCTAAAGGTTATAGAGTGAAAAACTTTTTTGAAATAAAAGATGAAGATCTTTCCGTAAAAGAGATAAAAGAACTTAAAAAATCTTTAAAAGAGAAAGGTTACACTTGCATAGTTGGAGGATATGTAAACGAATGGCGGTATAAAACCGGAATCGATGGTGAACCTGCAGTAAGTGTTACCATATACATTGAGAATCCCTCAACCAACAGTACTTTATCAACAATAACTCTTTCCAGTTCTTCATGGGGACATAAATCCATCAGTACTTTATATCAGGAATTACTTAACGGGGAAGTTAAATAATGGCCGGCAATAGAGACATTGCGGTCAAATTTGTTATAGCTGAAGCGATTGTTTTTGCCGTAATTCTTGCAGGAATAGGATTCTACACAAGCAGTAAAGATCCCCTATTCATACACAGCTCTGTTAATCCTTTTGTGATTCTCTCCCTATCCTTAACACTCTTCTACGGCCTTTTAGGTGGATTGATATTTATTGCCGCATCTATTCCGGCATTTTATTTTCTTTATCACATTTTCCCTGTCAACTTCCTTTTATGGGACCTGCTTCTTGTTTTAATAGCCGGAGAATTCTTCTTCTACTGGAAAAAGAAAATACAGCTTGCTGAAGAGGAAAACATCTATTTTAAAGATAAATTAAGAAAACAGATAAACGATTTTATACTTCTTAAACTCTCCCACGATCAGCTTGAAAGACATTACCTTATTAAGCCTGTAAGTATAAGAAGCGTCCTTGAACAGATAAGAAACGAAATAGTAAAAGATAAACGCACTGCTTCTAACAAATTAATGAATCTCATAAATGAAGCCTTTAATGTAGAAGAAGGAAATCTTTACCTAAAAGAGAAAAATTGGTTTAAAGAAGTTGGTTACATAGGAACTTCTGCTGAACTTGATACTGAAGATCCCCTTGTAAAAGAAGCACTGGAATCTGGAAAAACAGTTTTTATATCTTCAAAAAGTGAAAACACAAAATACCTTGCTATTATTCCAATATTTGATAACAGAAATGAAGATGAAATAGTTGCTCTTTTTGCTGTAAGGAAAATTCCTTTTAGATACTTAAACGCAGACAACATCCTTTCCATAAACGTTGCACTCATATGGTTCTTCGCAGAGCTTAAAAAGAGTGAATCTGCCACAAAAGTTATAGAAGAGATTCCTTACCTTCCCCTTGAATTTGCTGCTGAAATAGAAACCCTCAGAAAGATGAATATAAAATTTGGTATAGATAGCTACATTGTAGTTTTTAAAATAGATAGGGAATTCTCAGACCTTGTAGACTTTATCCATAGAAGAATCAGAGGAATAGATGTTGCTTTCTTTAAAAAAGAGAAAAATACTAATAAATATTTTCTTTTTGTTCTCCTGCCACTTTCCCCTCTGCCTTCAGCAGAAGGATTTGTAAACAGAGTCAAAAAAGAGATAGATAGATATATAGGAGAAAAAGCCTTTCAAAACCTGGAAGTTAAGCTTTTAAAGATTGACAATTATATAGTGGAACATCTAAAAAAGTTTGAGGTTGAAAATGAATAGCTTAAATTTATTTTTCCTGCTTCTTATTCATACTCTTATTTCTCTTATTTTAGCTATATTCACTGTTATACTTCTTCTTAAGAAAATTGAAAGAAAAAACTCTTTTGAAGTTCTGAAAAATATATTTATCCTGTTTGTATTAATATTCCTTATTCCAGTAGGAGGATATTTTATTATTCCCTTCTACTTTCTAATTCTTTTCCCTAAAAAAGGTATCAGCCTCCCCAACTACTCAGAGCTTCCCATAAAAGATATTACTATGGAAAAAATTAAAGCAAAACCAAGAAAATTTGGTGAAGCTGCCCTAATTCAATTTGTGAAGCAGAAAAAATTAACAAATGAAAATTTTATGCTCGTAATAAGTAAATTTATCCATCCTCTAACAGTCAAAGCTATGAAAAAGGCTTTTGCTTCTACAAATGATGAAGTTCGACTTTATGCTTTTGCCGTTATTTCAAAATATGAAAACGAAATAAACGAAAAGATTGAAATGTTAAAACAAAAACTTGAGAAAGTCAAAACTGAAGAGGAAAAAGGAGATATCTATTATGAACTTGCAAACTTATACTGGGATATGTACTACCTTGGTATAATTGATAAAGAACTTGAAAATTTTGTTTTAAAAGAAACAGAATTTTATATAGAAAAAGCTCTTGAAATTACTGATAATCCCGAAATCTGCTTTCTTGCAGGAAAAATCTACCTTAAAAAATCTCAAATGGAACTTGCTGAAAAGTTTCTTGAAGAAGCTTTCAGAAAAGGCAGTAAAAACCTAAAATCTAAAGTAGCTCCTTATCTTGCTGAAATTTACTTTAAGAAAAAGAATTTTTCCAAGGTTAAAAAACTGTTTTCCATTGTTGAGTTACCTTTACAACCTGATGTCTGTTTCATGAAAAAATTCTGGTCAGGTGATACTCAATGATAAAGGTGAATAAAGGCAAACCTGTTGATGTTGCAATTATAGCCGAGGGAACATATCCCTATGTTAAGGGAGGAGTCAGCTCCTGGATTCACAGCCTTATTTCAGGACTTGAAGAGTTTAATTTTGGTGTTGTCTTTCTTGGAAGTAGAGAAGAGGATTACGGAGAAATTAAATATAAACTTCCTGAGAATTTAACTTATCTTTCTGTTAATTTCATTTTCAGTGATAAAGAAAAACCACCACCTAAAATTATCAGAGCAGGAAAGGAAAAGTTTGAAAGAATAAAAGAGATTCACAGGTGGTTTAGAGGAGAAAAAGGTAAACTGTTTCTGGAAATCCTCCAGAAAAGGTCTTTCTATCTGACAGAAATAAGGGAAGAGGAGTTTTTATACAGCAAAGAAGCCTGGGATTTTATAGCCGAAAGTTACTTTGAATATGCTGTTGATTCACCTTTCGTTGACTATTTCTGGACAGTAAGGAATATCCATGACCCTATCTGGAGAGTCAGTAAGATTATGAAAGATATACCTGATACCTCCATTGTTCACAGTCCATCAACAGGTTATGCCGGTTTTCTCTCATCTCTTTTAAAAGAAGAAAGGAAAACACCTTTTATTCTTACAGAACACGGTATCTATACAAAAGAGCGGAAAATAGACATAGTAAACGCTGACTGGATAAAAGACCGCTCCTTCTTCTTTCAGAAAGAGGTTGACGATATAGACTACCTCAAAAAAATGTGGATAAACTTTTTTGCAGGAATAGGAAAATTCTCCTATGACGCAAGTGATTTAATCATCTCTCTTTTTGAAGATGCAAGAAAGCTTCAAATAAAACTTGGAGCTCCACCTGAAAAGACCAGGGTTATACCAAACGGTGTAAAAGTTGAAAATTTCTTAAAATCAAGAAGAAAAAGAGCAAAGAAAATTCCGAGAGTTATAGGTTTAATAGGGAGAGTTGTCCCTATCAAAGATATAAAAACTTTTATTAAAGCAATAAGGATAGTTGTAAACCATTTCCCGGAAACTGAAGGATGGATTATAGGACCCACTGAAGAAGATCCCATCTATTTTGAAGAATGCAAAAAGCTTACAAAAGTTCTTGAGCTTCGTAATAACATAAAATTTTTAGGTTTTCAAAACTTAAAAGAAATTTTTCCACAAATCGGCCTTACAACTCTAACCTCAATAAGCGAGGGAATGCCGCTTGTTGTCCTTGAATCATTTGCTGCCGGAGTTCCTGCTGTTACAACTGATGTAGGTTCATGCAGACAGCTCATCTACGGCGGATTAAATGAAGAGGATATAAAAATCGGGAAAGCAGGAGAGGTGTGCCAGGTTGCAAACCCATCTCAGCTTGCCAAAGCTTACATAAAACTTCTTACTGATGAAAGAGAATGGAAAAAATGCCAGCGTGCAGGAATAGAAAGAGTCGAAAGATTTTATACGTATGAACAGTTTATTGATAATTATAGATTAATTTACAGGAGTTTCAAAAATGGCGGGAATCTCATTTGAACTTAAAAAAACTCTAAAAGGAAAAAAACTTACAAATCTACTCCTTGCATTTACATATTCAACATCTTTAAGTGCCGGTCCCTGGATAATATCAATTTTAAGCATTATCTTTGCAGGATTTGCAGCAGAACAAGCAGGAGTTCCGCACGAAATTGTAAGAAAATATCAAATAGTTGTAACCTACATAACCGCCTTTAGCCTGATAATATCAGGGCCATTCCAGCTACTTTTCACAAGATACATAGCTGACAGGCTTTTTGAAAAGAAAGAAAATAAACTTCTTCCAAACTTTACAGGAGTTCTTTTTGTTAACCTTTTGCTCTCCTTTATTTTCGGAATCTGTTTCACATGGTTCACATCTTTAAAAAATATTTTTTATGAAATGCCCTGGTTTGTAATTCTATTTATTCTATCTCTTATTCTAATGACTGGGTTGTGGATGATAAACACTCTTTTAACATCCTTTAAAAATTATAAATATATCCTTTTTGCATTTATAGCAGGATTTGGTTCTATGATAATCACCGCACCATATACTGGTAAATACGAACTTACAGGTTTAATGTTCAGCTTTTTTATAGGATTGCTGATAGTTTTTTCCCTTCTTACAGGCTATATTTTCTACCAGTACAGCAGCGACAAAATTGTTGAATTTGAATTTCTTAACAGGAAAAAGGTATTTATTTCCCTTTCTTTCACAGGACTTTTCTACAATATTGGAATATGGGCTGATAAGTTTATTTTCTGGCTTTCTCCCCTTACAGGAGAGAAAGTGATAGACCCTTTCAAAGCTTCTATAGTTTATGACATACCTATATTTCTTGCGTATCTTGCTATTTCTCCGGGTATGGGTATCTTCTTTCTGAAACTTGAAAGTGAATTTGCAGAGTATTATGAAAGGTACTACTCTGCAGTTAGAGGAGGTGAAACTCTTGACAGGATATATGAACTTGGAGTTGAACTTGTAAACGCTGTCAGAGCACTTGTTCAGGAGGTACTGAGAATTCAGGCAATTGCTGTTATTATTATATATTTGATGGAATTTATAATTTTTAAATTTCTCCACTACTCTCCCCTCTACCTTCCTTTATTTAACATATTGCTTCTTGGAACATACCTACAGCTTGTTGTTATGACGATTATAGCTATTCATTTCTACTTTGATTTAAAATCCTACGCACTATATACAACTTTTAGTTTTGCTTTATTAAACATAATTTTTACTATTCTATCTATTTACGCAGGTCCTTTCTACTATGGATACGGCTTTTTAGGTTCATTACTTATAAGTTTTCTTGTAGGAATTTTCCTTTTAAGGAGGTTTTTAGGTGAGATTCATTACAGGACTTTTATGCTTATTTAGTGTTTTTCATCTGTTTATTTCAGATGCACACGGAAAAAATCCTTCCGTTGCAGTAATCTATTCTAACCCTCCTGACGAAATTTTACATCTATACGACTGGATAATTCTTGACCCTTCAACTTTTCAGATTGAAAAGTTTAAAAAGGAAAAATTCTATATAAAAAGATATGGAAAACTGATTTCTTATGTAAGTATAGGTGAAATTGAAAAAAGTGAAATTAGCTCTTTAAGTGAAAACTTCAAAAAAACCTGTTTCATCGGAGAAAACAAGCGATGGAAAAGCTTTATTATTGATATTAGAAAACCTCTATGCAGAGAATTTCTTAACAGAAAGATAGCCTCTTTAAAAGATTACGACGGATTTATGCTTGATACTGTTGATTCGTATCAGAACTTGCTTCCTGAAAAAGAGTGGTATTCCTATGAAAAGGCAGAAGTTGAGTTTATAAAAAATCTTAAAAGTAGATACCCGAAAAAACTGATACTGGTAAATAGACCTTTTAAGATAATAGATAAAATTCATAGTTTTATAGATGGTATTATTGTTGAATCTCTCCATTACGGTCTTGATAAAAACCTTGAATACAAAAATCAAAGCGAAGAAGATATAAAATGGCTCACCCAAAAACTCAAAAAGATAAAAAAGTATGGCCTTCCAATTGTTATCATAGATTACCTTCCTCCATCAAAAGCTAATCTGAGAGAAAAACTTGCCAGAAAGATAGAAAACACAGGTTTTATTCCCTGGATAACTGACAAACATCTTAAAGGTATTGGAGAAGGAGTTTACCACTTTATACCGAGAAAGATAGCTCTTGTTTCCAATCTTCCATATTCAGACAGCTTACTTCACACAATGGTACAACTTCCTATTGAATGGCTTGGATTTGTGCCTGTTTTCTATAACAGCGACAATCTTCCCAATCTTGATGATTCATACACCGGCGCAATAGTGTGGCTTGAAAAAGAAGGGTCTAAGAAGGAAAAAATCAAACTCCAGAACTGGATTAAAAAAGAGATAAGCAATAGAAAAAAAATATTTATAGTAGATCCTGAAATGTTTGACGAGAAATTCCTTTTAAATTCATTAGGTATAAAAATTTATGAAAATAGAAATGATATCAAATCGGGATTCAAAATTAAATACTCAAGTGGAATACTCAATTTTGAAATAGATGCAACTCCTGTACCAAAGGAAGTCCTGAAGAAACCTGCAAATGGAACATCTCTGTTAACACTTGTAAATAATGTAAATGAAGAATATGTACCTATAGCCATAACAAAATGGGGAGGATATGCCGACTCAGAGTATTTTATAAGAACCATAATGGATAATGACCTGTGGGTTGTAAATCCTTTTAAGTTCTTTTCACAGATTTTTGGGAATATTCCATCAATGGATGTAACGACAGAAAACGGACGGAGAATACTTACAGTCCACATTGATGGAGACGGCTTCAACGGAACGGTAACATTTGCAGAAAATAAAATCCCAGCACAAATAATAAGAGATGAAATTATAAAGAAATACCCTGATATACCTCATACAGCATCTGTAATCGTTGGAGAAATTTCAGAAGGAAAAGAAAAACTTATAAAAGTAGCAAAATCCATATTCAGCCTGAAAAATGTTGAAGCTGCAAGCCACTCTTTTTCCCATCCCTTTAGCTGGAAAGATTTTTACCTCATAGAACAGGGAATTAATCCTCATGAAAAAAAAGAGCTAAAATATGGCTATTATTTAAAAATTAAAGGATATACGCCTTCTATTAAAGAAGAGATTATAGGTTCTATTAACTGGATAAACAAAAACCTGCTGCCTGATAATAAAAAAGTCAAAGTTTTCCTATGGACTGGAGATTGCGTTCCTGTAGAAAATGCAGTTAAGCTCACTTATCTGGCAAAAGTTTACAATGTTAACGGAGGAGATACAACAATAACAAATAACCATCCTTTCTTATCTTATGTATCACCTATGGGAATCAATATCGGGAATTATTTCCAGATATATGCTCCGATTCAAAATGAAAACATATACACCGATGGATGGAGGGTAAAAGACGCCTATAAAAAGGTCATTCAAACATTCAAACTTACAGAAAAACCTTACAGACTCAAACCCCTCAGTATATATTATCACTGGTATTCAGGAGCGTTCAAACCTTCACTAAAAGCCCTTAAAGAAGTTTACAAATGGACTTTAAATCAAAAACCGATTCCTGTGTTTCTGTCACAATACGCGCAAAAAGTGCTTGAATTTAGAACCACAGCACTTGCAAAAAAGGGAAAAAAATGGATTATAAAAAACGATGGAAATTTAAGAACGGTAAAAGTGCCTCTATCTTTTGGATATCCTGACATTGAAAACTCAAAAGGCGTAATCGGATATAAAAAGATAAATAACCAGTTATACATCCACCTTGACTCTTCGGGAGATTATAAAATAGCCTTCTCAAAAAAGGACAGAAATTCCTTTTATATAGTTGAAACAAACGGTGTTGTTAAAAAATTTATTAATATTAAAGAGAAAGGAACTTTTATATTAGATTTAGAGACATTGGGAAACTCTCTTGAAGTAACCCTCATAAAAAGGAATGGTTGCTATGTCAAAACATCAGAAAATGGGGAGCTGATTGAAAATGGAAAATACACAATTGCAAAATTTAAAGGGAAAAAAGGGATTCTGGAAGCAGATTGCAAGCGTTAAAGTATTTTCAAATATAGAAATTTTTGTGTTTATTCTGCTTCTTGTCATTCTCGCAGTTTTGCTATTTCCTGAAAAGGAGATATCATCACTTCTTAAAACAGAAAACGGAAATCCGGACTTAAGTCTTTCAAAAACTTATATAAAAACACTCCTCAAAATAGAAAAAAATCCAGAACTTATGATTCTTCTGATAAAAAGTGATATAAAAGCAGGAAACTATGAAGAAGCACTGAAACTTATAGAAGAACTTGAAAAAAGCAAAAAAATTAGTAAAAAAGAAATTGCATATATGAAACTTGAGATTTATGAAAGGATGTTTTTCGCAGAAAAAAATAGAAAAAGAAAGGAAGCTTTAAAGAAGGAGCTAAAAAATCTAATAAAGTATCTTGCTTTAAGCGAATTCTCATCCTTAAATCTTGAAAAGCTTTACAAAAAAGCCTTAAGCTTTAATTTCCATGATATTGCTCTCCTGATAAGCAGCAAAAAGGCCGATGAATCCAAAATCTGGCTGGAAAGAGCCTACAAAACGGCAATTACACTTAAAAAATATGATGACGCTTTCAAGTATCTTGATAGATTAATTGAAACTTCAGAAAGAACCAGAAAAATAAAATATATAAAAGAGGCTTTTAATCTCTCTGTCTCTATTGGAGATTACAGCAGAGGCTATAAATACGCTAATGACCTACTATCTTTTGATGCTCTCTCTACTGACGATGTAAAAAAGATTATAGATATGGCACTTTTTGAAAAAGATTACAATACAGCTCTTAAATTTTCATACAGAATGTTTGAAAAAAACCGTAGCAAATTTTACTTCAAGAAAACTGTTCAGCTTGCCCTCTGGTCAGGGAAATATGAGCTTGCAAAGCATCTCCTTGAAAACTATGGAGAAAAATATATTACAAACCCCAATATGGCTCTTTTTATACTGCACACAGTTATGGCTTTAAATGACAGAAAAGTCGCTGTTCATATCGCACAGAAAGCTATTGATATCTACGGGGAGAAAAAATGAAGGGCTTTAAAACAGCTGTTTTTTGTTTAATCTTTACCGCAACAGCTTATGGAAAAATCTTTTACTCCTGGCAACTTGGAACTTTCAACTCTTTTAAAGAAGCAGAAAAATTCGTAGCAAAATTGCCAAAAAATCTAAAAAAAGAGGTGTTTATCTATAAAACCCAATCAGGACTTATAACTGTAAGATACAAGCTGGCTGACAAAGTAAAAAAACTAATAAATTTCAAACCTGTGCTGATAAATGCAGGTATCAAAAACCCATATATAGCCCCAACAATTAAAAAGAAAGTAAAAAAAATAGAGGAACTAACCGCTGAAGAAAAAATATACTCAATTCAGCTTGGAACATTTGATTCTGTTGATAAAGCAAAAAAATTTATTCAAAGTTTACCTGATAGCTTAAAAAAAGAAACGTTCCTTTATAAAACAGATAAAGGTTTTATAACTGTAAGATATGGAATTGCTCCAACGGTAAAAAATTTAAGAGAAAAAGCAAAATTTCTTAAAAATTGCGGAATAAGCAACTACCTCCTCGTTCCCACAGACCCAAAAAAATTGAAAAATAGCAACAACTATCAAACTTCCCAGAGAAAAATTACAAAAGATAAAAGAGAAGAAATTTTCAAACTTTCATTAAAGATATTCCTTGCCAACAGAGAACTTAAGAAAGCCCTTAAGGTTGCAGAAATAGGAACCAGAAATTATCCGGAAAAGAAATTCTGGTGGGAACAACTCGCACAAATAGCAACATGGACAGGCAACACGGACACAGCACTTAAAGCTTACTCCACCCTTTATTTCAAGTTTAAAGATGAAAAAGTCTTTGAAAAACTGTATTCAATAGCAACAGCCACCGGAAAAACCGAACTTGTTCTTAAAATTATAGAAAATGAAGCAAAAAATGGAAGAAAAGTTGTTACCTACAAAAAACTATTTTCACTTTTTCAAAAAGAGGGAGAATCAGAAAAAGCCATAAAACTTGCCGAAAGACTATACAAAAACAATCCTGAAATTATAAGAGAAATCGCAAAAATACACTGGTTTTATGGGAATAAAGAAAAAGCTCTGGAAAATCTTGAACATTTGAAGGAACTAAACGCTTTCACATATAAAGATGCTATAACTGAAGCAAAAATTTACATTTCTCAGAAAAAATTTCAGAAGGCTCTACACATTTTAAAAAAATTTATACCTAAAGCCCCAGAAAGCGATAATGAGTTCTGGAGATTTCTATCCTCCCTCGCCTGGATAACAGGAGACTACAAAACATCAGCAAAAGCGGCAAAAATACTGATGGACACAGGGAAAGGAGCCCCTTATGACTATTCTCTGTTAATTCTCTACCTTTCGGAGAAAAATCCTGAAGAAGCCCTTTTCTATACATTAAAAGCATACAAAAAAACAAAGATGGAAGACTTCATTTTAAACTTTATATCCATTGCTGCTCAAATCGGAAAATGGCAAAAAATAGTGAATTTCATCAACTCCCTTCCTGAAAGAGAGAGAAAAAATATTCTCTCTCAGGAATATCCTTTCTCTGTTTACATACTCGCACTTTCAAAAACAGGAAACCGTCATAAAGCGATGGAACTTATCGTAAATAGACTTACCTCTTCGCCAAACAAAGAACTTTTAAAAACCTATATAAATTTCCTGATAGAGATTAACACACCTGAAAGTAGAAAAGAATTGCTAAATGTTCTCAAAAAGTTTAAAAACTACGAAAATGAAATACCTGAAATTTTTGCCAATGCATATCTTTACCTTCAAAATGGCAAGAAAGCTCTTACAGCATTCAAAAAAATAGAAAAAACAGATTACCAAACACTTCTTTTAAAAGCAGATATCCTTGAAGTGTATGGAAAAGTAGAAGAAGCAAATAAAATCAGATTTTTAATATACAGAAAATTGCATAAATCGGAAAACAAACTTATAGAAAACCCTCAAAGTCTCCTTGCATATTTAAGAGTAGCTTCTTTATACCGCAGTCATTACTTAAAACTCTTGAATAGATATAAACAGAACATTCCAGAAAACACATATAAAGAGCTTTTATATTCTCACATGATGAAAATCGGTGAAGATGAAAAAGTGGAATATAAAGTACAAAAAAGAAAAGAGAAAGTTTCACCCTGGCTTCAACTTTCTCTTACTTTAAGAGAAAGTAACACTGAGAAAATCAAAAAAATTCTGCACAGATATGGAGAAACACTTCCTGTAAGAGATAGAGTGTATGCCTTTGAAAAAATCAAAGCAACAGGAAACGCTTATAATGCAGCATTTGAAAAACTTGACCAAAACCCTTACGATTCCCTCCTTTATAAACAGTTTAGGGATCTTACGGTAGCTTACAAAAACAGCTATAATCTATCAAGCTTTTTTACACTTTCACAGGATTACAACCAGCTAACAAATATCTTTAATTACAAAAAATATGTAAAAAATAATACCTACCTTAAAATTTCTCTTGAAAATATACAACTCTACGGAAAAGAAAATTATACCTATCTTAAAAATAGAAACAAATTAGAAATCTCTGTTTTGAAACTTCTTGACAGAAGCAAACTCTCAGCATCATCCACAATCTTTAAAAATGTTAAAGAGAAAATCGGCTTTAAACTCGAATATTCTCATAAATTCAAAAGAAACATCATCACAGATCTTGGCTTCTATCTTAAAGAACCGGCAGATGAATCTGTCTATCTCATATCAGGAGGATATAAAACAGGTATTACTGCATCCATTCAGTATCCTGTAAGCAGTAGATTTTATACATCTTCAGAGATAAAAAGCTTTGATTATTACACTGTAACTGATGAGAAAATAGGAAAAGTAACCATTTTAAATTTATCAGGCTATTACAAACTCAGAATAGGTTATCCTGACTTTACATTTAAAAGCTATATAAGAAAAACTTTCTTCTCGGAAAATCATAAAAACACATTGATTGATAGGTTTACAATTTATCCCCCGGCCGATGCACTTCCAGACAGCTCTTTTGAAGTTGGAGCAGGATTTGAGTTCGGCTATGAAAACAGAAACAGTTTCGTAAGAACATGGAGACCTTTTTTCAACACCTGCATAAGCTATAATTCCAGGTATGGAACGGGTATTTCTATAGGTGGCGGATATGGAGGATCTATATTTGGAAGGGATAATTTAAACCTTGAAACAGGGTTAACCATTAATCCTGAATCTCCTGCAGACAGAACAATCAATTTTGGAGTTAATTACAAAAGATGGTTCTAAACTAAAAAGGAAATCCAAAGGAGATATGAAACCTACCTGGTCCCTGCCCAGGTATCTTTTTAAGTTTATACCCATAATCCACCCTTAAAGGTCCCACAGGAGTCAAATACCTGAATCCTATACCAACAGAACTATACCAGTTGTTAAAAGTAAAATCACCAATTTCTGGAAAAACCTGCCCCGCATCATAAAAAGTAGCAAGTTGCACAGAAGAAAGAAAATTATACCTTAACTCAAAACTGAAAAGAGAATAGAAATCTCCACCAATATAATTCCCATCACTATCAACAGGAGAAATCGTTCCGTATCTATACCCTCTTATGCTTTCAGCTCCTCCAAGATAAAATTTATCCTGTATTGGAACCCCATTTTCTTTTAAAGGTTTTATATAACCTGTACCTATCCTCAATGCAGCTATAAGTTTATTTTTAAAAAAAGGCTTCAGTTTCAAACCTTTAAGTTCAAAAAGGAAATAACTGGCATCCCCTCCTAATAAACCACCTGTATATGCCAGTTTATTGTAGATTCTGTGACCTTTCACAGGATTTGTAAAACTGTTTCTCCAATCAAAATCTGAAGTTATATAAAACGTTTTTTTATAAAATGTCTCTTTTCCCATACCCTCCGAAGTCATTATCTCCCTTGCAAGTTCAAGTCCGTAGTTTTGAGTTATTTTTCCCCATTGTCTTCTTGATACCTCAACCCTTGTTATATATCTAACGACATCAAAACTTTCAAAAATTTCCCTTTTCCTAATTAATGTTAAATATCCTCTGTTCCTTTTACCCAAGATACCCGATTTACCAACCTTAAAAAGGATATTTGAACCTTCATCCTGTCTATATTCTCCAGATAGGAAGAAGTAAAATCCTCTGCCAAAAGGAGAACTGCTACTGCCAGAGGTTTTCAAACTGATACCGGCATCAGAACTATATCCAACAAATCCCTTTACACGAAGCAGTGGTGCTTCCTCTAAATTGTACACGACATTAACTACACCGTCTTCAGAAACCTTTATCTCTCTAAGATCTATCATTGTAAAAAGTTGTGTTCTTGAAAGAAGAGAATACTGTTCAATAACAGAATTTCTACTGTAAAACTTTCCCGGATTAAGAACCGTAATAGAATTTAGAACATCTACCTTCGTTCTTTTTAATCCGGAAAAGATAACAAAACCGATTTTATATCTTTTCCCTTTATTTATATTAACTTTAAAAGTCGTATAAATAGTGCTTCCTGTCTTTGTTTCTTTTTTCTCAACATTTACTTTTACATCAAGAAATCCTTTAGAGGTGAAAAATTCAACCACTTTCATTCTAAGTTTTGTTTCAAAATCAGCTTTATAAGGAACGGGCAATTTAAATTCGTTTTGAAGCTCTCCGGGCAATCCGACTATCTCTTTTACAATTCTTCTTCCCTCAACGTCAAGGTCAAACAGAAGTGTCCTTCCCTGCAACTTATATTTAACAATTATTCCAAAATACCCTTTATCTTTCAGATAAAGTTTAAGCTCTGCCAGCTTATCTTCAATTTTTTTGACTGAATAATAACTGTATCTTAAAGTGTTTAAGATATTCAAAACTTCTTCCTTATCATCTTTCTGAAGATGACCCTTAACAGTTAAAGCAACTTTTCTGATTTTTACTCTTTTCCCCTCATTAATAATAAACTTAACCAGCACAGTATTATTATCTAAATCCTTCAACTCCGTCCAGACTCTAACATAAGGAAATCCTTTATTTCCATAAAGTCTCTTGATATTTTCTATACTTCTTTCAATTTCAAATTCATCAAAAGCTTTATCTTCTTTAAAAGTAAGGACCTTTAAAATCTTTTTTGTTTTAATATGTTTATTTCCTGTTATCTTTATAACATATCTTTTACCTGGAACAACCTTTATAATAAGTACTGTTTCTTTTCTGTTCTCCTTTTTCTTCAGGACCTTCCAGGAAAAAGAAATTTCAACATTAAAATAACCAAGCTCTAAAAACTTCTTTTCAATATCTTTTACAACTTCAAAAATCTGTTCTCTGTCAAATCTTTTCCCAACTTCTTTGGAAAAAATTCTTTCAACAATGGCTCTTAAGTCAGGAACTTCACACTCCACCAAAATCTTTGTTATTACGTGAGGAAGGCCCTTATCTATATTAAAAATAACACTATATCCTCTAAATGTTTCTTCCGTTTTTACATTAATCTTTACATCTTTAAACCCTGCACTTCTCAATTTAAAAAGAAGAAGAAGCCTTGCATTTTCTATAAGCTCAGAGGAATATATCTGGTTTAAAAGGAAATTTTTGACAATATTTTCATCCTTTTTCATAAATTCAGGAAGACCCCTGACAGAAACAGAGGTTATCTTTAAATTTCTGGCAATTCTTATATTATTGTTATCTATCTCAGCTTCATAACCTAAAAATCGCAAAAGTTCTACCACTACATGTGTGCAATTTGAAGCAGAACAAACTTTTTTTGATTGAGCTATTATCTCTTTTTTAAGATATTCAGGAAAATATACATCAGAGCTTATGTTTATAACTTGCGCTTGCGCCTTCAAGGAAAAAACAAAAATCAGAATAAAAACCTGAAAAAATCTCATTTTTTCTCTTTTCCTTTAAGATAAAAAACGTTTCCAAATTTTACTTTAAACACTCTCCCTTCTCTTAACAACTCTTCAACCGCCTTTTCCACATCTTCCTGCAATACCCCAAGAGCATCTGAAATCTCTTTTATCGGACAGGGACGTCGGTTTACAAGATCAAGAATCTCTCTTTTAAAATCAGAAGTAAAACTGCTCCGATTTTCAGTAGATTTTCTTACAATAATATCCGTAGCAGGATATTTAACCATCTCTTTTATCTTCTCAAGCTCTTCGTAAGAAAGAGGTTTGCTGTTATAAGCTGGAGGCCTATCAACTGTGTTTATCTGCCATCTATCTGGCTCCAAATAGTGCACAAACTCACCTATCTTTAGAATTTCATCTTTATTATTGTTTAAACCTTCAACAAATAATGTTTCAAGCCAGATTTTCCCTTCTGTTTCCTTTTTAAGATTTAAAAGCCCCTTTTTTAAAAGCTCTACCGAAATTGCAGATACAGGTCTATTAATTTTTTTCAAAACAGTATCTGAAGCTGCATCAAAGGAAGGCAGAAAAAGGTCCATCTCCCTTATATCATTTAAAACATCTTTCTGCCACAGTAATGAACTGTTCGTTATTAAAGCAATAGGAATATCGGGGATTTCTCCTTTCAAAAATTTAACTACTTTTCCTATTTTAGAATTTAAAGTAGGTTCTCCGTAACCACTGAAGGTTACAAAATCAACCGGAGGAGAAGCAGACAAAAAATCCCCAAGCTCTTTTATAACCTCCTTTACAGGCACATACTCTTTTCTTTCAAGAGTTTTAACAGTTGTTCTTCCCACTTCACAGTAAACACAATCCATACTACAAACTTTATAGGGAACAAGGTCAACTCCAAGAGAAAGGCCAAGCCTTCTTGAATAAACAGGACCAAATATGTATTTCAAAAACACCTCCTTTACCAGGTATAGCCTACATACCCTGTTACAGAAGTTTGAACAGCATTTTCTCCAGTATCAGGATACTCAAATCTATTTAAAGATGCAGTAAATCCGACTCTATAATTTTTATCAATCTTATATCCACCATCAAAAACTATTCCTCCCTTGTAAACATCTCCTAAGTTATAAACAACAAATCCTGAATTTTTCACAGCAAAAACCTGCTCCCCTCCCCAAAGAAAAACACCGGCATCAAAATTACCTTTATAAAAGTGAACTCCAAATTCCCCTGAAAAGTAATTGGTTTTGGAAAAAGCAAAATCTGCCGTATCTCCAACCTTTATATAGTATCCTTTTACCCAGGTATAATAGGTGAAATTTTTTGTATAAAAATACTTTCCAAGATGAGGAACAAATTGAAAAACCTTAGTGGAAGGATAAAACGAAACTGCAAACTCTAACCCAGAATTCCAGTTGTAAGGTTTAAAGTATGTTCCGTCAAAGTAGAAAATAGAACCGTTATTTGTTGATTTGTCATCTGTTAATATGTAATGGAACCCGAAACTAAAAATATGATTTTTTAGAATTTTATCTGTATTTGTGTAAAGAAGAGTAAAATCAAGCTGGTCTATATAATCTGTCACGATCTCTGTTCTTTGTTTTCCTTGAAAAGAAACAGTTTCTTCTGTTTTCTCTTCCACTCTCGTTGCAGATATTCCAAAGGATGTTGATTGATAAAGATCTCCTGTATTTAAATAAAACGTTCCAGAGTATCCAGAGGTTTTATTGCCACTGCTATAATCAATATAAGTTCCATAAAAAGCTGAATAGGTTTTAGCCGATGCTTTTTGTGAAAAAAGCACTGCCATTGCCGTTGCCATTAATAAAAACTTTTTCATCCTCTACTCTCCTAAGTATTAATCTTTTTTTGTTAGACTCAATTTTAATCTCTTTAAATCCAAAGTTAGAATCAACTTTAATAAAAGTTGACAGAAAACCATTAGGATACTCCACTTTTCCAGAAATAGAATTATTTCCAGAACATTCATAAATCGCTTTAACCTCATAAAAATCGTGTTTAAAGGAAGCTAAAAATCTCAATATAGCTGTCATCATGCCATTTTCTAAAAGGTCTAACGGTAAATAATCTTTCCAGAATAAAGCCTTTTCAAGAAACAGGGGTATTTTACTACCTGAAATAAAAAGATACCTTAAATAAGAATCTTTATTCCCTTCAAAATTAAGAAAATAGAAAGTCTCATTAAATACAGCAAAATAAAGCTTCGCACTTCCATCTGTAAGATAAAAAGTCCCATCAGGAGCCATCTTAACAGCAAATTCTACATCACCCATTTCTTCATCATTTTGAACAACTTTATATTTCATAACCATGTCTATTAAAAGATTTAATTTTTTCTTCAAAGCTTTATCTGCAAATACAGGTTTTACTCTTTCGTCCCTTAATGGCACTCCATTATCAACAAATTCTCTTTCATTTCGTATAAAAGGTGCAAAACTAAACGGCACAGTTGGAGAACCGATATCAGATAATAGTTGCACATGAATATGAATGTGAGGTTGAGGAGAATAACCTGAATTTCCGCAAAGCCCTATAATAGAACCCTTCTCCACCCAATCTCCTGACTTTACCTTTAAAGAATTTTCCTTAAGATGAGCAATAAGAACGTAGAATCCCCTCTCATCATATATCAAGACATAATTTCCGAAATTGTTTTCTTTATCAGCCTGACCGGGAGGATTATCCTTAATTCTATCCAGAGCTTTAATAACCCTTCCTCTTACAGGAGAAAGAACTGGTTTTCCGAAAGCATAATAATCTGTTAAAGAATTACCGTCACCTTTAAAAGTACTTCCTTTATCATCAGAAATAACAAAATCAATTGCATATTTCCAGGGTCCCCTGTGCGTCCATTCTCCATCAAAAGACTGCCATACCGTCCATTCACCAGAAAAAGGAAGAGACAATGTTCTTGTGGAAAAGGGAAATCTTTTTAAGTAAGTAAGATAATAATCAAGTGTTTTTTCTGGAGTTCCTCTATAAAGCTTTGTCGTATATTCCCAGCTAATAAGACCGAGCGTATATACTATAAGTAAAGTAACTGTATTAAACGGTAAAGCAAATACAGGAATTCCAAACTGTTGCCAGAAAGCTTTCGTTGATTCCACAATCGGAACAGCTATAATGGAAGAAAGTATGGCAAAAAGATAACTTTTAGGAGAAGGTATAAGGAAAACACCTCCAACAGCCATAGCTATCAATATATAGTTGAATGCGGAAATATCATTAAAGGTATTCACGAACGACCCTGTCATCAAACCTGTGATAAATATTGCTGAAAAATAGCCAATAACAGCAAGAAAAGTAAGAATTCTTGAATAAAGAAAAAGGGCTAAAAATATGAACAACCCTGCAAAGACAGATGGAGAAAAAAGAATTGCACCAAGTGAAGAAAAGAAGCCTTTTAAAAAATCAGGAAGATGTAGCTGAAAAACAGGATAATGTGGATATAAAGATATTACAAAAAGATTAGAATATCTAATTGATGCAAGATAAACAATAAAGCTTCCAATTACAAAGGGAATACTAAGCACTGGCAACTTCAAATAGTAAGAAAATATAGAAGATAAAGTGTAAGTCATGAGAAATGTTAATATTCCGAGACTGAAAATAAAAATAAAAGTAAGAAGGTTTAGTTTGAAAAGGTAGCCTATTGCAAGCCCTACAAGTAATGGATTGTAAATATAAAAATCAAGTCCGAGAAAAGTGTCTTTAAGACCCAATAATCTTGCAAAAGAATAAGCCGAAATAACACACAGGAAACCTGATAATGCCATATTTGGATTAAGTAAAGTTATAAGGAATAGAAAAAAACCAAAAAGCGGCTCTGAAATGAAAAAAATCCCAGAATAACTTTTAAGAAAAGATAGCAAAAAACTTTTAACTTTATTTCCAGAAAAATCGGACTCCAAACCCAACACACCTCATTTTAATAAAGTTAGAAACGGGGATATTATACCCCATTTCTAACTTTCAAAACTATATCTACCCTCTACACCAGCCTCTTCCTCTTCCATTTCTACGCCAGCCAAAACCTTTCCCGAAGCGAGGACGCCAACCCCAGCCAAACTTGTGCATATTACCACAGCACAGAAATACCGGCTCACTTTCTTTTCCATCTTTTTCCCGGCTTTCAAAATCCCCGGCTTCTGTGCCGATTCTAACTATACGTTCACTTCCGCACTCAGGACATTCAAGCATCCATTTTGGTTTACCGAAGGGAACCTTAAACTCTTCGCCACAATCCATACACTTAAACACTCTTACCGGCATCTTCATGTTAGTACCTCCTAACAAGAGTTTCATTTAAAAATATATTTCTAATTAACTTAAAAACAAGTTATAAAGTCTTAATTTTTGGTAGAATTAGGGCAGATGAATTCACTTATATTCAGCAGGAGGAAAAATGTTAAAGCTTGATGTCGCCATAGTTGGAGCGGGCGGAGCAGGACTATATGCAGCTCTCTCAGCAATAAGAAAAAATCCGAATATAAAAGTCGGAGTAATCTCTAAAGTTTATCCAACCCGTTCACATACAGGCGCTGCTCAGGGAGGAGTAAACGCAGCTCTTTCAAATGTGGCCAACGATTCCCCTGAAAAACATACCTACGATACGATAAAAGGCAGTGATTTCCTTGCCGACCAGGATGCAGCAGAACTTATGTGCCAGATAGCTCCAAAAATAATAATAGAAATGGAACACATGGGATTACCTTTTTCAAGACTTGAAAACGGTAAAATAGCCCAGAGACCTTTCGGGGGAGCTTCCTTCCCCAGAACCTGTTACGCAGCAGACAAAACAGGACATGTAATGCTACAAACTCTTTTTGAACAGTGCATAAGAAGAAATGTCAAATTTTTTAATGAATGGTTTGTTACATCCCTTGTTCATGATGGCCAGAAAATATGCGGTCTTATAGCAATAGATATGAAATCTGGAAAAATAGAGGTTATAAGAGCAAAATCTGTAATTCTTGCAACCGGCGGACATGCAAGAATATACTGGAAAAGAACATCAAACGCTCTTGGCTGCACAGGTGATGGAACTGCTCTTGCTTTAAAAACAGGAGTTCCTTTAAAAGATATGGAGTTTGTGCAGTTTCATCCTACAGGTTTAAGGAGAACTGGAATTTTAGTTACTGAAGGAGCACGGGGAGAAGGCGGATATCTCATAAACAAAGAAGGTGAAAGATTTATGTCCAGATACGCCCCTGAAAAGATGGAACTTGCTCCAAGGGATATGGTTTCAAGAGCGATAGAAACAGAGATAGCACAGGGAAGAGGATTTGAAGATGATGAAGGAAATAAATTTGTTTTCCTTGATTTAAGACATCTTGGAAAAGGAAAAATACTTGAAAAATTACCTCAAATCAGAGAACTTGCAATAGACTTTGAGGGAATTGATCCTATAGAAGAACCCATTCCTATCAGACCCACAGCCCACTACTGTATGGGAGGAATTGATACAGATATAAATACTGCAACCATTATAGACGGGCTATTTGCAGCCGGTGAGTGTGCATGTGTATCGGTGCACGGAGCAAACAGACTTGGCGGTAACTCCCTACTTGATATAGTTGTGTTTGGAAAAATAGCCGGAGAGATGGCAGCTGAATACGCTTTATCGTCAGAACTACCTGAATTTCCGGTAGAAAAGTTGAAAGACGAAAGAAATAAAATAGAATCTCTATTTGAAAAGGATGGAAAAGAAAAACTTGCCACACTAAGAAATGAATTAAGTGACACCCTCACAGAAGGAGCGGGCATATTTAGAGATGAAGTAAAACTTAAAAAAGCTCTTGAAAAGGTAAAGGAGATAAAAGAACGGGCAAACCATATAAAGGTTGAAGACCTCTCATACACATTTAACACAAATCTTCAACAAACTCTTGAGTTTTTAAACATGGTTGAACTCGCTGAAGTTACAGTTATTACAGCACTTGAAAGAAAAGAAAGTAGAGGTGCTCACTTTAGAACAGATTACCCAGAAAGAAACGATAAGGAGTTTTTGAAACACTCAGTAGTTACCTTTGAAAATGGTGATTATAAGATCTCTTATAAACCTGTCACTATAACAAGATACAAACCTGAAGAGAGGAAATACTAATGGAAAAAAGAAAAGTAACCTTCAGGATAAGTAGATTTAATCCGGAATATGATGATTTTCCCCATTTTGAAGCGTTTAAAATAACAGTCCATAAAGGAATGACAATCCTTGAGGCTCTTCAATACATAAAAGACAACATAGATCCAACTTTAACATTTAAAGGATTTTGCAGAAGTGCAATCTGCGGTTCATGTGCTCTAAAGGTTAACGGCCATCCTAAACTTGCCTGCAAAACGCAAGTTTTTATGGAACTTGACCGCTTCAACACAGATACCTTAACCCTTGAACCTCTTCAAAATGCAACAGTAATAAGAGATCTTGCAGTTGACTTTAAAGATGCTCAAGAGAAATTTGAAAGGATAAAACCGTATTTAATTCCCGACCCCGAGATTGTTCCACAAAACTGTGAAGAAGAATCTATAGTCTATCCAGAAGAAGTTGAAAAATTTGATAAATATACTGACTGTATCTTATGTGGAAGTTGCTTCTCAATGTGCCCTGCTGTTATGAATTTTAAAGAATATGCTGGACCTTTCCAGCATGCAAGAATATACCGTTTTGCAAAAGACCCGAGAGACGGATTAAAAGAGGAAAGAAGTAAAATCGCCTACGCTTTTGACCTGTGGCAGTGTATAAGATGTGAAAGATGCTCTGATGTATGCCCGAAGCAGATTTCCTCATCTGAAGCTGTTATCCACTTAAGAGCTATGTCCATTAAAAAAGGACTAACTCTAAATCCGGGAGCAAGACACGCAATAGCTTTTTATAAAAGTGTAATTTCAAAAGGTATCTTAAATGAAGCGATAATTCCTCTTATGTCTAAAGGAATAAAAGGTGTAATTGAGGAGATGCCCGTCGCCCTTTCTTTTCTTGCAAGAGGGAAAATGCCTCCTCCCCTTGTAAAACCGATAGAAGACCTTGAAAGTTTCAAGAAAGTTGTTGCCCTTTCTGAGGAGGTGGAACTGTGAAAAAATTTGCATTCTATCCCGGATGTGCCCCAAAAGGTGCATCTATAGAATCTTACATCAGTGCAAAAGCTGTAATGAACAAGCTTGAAATAGACTACACAGAACCGCTATCTTTCAGCTGCTGCGGTGCAGGGAATATTGAAGAGGTAAAGCCCTCTGTTGCCCTCGGCATAAACGTAAGAAACCTTGCAATAGCTGAAACAGAAGGAAGAGACATAATAACCATCTGCAGCACCTGTTATCTTGAGCTTAAGAAAGCGCAGAGAAGACTTGAAGAAAGAGAAACTCTGAAAGAGGAATACAATGAAATTCTTTCTGAAGCAGGGTTAAGATATGAGGGAAAAGTAAACGTTTACCTCCTCCACCATGTAATACTTGACTATTTTACAGATACCTTAAAAAAGAAAATCAAAAAACCCCTTACCAATATAAAAGTTTACCCATATTACGGATGCCATTCAATAAGACCAAAGCATATCACAGGATATGATGATTCTGAAAATCCATCATCTCTTGAAAAACTGATAAAACTACTTGGAGGAATCCCGGTATCCGGAAATAGGAGAATCCTCTGCTGCGGATTTCACGCTTCCTTTTCAGCCTCACGTTTAGCAATGACTCTAACAGGGCAAAATCTAAAGGAAGCCCATGATATGGATGCTGACTGTGTAGTAACACCATGCCCATTGTGCCATCTTAATATGGACGCAAATCAAAGGAAGGCTTTGAAAACTATCGGAGAAAAGTTTATCATGCCGGTTCTCCATATTCAACAACTTATAGGACTTGCAATGGGACTTTCACCTGAAGAAATTGGACTTGATAAAAATGTCGTTCCAGCACTTTACATAGTTTAAAGCCGGGGTAAACAATCCCGGCTCTACGCCTGATAAAAAGACCTGTTTAATATCTCAACCGTTTTAAAAACAGTTGTATATGTTAAACACCTGCAGAACTTTTTTCTTCTGTCATCCTCAAAATCCACACCATGCTCTTTGTGAAAACGCAGAAAAATATCACTGCAAGATAGTGAAGGCAAGGAAATCCTCAATATGGAATCTACATTTCCGGGCAAAAAAACAGGCTGAACATTTGACAGAAGAAAGTTGGCAAGGTGATTCAGCACTGCTTTAACTTTCTTATCATTACCTTCAAAAATCACACTTACAGCTGCTGATGTGCCGTTAAATGCACCACACACTCCACACCAACCATATATACCTGCTTTTCCGTAAGCAAGGATAGATGAGGGAATAAAACTGTAAGGTTCACCTATCTTCTCAGAAAGAGTTTCAATAATCGCTTTAAATGAAGCTTCAGAGCACTTTAAATCAGGGAAATAATTAAAAGCTTTAAGAGCAACTTCCTCCGGAACAAGGTTTACATATCTCATCAAACACCTCAATATTAGATTTTAAGAAATAAAGTTATTTCTGTTTATTAATATATTGCCGAATAAAAACAAAGTCAAAAAAACTTTGATTTAAATCAATAATCCTTGGGGATAACGTAATAAATTAATGTAATACTTGATAAGATTTTTTTAGAAAAAGTTATAATTAAAGAGACTTATCATCTTCATATTGGATAATAATTTTCTTACATCTTGACTTTTTTATACTCGCCTGTTAACATTTAGTAAAACTAATAGACAGGAGGTAACACCATGAGAAAACTTTTGGGCTTGACAGTAGCTGGAATTGTTGCTTTATCTTCAAGTGCGTATGCACACTTTGTTGTGCTAAAGCCAAACAAGGATATAGTTGAAGGAGGAAGCAGAATTATCCATCTTGAAACAAAGTTTACCCATCCTATGGAAGGCGGTCCCAATATGGAATTTGGTATAGTTGACAGTGGTGCTTTTATAAATGGAAAAAAATATAAGTTAAAGTGGAAGAAAATAATGATACCTGCCCTTAAAGGTAGCAATAAAAAGGCACCTATGTATAAAACATCTTTTAAAATCAAAAGACCTGGAGTGTATCAGTTTTATGTTGTTCCAACACCTTACTTTGAACCTGCAGAAGAGAAGTTTATCCAGCAGATTACAAAGGTTTATGTTGAAACATTTGGACTTGAAGATGGATGGGATGAACCTATAGGTCTTAAAGCTGAAATTGTCCCTCTCACAAGGCCTTTTGGTATATGGGAAGGAAATACATTCAGAGGAAGAGCTTATCTTAACGGTAAACCCCTTGCAAATGCAGAAGTTGAAATTGAATATCTTAATACAAAAGGTGTTAAGCCACCTGCCGACCCATTTGTAACACAGGTTGTAAAAACCGATAAAGATGGATACTTTGAATATACAATCCCGTGGGCAGGATGGTGGGGATTCTCTGTCCTTGGAGATGGCGGGAAACTTAAAAAGGATGGAAAGTATTATCCTGTTGAACTTGACTCTATTGTGTGGGTAAAAGCATATCCAAAACCAAAAGAGGTAAGATAAGATGCACATATCAGAAGGTGTACTTCCAGGATGGATGCTTATAACAGGTTGGGGATTAACTGCTGCAGGAACAGCCATAGGACTTAAAAGACTTGATAATAGTAAAATCCCGGTAGCGGCTCTCCTTGCCGCTGCTTTCTTCGTTGCATCTTTGATACATGTTCCCCTTGGTCCAACAAGCGTTCATCTTGTTATGAACGGTCTTGTAGGTCTATTAGCCGGCTGGGTAGCTTTTCCGATTTTGCTTGTAGGTTTATTCCTTCAGGCAGTTCTGTTTCAATTTGGAGGAATTACAGTACTTGGAGTAAACACATTCAACATGGCATTTCCTGCCGTAGTTGCTTACTATATATGCCGAAAACTCTTAAAAAGCAGTTCATCCACATCTATCATTTTGGCTGGAATAACTGCCGCTTTTGTCGCAATAATAGGCTCAGGGCTACTTGTGGCTATTGAACTTTTTCTAACAGGTGAACAGTTTACAAAAGTAGCAGAACTTGTAGTAATAGCTCATCTGCCGGTAGCCGTTGTTGAAGCTGTAATAAACATATTTGTCCTTTCCTTTATAAAGAAAGTATTTCCTGAGCTCCTGGAGGTTAACTATGCAGCATCTTAAAAGCTTATTTATTGCCGTTTTAATCTCATTGTCAGCACTTTCAGTATCATTTGCCCATAAAATTTCCGCCTTTACAGATGTTGAAGATGGAAAAGTTAATGTTATGACCTACTTTAATGATGGAACACCCTGCAAGAATTCCAAAGTTGAAGTGATAGACGCAAAAACGGGGAAAGTCCTTTTAACTGGAAAAACAAACGCAGATGGAGAATTTTCATTTACTCCACCTAAAATAACCGACCTTAAAGTAGTCGTAGAAGCAGAACTTGGACATAGAATAGAAAGCACAATTCCAGCTTCAGAACTATCAGATGTTGAAGGAACAGCAGATCAGGAAACAGATAAAGATATAATTAACTCTCAAGAAGAAACGGACAAATCTTTTTATAAAGAAAACTCGCAAGTAGAGCAAACAATTTCTCAACAGGAACTTGAAAAAATAGTAAATAAAGCTGTAAAAGAAGCTGTTAAAAAAGAACTTAAACCTATAAGAGAAGAGATACTACAGATAAAAATGGCTTTAACAAAACCAACTATCAATGAAATTTTCGGAGGAATAGGCTGGATTTTAGGAATTTTCGGAGTAGGAGCATATTTTAGCAGCAGGAATAAAAGGAATGGAAACTAAATTTTCAAACGGAGTCTCTCTTTTACACAGAATTGATGCGCGGACAAAAGTATTGATATGTCTTCTTTTTTCTTTTGTCTGCGCCCTTTCCTCCTCTATCTCTTTTCTTGGTATGATCGGATTATTTCTTATGTTTCTAATTCTGGTTTTTTTAAGGAAAAATCTAAAAGATATCTTTTACACCCTGCTTTTTGCCGATTCTTTTCTGTTTTTTATAATCATCACAACCACCTTAACTTTTAACAAAGGGAAACTTATAAAAGTAGGTGTTTTTCCCCTCTATATTGAGGGTTTAAAATACGGCGCTTTTCTGTTTTTCAAGTCAAACATTATCCTTTTGACAGTTATAGTTTTTCTATCAACCTCAACCATATTTGAAATTGCCCATGCCCTTCACCATCTTAAAGTACCATCAAAACTTGTCCAGATGTTGTTCTTCACATTCAGATATCTTCAGGTTATAAAAGATGAATACAACAGATTACTGAAAGCAGCAAAGGCAAGAGGCTTTAAACCAAAAACCAACATTCACACATACAAAACATACGGATATATAGTCGCAAATCTTCTGATAAGAAGCTACTTAAAATCAGATAGGATTTATAAGGCAATGCTTTGTAGAGGATTTAAAGGCGAATTTCCGGTATATAAGCACTTTAAACTTAAAAAAGAAGACATCCTCTTTGCTACAATTTCGGTAGCATATTTTCTGCTTGCATTTACGTGGAGTGAAATTTGGAGATTTTAAAGATAGAAAACCTTTCTGTTAAAAGAGATGGAAAATTCCTTTTTCAAAACATCAACCTCACGATAAATCAGGGAGAGAAATTTTTTCTTACAGGCCCAAACGGAGCAGGAAAAACAACATTGATAGAAACGATAATGGGATTTGTAAAACCTATATCAGGAAAAATCCTGTTTAAAGGAAAAGAGATAAAAACAGAAAAAGACCTTTATAGATTCAGAATATCTACCGGATATGTGTTTCAAAATCCTGATGACCAGCTATTTTCTCCTACTGTTGAAGAAGACATAGCTTTTGGGCTTCTTAACATAGGTATAGACAGAGAAAAAATACCCGAAATAATAGATACAACTCTTAAAATGCTGGATATTCATTATCTTAAAAACAAATTGACCTTTAAACTTTCCGGTGGAGAAAAAAGACTTGTTTCAATAGCATCTGTCCTTGCAATGAACCCTGAATGGTTTGTAATGGATGAACCTACCACCGGAGTTGACAATGAGAAATTGGAGCTTCTCCTTCAGTTTCTAAAAACAACACCTAAAACAACACTTATTATTACCCATGATAAGGATATGATAGAAGAACTAAAATGGCCAGTATTTAGACTTGAAAAAGGAAAACTATTCAGAGTCTTTTAAGTATAAAAAGAATTTTTCAAGTTTTACTTTAAGCTCTTCAACACTTGAAGCTTTAATTTCAAAATCAAACTTTCCCGGCATTGAACGTTTATACAATTTATCGTAATAAAAAATTATCAAATTTCTTACTACTGATGGATAATCTTCACACCTTATTCCACTTTCAAGTTCTTTATAAACTTCTGGAGAGAGATACCTTTTTATTTTTGAAAGAGCATCAAGATAAACAGAACTTTCAAATTTACCAACACCATACTCCTTAAGAGAAAATCTTACCCGCTCTTCCAATGGAACAGAAACGGCTATTTTAAAATCTTCCTTCATTTTATTAAAAAGGCAATCTGGAAGATAAAGATTTCCTATCTTTTTACTCTCCCCCTCAACTATAATAAAAGGACTATTCTTAAATCTTCTTAACTGACACCACAGTAGAGCATCAAACATTTTCTGAGATGGTTGTTTCATACCAATACTTCCAAAAACAGAACCTCTATGACCTGCAAGTCCTTCAAGGTCTATTACAGGAAAATTCTTTGCTTTTAAGTATCTTAAAACTGCGGTTTTCCCGCATCCTGTAGGACCGTAGAGAACATAAACTCTTTTATCAGACAAAAGCTTTTCCATATCAGCAAGAATAAAGTATCTAAAAGCCCTATAACCCCCTTTTAATCTGAAAACAAATACTCCTGCAAGCTGGCAAAACGAAGTCACAGCAAGACTTCTCAATCCGCCTCTCCAGCAGTAAACCGCTACATTCTCATGCCTTTTCTTTATCTCATCTACTCTTTCAACTATTGAATATATTTTAGGAGAAACCACCTTAACCGCTTCAAATCTTGCTTCTTTCTCTCCCTTTTCCCTATAAATTTTTGAGATAAACTCCTTCTCCTCTTTATTAAACAGAGGAACATTGTAAGCTTTTGGAATGTGGAAATTCTTAAATTCTTCAGCTGTTCTAACATCAACAAAAGTGAAATTTCCATTTAAAGCCTTCTTAACATCTATCTCTGGAACATTCATCCCTTTAACTCTCTTAAAATTTACTGTAGAATTCCTAAATCATAAAAATATATGGAAAAGAAATGGTTTCAAGAATTGACCCGAAGTTAGAAATCGTTCAATTGATACTTGAAGAAAAATATAACGAGGCTCTTAAAAAGCTTCTAAAAGTACTTAAAAGGGAGCCTAATAACTATCAGATAAAAATGCTACTGTTTGATATTTATTACAACATGGGAAACAAAAATAGAGCAATAGATATAGCTACAGAAGTTTCCGAACAGCTTTTAAAAGAAGGTTTTTACGATACAGTTATAGGGTATCTTAAAAAAGTGACATTTTATGTAAAGCATCCTAAGATTTACAGAATTCTTTTTAGAGCTTTAGTAAAAAGAGGCCTTGATTATGAAGCTTTTAAATCTCTCATCGATTTTGTAAAGTTCTCAGTAGAAAAGGGAGAATTTACAAAAGAAGCTTTTGAATTTATTGAAATTGTAAAGGATCTATGTCCTATACCGGCTCTCGTAAAAGATGCAGAAAACCTTAAAAGGGAGCTCCATAAAAAGAGCTCCCAGTAGTGACTACTTTTTATCAAGAATTTTAGGAATAAGCTCGTTTAAAACTTTCGGATTTGCTTTTCCTTTCGTTTCTTTCATAACCTGACCTATCAGAAACTTAACTGCTTTTGTTTTCTTCTTATCATCTCCTGTCTTATACTGATTTACCGCCTTCTCGTTCTTATTAAGAACCGCTTCTATTATTTCAACTAAAGCTGACTCATCAGATATCTGCACCAGACCTTTTTCTTTAACTATCTTTTCTGGAGATTTGCCGGTTTTTACCATTTCAGGCAAAACATCCTCTTTAGCAACTCTCAAAGATATTGTTCCCTTATCAACAAGAGTTAGAAGCTCCGCTATATATTCAGGTTTAACCTTTACATCTGAAATCCCGATTTTCTCTTCATTTAAAATACCAAGAAAATCGGAAATAATAAAGTTAGCAACTTTTTTCGGTTCTCCACTGTAGGACGAAACTGCACTTTCAAAAAAGTGAGCAAGGGCACGCTCCTTTACCAGTATAGAGGCATCGTAAGGAGTCAATGAGTAATCTTTCACAAACCTTTCTTTTACACTGTCTGGAAGCTCTGGCAAAGAAGCTTTTATAGAATCAAGCCATTCACTGTCAATTATTAAAGGAGGCAAATCCGGTTCCGGGAAATATCTGTAATCTTCAGCTTCCTCTTTAGTTCTCATTGTTTTGGTAATGTTTTTCTGTGAATCGTACAATCTTGTTTCCTGAACAACCTCTCCACCACCTTTAACGACTTTTATCTGCCTTTCAATTTCATATTCAAGTGCTTTTTGAATAAATCTGAAAGAGTTAACATTTTTAATCTCTGTTCTTGTTCCCAATTTATCAGAACCTTTAGGCCTTATGGAAACATTTGCATCACATCTTAGTGAACCTTCTTCAAGGTTCCCATCATTTACACCTATCCAGACAAGAATATCTCTTAATTTTTGCATATAAAGTCTTGCCTCTTCAGGAGAGGAAATATCAGGTTCACTAACTATCTCTATCAACGGTGTCCCGGCTCTGTTCAAATCAACATAAGAATTCTGGTCATACCCTTCACCATGAAGGGTTTTCCCGGCATCCTCTTCCATGTGAATTCTTCTGATTCTTATCTTTTTCTTTGTCCCATCAGGCTTTTCTATCTCAATCCATCCGTGCTCTGCAAAAGGAAGCTCATACTGGGTTATCTGATAAGCTTTCGGCAGGTCCGGATAGAAATAGTGTTTCCTCGCAAAAATGGAATAGGTATTAATTTTACAGTTTAAAGCAAGAGCAGCTTTAACAGCATACTCAACAGCTTTTTTATTAAGCACCGGCAAAGAACCAGGCATCCCCAGACACACAGGACAAACATTTGTGTTAGGCGGATCTCCAAACCTATTCCTGCACGAACAGAAAATTTTCGTATCTGTTAAAAGTTGAGCGTGTACCTCAAGCCCTATAACTGCTTCAAACTCCATCTTTCACCCCTTAAATTTTAAGCTGTGCAAACGCCTCTTTTGCTTTTCTCTATAAACTCAACAAACTCAATAATTTCAGGAATATCTTGAAACTCCTCTTTAACTTTTTCAAGAGAAACTCTTAAAGGCTCATCAGTTTTAAACACCATCTCAAACGCAGTTGCAAGAGCTCTTATTGTTTCTTTTGAAAAACCTCTTCTTTTCAATCCTATAAGATTTATACCCTCAAGTTTTGCTCTGTTCCCTATAGCAACAGTAAAAGGCGGAACATCTCTTGCAACAGCAGATGCTCCTCCTATCATTGCGTGTTTTCCAATTCTTAC
Source organism: Desulfurobacterium atlanticum (assembly GCF_900188395.1). Taxonomy (NCBI): domain Bacteria; kingdom Pseudomonadati; phylum Aquificota; class Aquificia; order Desulfurobacteriales; family Desulfurobacteriaceae; genus Desulfurobacterium; species Desulfurobacterium atlanticum. The sequence goes on along the minus strand of NZ_FZOB01000001.1, from coordinate 245,863 downwards.
AAATTGATGTACCCCACTCATTCCGCCAATAATTGCCCAATCTCCAACTTCAACATGTCCTGCTAAAGTTGCAACATTTGCAAGAATAACATGATTACCAAGTTTACAATCATGAGCAACATGGGAATAAGCCATTATCAGACACTCATCTCCAACTTTAGTTACCATTCCACCACCTTCAGTGCCACGATGGATAGTAGCATACTCTCTTATTACTGTTCTATTCCCTATTACAACCTCTGAAGATTCTCCCTTATATTTTAAATCCTGCGGAGCAACTCCTATGGTTGCAGAATAGATGGTGCATTTCTCTCCGATAGTTGTCTTACCTTCAATAACAGCACCAGTCTTTATAATAGTATCCTTACCTACCTTTACGTCTTTACCTACAAAAGCAAAAGGACCTACAATAACTCCATCATCAAGCTCAGCACCTTTTTCAACAACAGCAAGTTTATGAATATTTACACTCATTTTTTCACCACCGATGCCATAATTTCTGCTTCTGCTGCTACTTTATCACCAACATAAGCAATACCCTTCATTTTGGAAACAGTTCTCTTTAAAACTATAGGCTCAAGAACAAGCTTTAGCTGATCTCCCGGCCTCACAGGATTTCTGAACCTTGCCTTATCAACACCCATAAAGTAGATAACAACATCTCCTGCTCTCATCTCAAAAGACTTAAGCATCAAAATCCCACCAACCTGAGCCATAGCCTCAATGATAAGCACTCCAGGCATTATTGGATGACCAGGAAAATGCCCATTAAAAAAAGGCTCATTAATGGTAACGTTTTTTATCCCTACTATTTTCTTTTTTGGTTCAAACTCAACAATTCTATCAACCAAAAGAAAAGGATACCTATGGGGGAGCACTTCCATTATTTCAAAAATATCCATCTCAAATTCCACTATTCACCTCCTGAACCATTACTACCGCTTGAGCTGCAATTCCCTCTTCTCTCCCTGTAAAACCAAGCCTTTCGGTAGTTGTCGCTTTAACAGATACATTTTCAAAAGAAGTCTCAAGAACAACAGATATATTTTTTCTCATTTCATCAATATAGGGAGCTAACTTTGGCTTTTGAGCAATTACCACACAATCAACATTGATAATTTTAAACCCTTTTTCTTTCAGAAGTCTATAAACTGCACCCAATAAAACCAAGCTGTTAGCTCCTTTATACTTCTCATCACTATCTGGAAAATGTTTTCCAATATCACCAAGTGCTACAGCTCCTAAAATAGCATCTGAAATAGCATGAAGAAGAACATCTGCATCCGAATGGCCTAAAAGACCTTTCTCAAAGGGAATCTCAACCCCACCAATTTTTAATGGCCGACCCTCAACGAACCTATGAACATCAAAACCTATTCCTACCCTAAACATAAACTATACTAACCTGCTTTTTATAAATTTCTCTATCTCTTCTCTTATCACCTTTTCTGCCATATCTGGGATAACTTCCCATATAACAGCCCTTATCTCTTCTCTTATTTCTTTTTCAAGATCTTTTAAAATTTTGGCTTTAACCTCCTCCTTTAACTCTTTAAAATCCTGAGTGGATAAAGCCACTTTCTCTGTTTCTCTTTCAATCTCTTTAGTCCCTTCAGATTCAGGTTCTGATAATACCTCAGGCTCTTTTTCTTCTTCCTTTTCAGTTTCCATTTCAGACTGCACATTCTCCTCAACAACCGGAATCTCTTCTTCCTCTTTTGATGAATTTACATCTCCTTCTTTAGTAATTCCAAAAGCTTTTGAAAGCATATCTTTCTCTTCCGGTTCCAGAGAAAGTTCTTCATGTTGTGAAGTTTCCTCTTCAATTGATAAATCGGAAACAGGCTCTATCTCAATAACACCTTCTTCTGAAGGCTCCATAACTAACTCATCATGCTCATCTTCAATTTTAGGGATAACAGAAGCTTCTGTAACGATAGGCTCCACTTCTAATTCATCAACATGCTGTTCCTGCTCAACTGGAGTCAAATCTATAACCTCTTCATCTTCAACAGGTTCTTTTACTCCACCACTATGAACAATAGCCGGAAGTTCTTCTTTATCCTCCACTTTCGGCTTTTCAAGCCTTGCTTCATTTATCGCCCTGAAAAGATCATCCACAGTAAAAGGTTTTGGCAGGACAAATTTAACTCCCAGAGCTTTAGCTTTCTCTTCATCAAGCCCTTCACTTTTAAGACCTATAAGAATAACAGGAACACCTAAAGAAAAAATATTTGGAATTATTTCATAAGCTTTACCATTTCTAAGTGATACATTTAAAATGGCAACTTCTGGCTTCTCTGAATTGATTTTATTTAAAACTTCTTTTAGAGAGTAAGCATGGACAATTTCAACTCCCCTTGGTTCAAGAACTTTCTCCATAAGCTTATGCCACATATTTTTAGCATCTGCGTAAAGGACCTTCATCTTATTTCCCTCTCTTTTGCCTTATTAAGAAAATCTTCTAAAATAAATACAAGTTGCTTGGAATTTAAAGCTATATTATCAATGGTCTTTAATAAATCTGTTTTATCATAGTCCTTAAAAGCATACATCAAACTTATCAAATCTCCCTTTACCGCTTCTTCATTTATCTCTCTTGCAAATCTAATAGCTTCCTCTATTTTTCCAAAATCCATAGAAACTTCAGGCTTTTCTTTAATTTCTTTATCTTTCTTTTCATTAATAGAAAGCTTTAAAGACTCAATTTCCGTTCTTATAATATCTACTTTATCTTTCAATTTAACAACAAGATTTTCATCAATTTCAAGAGATGGCAGAGAATTCATATCTATACTTTTTAGCGAAAACAAAATATCATCAATATAAGAAGAACTCTTCAACGGCAACTCTGAAGATTTTAACTGTTCTTTAAGACTCTCTACTATAGAAATTATTTTAGATATTTTTTCTCTCTGGGATGAGACAACCTCTTTAGTAGAACTTTCTATCTCTTTTATTAATGATTCAGTTAAATTCTTTAAGTCACTGATAGCCGCTTCAATAGAATGCACATCTATAGAAGGCATCTCTTTATCTTCCTTAGGAGAGCCCCCCGCCATTCTACCTATTAAAAAGCCAGCAACAACCCCTATCCCACAAAATAGTGCAGCAACCAAAATAGTTATCATTCCAGTATTCATCTTTCTACCCACCAAAACTTTTAATGTCTATATTGTTATTTAATAGAATATCATAAATCTTTCCTATAGGTAAACCCATAACGTTAAAGAAGTCCCCTTCTATACGCTCCACAAATAAGGCTCCTTTACCTTGAATACCGTAAGCCCCTGCTTTGTCAAGAGGTTCTCCCGTTCCAACATACCATTTTATTTCCTCATTTGAAAGACTTTTAAATTTCACATTTGAAATGTCAAATCCTTTCAAAACTCTGTTATCCGGTAGCTTCATAGCAAAACCTGTTATAACTGTATGAACGTTACCTGAAAGTTCCTCTAAAATCTCTACAGCCTCTTTTTCATCCTTCGGTTTTCCATATATTTTGTCTTCAAAAACAACAAGTGTATCTGCCGCAAGTGCAATTTCATCCTTTTTTTGGAAAAAAGCTCCAGCTTGCAGCTTCAACAATGCATTTGACACAGCAATCTTTAAAGGATCACCTTCCATTACTTCTTCAACATTAAAGTTTGAAAAAACCCTGAAAGGCACACCAACCATTGATAAAATTTCTCTCCTCCTTGGAGAAGACGAAAGAAGAAGCAATCTATTTATCATAAAATCCCCAATTTCTCCAACATTTTTTCTGCAGCAAGCTGCTCAGCTTCCTTTTTTGATTTTCCAGAAGCAACTGAAACATAATCGTTAACCCAGCACTCTACAGTAAATTCCTTAGAGTGTTCTGGCCCCTCTTCTTTAATAACTCTGTATTGAGGAATAGTTTTAAAATCTCTCTGTGTAATTTCCTGAAGATAACTTTTGTAATCTTTATATGTTCTTGTCTTTTCAAGTATTTGCCACATTTCATCAATAAATTTATTTTCAAAAATTTTTTTAGCAGTCTCAAAGTTTGAATCAAGATATATAGCACCAAATATGGATTCAAAAACATCACACAAAATTGAATCTTTCTCCTTCCCTCCAGATTTTATTTCCCCTTTTCCAAGAAATATAAATTTCCCCAAATCAACACTCCTTGCAAGCTTTGCAAGGGACGGCTCACTCACAAGAAATGCCCTTATCTGGGATAACTCTCCCTCCGACTTTTCCGGGAACCTTTCCACAAGTTTTTCACTCACAATTAACCCTATAACAGAATCTCCAAGAAATTCAAGAACCTCGTAATTCTCTGTTACATCTTTTTTCTCAAAAGCATAAGAGGTATGAGTGAGAGCCCTGTAAAGGAGCTCTCTATTTTTGAAACTATAGCCAAGTTTCTCTTCAAGCTCATCCAACTTAACATCTATTAAACTCACTACTACTCCCCATCATACTTTTTAAACACAAGACAGGCATTTGTCCCACCAAAACCAAAGTTGTTCTTTAAAACATATCTAACATCAGCCTCTTCAGCTTTATTCGGAACATAATAAAGATCACACTCAGGATCAGGTTCTTCATAGTTTATAGTAGGAGGAATAATTCCCGTCCTTAAAGTCATAACAGATGCCACAGACTCCACTCCTCCTGCTGCTCCAAGAAGATGTCCTATCATGGATTTTATACTGCTTATTTTCAGCTTGTAGGCATAATCCCCAAAAACTTTCTTTATAGCCATTGTTTCAAAAAGATCATTAAACTTAGTAGATGTTCCGTGAGCATTTATATAATCAATATCATCAGGCTCTATACCCGCATCCTTAATGGCATTTGCCATCGCTCTTGCAGCCCCCTCACCTTCAGGTGCTGGAGCCGTTATGTGATACGCATCTCCTGTAGTAGCATAACCTACAACCTCTGCAAGTATAGAAGCTCCCCTTTTAACAGCATGCTCATATTCTTCAAGAATTAAAATTCCGCAACCTTCTCCCATAACAAATCCGTTTCTGTTTTTCTCAAATGGACGACTCGCCCTTTCAGGCTCATCATTCCTGTTTGAAAGAGCTTTAGCAGCAGCAAATCCAGCAACACTTAAAGGAGTAATTGCACTTTCTGTTCCACCGGCTATCATAATATCAGCATCACCATACTGTATTGTTCTAAAAGCTTCCCCTATAGCATGAGTACCTGTTGCACATGCAGTAACAACAGACAGGTTTGGACCTTTAAAACCAAAACGGATAGAAACGTAACCAGAAGCCATATTTATTATTTCCATAGGAACAAAAAATGGAGATACCCTTTTTGGACCTTTTGTCATTAAAATTTCATGCTGCTTTTCTATAGTACCTATACCGCCTATACCTGAACCGATGAGAACACCGGCCCTATTGAGATTTATAGATTCAAGATCAAGTCCAGACATCTCTATAGCCTGAGCAGAAGCGGCAACTGCATACTGAATAAATTCGTCAGTTTTCCGGACCTCTTTTTTGTCAAAATAATTCAACGGATCAAAGTCTTTAACTTCTGCAGCTATTTGAACGGGAAAACCAGAAGTATCAAATTTTGTAATCTTTGAAACACAGGAAAGCCCGTTTGTAATGTTCTTCCAGAACGTATCAACATCACTTCCAGCAGGTGAAACAACACCTATTCCTGTTACCACAACTCTTCTTTTCATAACCTTCTCCTAAATACTTAGTGAAATTTAATTTCAGACTGTAAGTGTTAAGTGAAATTATATAAAATAAAGTAAATGAAAAGAAACAGCCAAAATATCAACCCGGGAGGAAAAAGATGGTAATAGAAGTGAAACCTCAAGAGAAAGACTACGATACTATTGCACTCAGAGTATTTCTAAAAGCTCTTGAAATCATTGGAGGGCCAAGGAAACTGTTTGAATATAGAAATCTTACGTGGGTTCCAAGCTTAATGGAAGCCTGCTATGCAGTGGTTCTTAAAGAAGAGGGAATGAAAACAGAAGATGAGATTGCAGAATTTATAGGTATAACAAAACAAACAGTAAGAAATATGCTTGCAGCAGATCCTGAACTTGTACTAAAAAAACTTGAAGGAGAACTGGAAAGTAAAGAGATAAAAGTGCATACTGCAGGAGGTCTTGCAAAATTAGCATACAGAGAAGTAAAAGAAGGGAGAGACAACATCTCTTTTGTTAATGCAGTATGTAAAACTTATCTTTCCCAGCTTTTTGATGTAGTATGGCCTGTAGAAGTTCTTACATCTATAAAAGGTATTGACTTTCCCATTTATGAAAATGAAAAGGAACTACTAAAACAAAGATTAAAAGGAATTTCTGTAAAAGGAAGAGATGCTGAAGAGTTAATAGATATGATAGAATTTCCCATTAAAAGCCCTGCGGATCTTCTCCACAAGTTGAGAGAAGTATCCGAAAGTAGATAAAAGGCTCTTTAAGGAGTATTCCTATTATGGATAAAAATTTAATAGAGCAAATAGAAAAAAGATTGATAGCAAGTGGTATTCCAAAGGAAACTATCCAAAAATTAAAAACATCTGAAGGGGATTTCTTTGAACAGCTTATAAAAAACAAACTTATAGATGAAACAGAACTTCTTGAAATGCTTTCTCAAGTTTACAACGTTCCTTTCGTAGATCTTAGGGAAATAAAACCCAGTGAAGACGTGATTAAACTAATACCTCAAAGTACCGCCGAAAAAAATATGATTCTTCCAATCGGAAGAATAGGACCAAACTTAAAACTTGCAATGGCTGACCCTTCAGACCTACAGACAATAGAAAAACTCAGATTCTCAACAGGCTTCAAAATAGAACCGTTTGTAGCTCTTCCTTTCAGAATAAAACAGAAACTTGAAGAAGTTTACGGAAAGATAGAAGAGGATTTTTTCTCAAAACTAAAACAGGAATTGTTAAGTGAAAAAGAAACTGCTGAAGCAGAAGAACTTGAAGAGGAAACTCCTTCAAAAGAAACAGTTGTCTCTCTTGATAATCTAAAACAACTTGCAACTCAAGCGCCTATAGTAAAACTTGTTAACGCAATTGTTCTTGAAGCTCTTAAAAGAGGAGCAAGTGATATTCATATAGAACCTTTTGAAAAAGAGCTGAGAATAAGATACAGAATAGATGGAGTGCTCCACATTGTAGGGAAATACTCTCCCGAAATTAAAGATGCAGTAGCAGCCAGATTTAAAGTTTTAAGTAATCTTGACATAGCAGAAAAACGCCTTCCTCAAGACGGAAGAATGTCAGTTAAATATAAAGGTAGAAAAATAGATTTCAGGGTATCTACTCTTCCAACGATTTTCGGTGAAAAGATAGTTTTAAGAATTCTGGATAAAGGGAACTTACAGCTTGACCTTTCAAAACTCGGACTTGAAGATAGAGAATATAAACTACTTTTAAAAGCGATAAAGGCACCTTACGGTATGGTGCTTGTTACCGGACCAACAGGTTCAGGTAAAACAACCACTCTATACTCTTCTCTACTTACCGTTAATACCCCTGAAGTAAATATAATGACTGCAGAAGATCCTGTAGAATATAACCTTTACGGGATTAACCAGGTTCAGATAAAACATGAAATAGGACTTGACTTTGCAAGGGTGCTAAGAGCGTTTTTAAGACAGGACCCGGACATTATCATGGTCGGTGAGATAAGGGATAAAGAAACTGCCCAGATAGCAATAGAGTCAGCTCTTACAGGTCACCTTGTATTTTCCACCCTTCACACAAACGATGCTCCAAGTACCGTTACAAGGCTTATTGATATGGGAATAGAGTCGTTCCTTGTTTCTTCATCCGTCTTGATTGTTATAGCCCAAAGACTTGCAAGAAAAATATGTTCACATTGCAAGGAACCTTATAAGTACCCTTTAGAAGTTCTTATGGAAGTTGGATTCTCCAAAGAAGAAGCGATGTCAGTTAAAACCTATAAAGGAAAAGGATGTGAGTACTGCAACGGCAGTGGGTATAAAGGCAGAGTGGGGCTTTATGAAGTTCTTGAAATGACACACAAAGTTAGAGATGCAATACTTAAAGGTAAAACAAGCGACGATATAAGACAGATAGCCAAACTTGAAGGTATGAGGACACTAAGGGATATAGGTAGAATAAAAATAGCGAAAGGCTATACAACACCTGAAGAAGTATTGAGAGTTACAAGAGAATATTAGGAGAGAACAGTGAAAAAAGAGAAACTGCTCAAAATATATATAGACAGTGAAGATAAATACAACGGAAAACCGTTGTGGAAAGTTATACTTAGTAAAGCAAAGGAAAGCGGAATTGCAGGTGCTACAGTTCTAAAAGCTGTAGCTGGCATAGGCTCTCATTCAAAAATACACACCATCAATCTGTTATCTCTATCCATTAATATCCCTCTTATAATAGAAATAGTTGACCTTGAAGAAAAAATAGAAAAGTTTATTAATATACTTGACGAAATAGTGGAAGAAGGACTTATAACTGTTCAAGATGTAGAAGTAAAAATATACAGGCACAGGTGAAACAATGTTTTTAGGAACGGTAGAGCTTGGAAAAATACCAAGAGTAATTGTTGCAATAGATGGAGTCAATTTAAAAGATAAGCTTTTCAAAGCGCGAGAGCTGAAAGCAGACCTTATAGAAGCAAGAGTTGATCTTCTTGAAACTGTATCAAAAAAGTCTGTTAAAAGATTTCTTGATACAATCGCAGATTTTGGATTTTTCTGTATTGCAACAGTAAGACCCATCTGGGAAGGTGGAAAGTTCAAAAAAGATGAAGAAGAGAGGTTTGCTGTATTTCACAATATCATTTCTCATCCAGCTGTTGCTGCAATAGATATAGAGTTAAGAGCTGAAGCTATTTTAAAACGCACCATCACTTTTGCAAAAGCAAACGGGAAAAAAGTTATCATTTCCTATCACGATTTTGAGAAAACTCCAGATGAAAAATCCATACAGGATATATTTGAAAAAGCAAGGAATCTTAAAGCTGATATTGTTAAATGTGCATTCAAAGCAAACAGTTACAGTGATGTTACAAACGTATCCAGCTTGATGAACAAAATCTCTTTTCCTAAAATATTCATGCTTATGGGAGAGAAAGGTTCAATATCCAGAGTTGATGGGTTTATTTTTGGATCTTTACTTACATATACCTTTATAGGGAAGGCTGTTGCACCAGGACAGATTGAACTTGAAGAGTTAGTAAAGCTACTTGCAAAATTTTATCCAGAATATAGAAAATCAAAACATCTATATTTTAAGGAAGCCCTATGACGGTAAATAGTTTCGGTTTTACAACACTTATTCTTTACCTTCTATCAACACTTCACTACCTTCTTTTTCTTATTACAAAAAAAGACAAAATAGCAACTGTTGGGCTCTATGCAAGCAGAATAGGATTTTTAACAAATCTTCTGTTTTTAACAGCTCTTATCTATACCAAAGGAACTGCCGTGCTTTTCACACCTAAAGGAGTTTTTGCTTTACTCTCAATTTCAACAATTTCCGTTTTCTTATACTTTTCAACAAAATATAAACTTCATATATCTGGAGCATTTTTAACTCCCTGGGCAGCCCTTTTTGCCGGAATAGCAACGTTCAGTAAAGGTATCCCAAAAGATATGTTTCCGATAGGTATAATAGGAACCATACACATTTTCAGTGCCCTTACCGGTTATGCTGCCTTTATGTTTTCAACAATCGTATCCATCCTTTATATAATCCTTGAAAGACAGCTTAAAAAGAAGAAATTTTCCGTCTTTTATCATAAAATACCATCTCTAAAACTACTTGAAAATATTATTTACAGCAGTATATCTTTTGGATTTATGTTTATCACTATATCCATGTTTACCGGTGCAATCTGGTCAGCAAAGCTGTTTGGAACTTACTGGAGCTGGGACCCGAAACAGGTTTTAACCCTTATAACATGGTTTATATACGCTGCCATACTTCATCTTTATGTTACAGGAAAATGGAACGGTAAAAAACTGTGTTATCTTTCAATTGGTGGAACAGCGCTTGTTATGATAAACTTTATTGGAGTTAACATTGCGTTTAAAGGAGTACACTCTTTTTAATTATAAATTGAGGTTTGTGGATGAAAGAGATTAAACTTTGCGTTGCAGGAATGAACCATAAAACCGCCCCGGTTGAAATAAGGGAAAGATTTGCATTGAAGGATGGCAGACTGGAAGAAGCCATACTATCTTTAAATGCACTTCCTCAAATAGATGAATGTATGATTCTTTCAACCTGCAACAGGGTTGAATTTTACTTTGTTACACGTGAAGATGTTCCATTTAAAGATATAAAACCATTCCTTTCCAATCTTGGAAACATATCCATTGAAGAGATAAACAGATTTCTTTATTTCAAAACACAAGAAGATGCAGTACGCCACGGTTTCAGAGTTGCTTCAAGCCTTGACTCAATGGTTATAGGAGAACCGCAGATAATATCTCAGTTTAAAACGGCATTTTCAAAAGCCAAAGAACTTGGAACTGCAGGAGTTGTAATCAACAGATTCTGTGAAACAGCCCTGAAAGTATCAAAAAAAGTAAGAACTGAAACAGCAATAGCAAAAAACGCTGTTTCCATCAGTTTTGCAGCCGTTGAATTGGCAAAAAAAATCTTCTGCCAGCTCTACGATAAAAATGTAGCAATAATCGGTGCAGGAGAAATGGCAGAACTTGCTGTTAAGCATCTGATAAATTCTGGAGTAAATAATGTTTTTGTTGTAAACAGAACTCTTGAAAGAGCGGAGAAACTTGCTAAAGAGTTTGGAGGGAAAGCATTCAGTCTCAATGAACTTGAAAAAGTGATAAAGAAATCTGACATTGTAATAAGCTCGACAGGAGCTCCAGAGTATGTTCTTACCTACGATTTAATAAATACAATCATGAAAGACCGTAGCAGCCGTCCACTATTTCTTATAGATATTGCTGTTCCAAGGGATATAGACCCTGAAATAGATAAAATAGATAATGTTTATCTTTTTGACATTGACAATCTAAAAGAAGTTGTTGAAGCAAACCTTGAAGAGAGAAAAAGAGCGGCAAAAGAAGCTGAAGAGATTATTGAAGGATGCGTAAAACGGTTTGTTCACTGGCTAAAAGAGTATGAAGTTGCACCTCTTATAGTGGAGCTTAAACAGAAAGCAGAACAAATAAGAAAACAGGAACTTGAAAAAAGACTTTCAAAATTGAACCTTACAGATGAAGAGAAAGCACAGGTAGAATACCTTACCCAGATAATAATAAATAAACTGCTCCATACCCCTATAACAACATTTCGTCAAAAAGCCCCTGAAGAAAAAACGTATATTCAGGTATTCAAAGAGATATTCGGACTTTCAAAAGATTAAATAGGAGGAAAAATTGATAATAAAAATAGGAACAAGAAAAAGTAAACTTGCATTATGGCAATCTGAATGGGTCAAAAACCAGATAGAAAAAGCATTTCCAGAAATAAAGGTTGAACTTGTAAAAATAGTTACTAAAGGAGATAAAATCCTTGACGCACCGCTTGCAAAAATAGGCGATAAAGGTTTGTTCACAAAAGAGATAGAAGAAGCGATGATTAAAGGTGAGGTTGATATAGCTGTTCACAGCCTTAAAGATGTTCCAAGTATCCTGCCAGAAGGTCTTAAACTGATAGCATACTCCCATCGGGAAGACCCAAGGGACGCTTTTCTTTCAAGTGGAAAATATACCTTAAATACACTTCCTGAAAACGCAAAAGTTGGAACAAGTTCTTTAAGGAGAAAGGCTCAGCTTAAAAAATTAAGACCTGACCTTCAGATAGAAGATTTAAGGGGTAACGTTGATACCCGTATAAGAAAATTGAAAGAGGGACAGTATGATGCAATAATCCTTGCTGCTGCAGGAGTGAAAAGACTCGGTTTTGAGGAAGAGATAGACGAAATACTCTCTCCTGATATAATGATTCCATCTGTTTCACAGGGAATACTGGGAATAGAAGGAAGAGAAAACGATAAAGAAATTGAAGAAATTGTAAGAAAAGTTATCAACGATGAAAAAAGCGAAATAGCAGCAAAAGTTGAACGCTCATTCCTTAAAACTGTTGAAGGTGGTTGTCAGGTTCCAATGGGTTGCTACGCTCAGGTAAAAGAAAACGGAATATATATTACAGCTTTTATTTCATCTCTTGACGGAACACTCTTTTTGAAGGAAAGTGGTCTTTATCCCCACGAAAACCCTGAAAAAATAGGAAAAGAAATAGCAGAAAGACTTCTTGAAAGAGGCGGAAGAGAAATCCTTGAAAATCTTAAAACGGAGCAGTAATGAGGGTTTTCTTTCCCTCTTTCTTACCTGAAAATTTGAAAAGAAATCTACAGAAAAAAGCCATTACTTGTGTTGAAATACCTCTTATTAAAACAGTTCCTGTAGATTTTAATACAAATATAGACTTTTCATCATTTGACTATGTTATCTTTTCAAGTAAAAACGGTGTAAAGCACTTCTTATCCAGAGTTCCTCCATCCAAAATTGCCAAATGCAACGTTATAGCTGTGGGGAAAAGCACTGCTGAAAAGCTAAAAGAAGTAGGAATACCTTCTGAAACACCTAAAAAGTTCAGCGGAGAAGGCCTCATATCCTTTTTTTCCAGCAAAAATGTCAAAGGAAAAAAGTTTCTAATAGTAAGACCCAAAATAGCCCGTAAAGTCCTAAAGGAATTTCTTGAGGAAAATGGAGCAGATGTAAAAGAAATTATTGTATATGAAACTATTATCAACAAAGAGATGAAAGACGAACTTTTAAAAACTCTAAAAGAAAAAATAGATGTATTTGTGTTTACAAGTCCATCAACATTTAAAAGCTTTTTGAAACTTTCTCAATCTACAGGAGAAAAAGCTTTAAAAGAAGGAAAAATAATCCCGATAGGTGAAGTCACAGCAAAGGCAGTAGAAAAAAAAGGGTATAAAGTGTGGAAAATTCCCGATGAATTTACTTTAAACGGAATAGTAAACACAATAATAAAAAACCTAAAGTTGCTGGAGGCATAATGATTACAGGAAAATTTCCTCAGTTAAGACCAAGAAGATTAAGAAAAAATGAAAACATAAGAAGAATGGTAAGAGAAACTGTTTTAACAGTTGACGACCTTATCTATCCTCTTTTTATCGTTGAAGGAGAAGGGATAAAGGAAGAGATAAGTTCGATGCCAGGACAATACAGATATTCCATTGATAAAATAGTTGAAGAGGTCAAAGAGATTAAAGAACTTGGCATTCCAGGCATTATTTTGTTTGGAATTCCAGAAGAGAAAGACGAACTTGGTAGCGACAGTTTTTCAGATGACGGAATAATACAAAGAAGTATAAAAGCGATTAAAGATGCAGTTCCTGAGATGTATATTATTACGGACGTTTGCTTTTGCGAATACACTTCCCACGGTCACTGCGGATATCTTAAATGTGAAAATGGCTATTGCGATGTTGACAATGATAAAACACTTGAACTTCTCAAAAAACAGGTTGTTTCCCATGCAAAAGCAGGTGCTGATATGGTTGCACCATCTGGAATGATGGATGGAATGATAAAAGCTATAAGAGAAGGACTTGACAGAGCAGGTTTTACAGAAATTCCGATAATGTCTTACGCAGCAAAATACGCCTCAGCCTATTACGGACCTTTCCGCGATGCCGCTGAATCAACTCCAAGTTTTGGAGACAGAAGAAGTTATCAGATGGATCCTGCAAACATAAATGAAGCGTTAAGAGAAGTTGCCCTTGATATAGAAGAGGGAGCCGACATAGTAATGGTTAAACCTGCCCTTTCCTATATGGATGTCATAAAAGCTGTTAAAGATACATTTAAATATCCAACAGCAGCATATAATGTAAGTGGTGAATACTCAATGATTAAGGCTGCTGCTTTAAACGGCTGGATAGATGAAAGAAAACTTGTTATGGAAACTTTACTATCAATGAAAAGAGCTGGAGCTGACCTTATCCTTACCTATTTCGCAAAAGATGTAGCTAAATGGCTTGGATAAATCTTTAAATTAACGGGGGAGTGCAATCTGATACAGAAACTGAAGCACTCCCTGAACCTCCTCTTTATTCCTTGGGTCACAAGATAGAACGGGAATACCAAAAGATGCAAGTTTTTGTTTATCAAAATCTGGATAAAGATCTGTTTTTGTAAGCACTATCAATTTCTTTGCCTTTTCCCATGCTGAAGTCTTTGAAAAGAAGTCTATATAAAACTTTGTCTCTTCAACAGGATGTTCGGCAGAATGGAGAATTATTATTGCATCAAAATCGCTACCAAGGGTATCCCACAGAAAAGAGAACCGCTTCTGACCTGGAAGTCCTACAAGGAGAAACTCTTTATCTCCAATTTTTACATTGGAAATATCAAGCCCAACTGTTGTGGTGCCTTCTATCTCTTTCAACTCCTCTACATCAAAATTGGAAACTTCAACTCCATCATAGCCTTCAGAATTGGAAGTTTTAACAAACGTCGTCTTTCCAGAGTCAAAAGCTCCTGCAACAAGAACTTTCAATCTTCTTTTCATAAGCTTCTCCATTTTTTTATATATGATAACACAAATACTGCAAAAGCTACAAAAGTAATCATTGACCCAGAAGGAACATTAAAAAAGAAAGAAAAGAACAACCCTAAAACAACAGAAAAAGAAGCAAATAAAACCGAAAAAAGTATCATTCCAGTAAAACTTTCAGCTATCTCATACGCAGCTGCCGGCGGCACAACAATAAGAGAAAAAACAAGCAGAGCACCAACAGCTTTCATTGCACTTACTACAGCTACAGAAATAAAAAATGTCGCTACAAAAGTGATTTTTTCCGTTGAAATGCCGGAAGCCTTAGCAATCTCTTCACTAAAAATAGTCAAATAAATATCTCTGTAGTAGTAAACTACAAGTATTAAAAGCAGAACACAGGTAAGAAAAAGAAAAACTATATCAATACAGTTTACTGTTAAAGGACTTCCAAAAAGATAAGATAAAGCTTCAGCACGATACTTTCCAGAAATACTGAGAAGGAAAACAGCAAGTCCCATACTTGTAGCAAACAGAATTCCAACAGTTGAATCAGCTGTAAGTTTTCCTCTATAACTGAAAAACCAAACCATAATCGCCGCCAATAAAGTAAAAATAAACCCCCACAGCATCGGAAAATAGCCAACAAGCAATCCAAAAGAGATACCTGCAAAAGCTATATGAGCCAGACCAGCACCAATAAATGTCATCTTTCTCAAGTAAACATAAACACCTACAATAGAACACAAAATTCCTGAAAGCAGGGAAGCAACAATTGCCTTCTGAAAAATGCCGTATTTAAAAAATATAAAAGGATTGGCAATTTCTATCATTTTTTATTAAGGTTAAGAAGCGGAACAAGATTTTTATCGTAAGGCGTTATTATAAATGTGTTGTTTGGTCCATTAGCAAGTGATTTAATAGTTTGCAGATAATACCACTGCAAATAGGAGTTAGAAAGAGAATCGGCTATTATTTTATTTGATTCAGCAATACCTTTAGCCTCTGTAATTTTTCTTTCAGCCTCAAGCTTCTCTTTCTGGATAACAAATTTCATCTTTTCTGCTTCCTCTTTTGCACGAAGTTTCTCCTCTATCTTCTCAACCACTTTAGCAGGAAGCTTCACATTTCTCAGAAGAACATCGGTAACTTTAATATTATCCCCTTCAAGCCTTGTTCTTATCTCATCAAATATACGTTTTTGAAGTTCTGCCCTTTTAGAAGAGTAAAGATCTTCAATCTTATACTGAGCAACGATATTCCTTACAGATTCTCTCGCAATCGGTACAATTAGCTTTTGAGCGTAATCTGTTCCAAAATTTTTATATATCTCATCAGCTTTTGAAGGAACAATTCTGTAAAGAATGGTAACATCAAGAACAGCAGGTAATCCTTCCATACTTAAAGCAGATATGGGATTTCTATGAGCTTGAGTCATATCTATCTTCTCAACTCTGGTTGAGAAGATAACAACTTTATCCACAGCAGGAATTATAAAATGAAAGCCAGGATAAAGCTCCTCTTTATCTATCTTACCAAGACGAAGCCTTACCCCCACTTCCCCGGCATCTATCGTTATAAACGAATTTACCAGAAGTATAATTATCAAGAAGAAAACCGGTATAAAGAAAAACGGTTTCAACGGTGTTTTCTTTAACCGGTCACTCTCTGTCATTCTTCTTCTCCTCCTGCTCTCTAAGCCATCTTAAAGCTTTCTGATGTTTAATAATCTCTCCTGTTTTCATATAAACAGCATATTCAGCTATATTTGTAGCATGGTCTCCAACCCTTTCAAGAGAACGGGTAACAAGGATAAGTCTTACAGCTATATGTGCTGTCTTAGGGTCATTTTCAACCACTTCTATAAGCTCATCAGTTATTCTATCGTAAAAACTATCAACAATATCATCCTTTTCAATAACCTCTTTTGCCATCTCTATATCACCTTTTAAAATAGAAAGAATAGCATCTTTTAACATCTCTTTCACAATAATAGCCATTCTGGGCAGGTCAACATAAGGTTTTATCGGAGGATATTCAGAAAGATAAATAGCAATTTCACATATATCTCTTGCAAGGTCTCCCACTCTCTCAAGGTCTGCAATGCTTTTTAAAATAGAAACAACAAACCTTAAATCAGAAGCTTCAGGCTGATAAAGAGCAAAAATTCTCACACATTTTTCTTCAATTTCAAGCTCTTTTAAATCTATAAGCTTGTCATACTCGTAAGTTGCCCTTGCCTTATCAGAATCCCTATCTATAAGAGCCTCCATAGCTTCAGAGATGATTCTTCTTGCCATGTCAGAAATTTCAATAAAATCCCTTTTTAGCTCATCAAGTTCTTCAACGTATTTATTTACCATCAGTTACTTTCCTCCTTAAAGAAGTTATGAAAATTTGTTCAAATATAACTATAACGTATAAATTATAAATTTTTCCTTAATTTGGGAAGAAATTTGAAAAGATTTTTATAAAAACAGATACAGATAGAATGAAAGACCCGCCAGACGGCGGGAGAGATTATTTACAGTTTTCAACAGCTTTCATAATAAGAGCTTTAGCTTCTTCAGAACCTTTATATTCCTTTAGCTTAACCCATTTACCAGGTTCAAGGTCTTTGTAATGTTCAAAAAAGTGTTTAATCTCGTTTAATACAGCTTCTGGAAGGTCAGTTATTTCTCTAACATTTTTGTATTTTAAGTCAAGTTTATCTACTGGCACAGCAAGGATTTTCTCATCCTGACCGCTTTCATCTTCCATTATAAGAACACCGATAGGCCTGCATCTTATTACAGAACCTGGAACAACAGGAGCTCTTGAAATAACAAGAACATCTATAGGGTCACCATCATCTGCAAGTGTATTTGGAACAAATCCATAGTTTGCAGGGTAAAACATCGGAGTGAATAAAAATCTGTCAACAAAAATAGCACCACTATCTTTATCAACTTCATATTTGATGTTTGAACCCTGCGGAATTTCTATAACCGCATAGATATCTTCTGGAACATTTTTCCCTGCTGGAATTTTCTTCACATCCATAACAGTCCTCCTAAAGTTTTTGACAAATTTTACACTTTTATAAAGAAATTACCAGCAGGCAATGTAAAAGAAATTTATCAAAAAACCTTTGCAACAAAGTGGCTTATCATATTCTCAATCAAACCGCCTATAACTATTGACTGAATTAAAACTTCCCTGTCCCCTTCTGAAAAGTGAACATCTCTCATCTTCCTTCTTTTTCTTTCTTTCTCTTCTATAAAGCTGGAATATTTTCTTTTTAACATCTCAAGTTCTTTTTCTATTTTTGAAAACTCTACAGCTCTGTTAGCCATTATACTCCTCCTGAAAAACCTTATCGTATTTTGACAAGTATAATGGCAAATTTGTTAAGAATGTGTAAAGAAATAAACTTTAAAGAATATCCTGAATAACCGACATAAGCCTCTTTACATTCCCCCTTAATTTTATTTTTCCAGACATTAAGTAGGGAAGAATAAGCTTTCTGTTCCTCTCCACTCTTATAAGGTCTCTGGATGATATAACTATTTTATCCTCTATTTTCTGTCCACCATCAACTTCAACTATTCCCCTTTTTCCCACTTCAAAAGTTTTAACTGCACCATCTGGAAATTTAACCTCTATAAGAACAGGATTTTCTATAGAAGAAAAATCGTTTTTATGCTTTTCATTTAGATTTTCAACTATTTTATAAACCTCAGAATACATCTTTAAATCTCCGTAGGAATAAAAACAATCCCTTTTTCTGTTTTCAAAATCTGTCCCACAAGATAATTAAGCCATTCATAGGCATCTTTCTCATTGTAATAGATACCAAGAACAGCCGGAAGGAGATTGCCTGGAAGATATGCTATTACTTCAAACACAAGAACTCTTTTCCCATCTATCTCAACTTTTTGAGATACTACATCAAAACCTATAATATGTTCAAGCAAAAGATACCTTCCACTTCTTGTCCTTATAAAAACTTTACCTGAACCCATAATTTACCTCAAAAGAGGGAAAGGAATAACCTTTCCCATTTTCTCATCTTCATTTGTTATTTTCTTCAGAATTATCTTCCTTCCTGCACTCTTCAGAATCTTCCTTAAGTGCCGCTTTAGCCCCCTCAACAGCACCGGTAGCAGATGCCTTTATCACATTAAGAGCTTTTTCCGCTATCTCTGTAGCAGACTTTACAATCTCGCCAGCCTTATCTGTTATCTTTTTAGCCGCTTCAACAGGAAGTTTTACTATACTCCCATCATCGGTCATGCCAAGCTTTTCTCTTAACTCTTCAAGCTCTTTCTTTACCTCTTCAAGTGTTTTTTCTATGTCTTTCTCTGTTACATCTTTTTTCTTCACCATAGTTTCCCCCTTTTATACGGTTTAATAAGCAAACATTTCACACTGCTGCTCTATCTTTTCTATCTCTCTGAACTTTTTCTTCCACATAGGTTTTAAAGCATTTAAACCTATGAGAATAGTAGTCCCATTATTTATAAGAGTTGCAACAACAGGATTTATAAAACCAAAGAAAGAACCTACAAGACCAAGCGTATTTGCTATGGTATTTATTTTGTAGTTTTCCTCTATATTTCTCATCGCAAGGTCAGAAATCTCAAAAGCCTCAACGAGATTACATAAACTTTCATTAATAACCACATCTGCAACTTCTATAGCTATATCAGCACCGCTACGGATTGAAATGCCAACATCAGCAACCGAAAGAGCAGGAGAATCGTTAACTCCATCCCCAAGAAACGCTACAACTTTGCCCTGCTTTTTCAACTCTTTAATTATTCTTGCTTTCTCATCAGGAAAAGCCCTGGCATAATACTTCTTAATACCCAGTTTCTGAGCTATCAAAGCTGCAGCCCCTTCGTTATCCCCTGTGCAAAGAATAACTTCTCTACCAAGGCTATGTAGAGTTTCAACAATAAATTTTGACTCCTTCCTTGGAGGATCGGTAAATCCAATAAGACCTATTATCACTTTACCTCTCACCAGATAGAGGACCGATTCTCCTTTTTTGTGCATCTCCTCTCTAAACTTCATTATACGTTGGGGAATTTTTATTCCCTTATGTTCCATAAATTTTGAACTTCCTATGTAATATGTAACACCATTAATCTTAGCTTCTACCCCAAGTCCCATATAATACTGAGAATCTTCTCTCTTTAAAAGTTCAATGTTCCTTTCCTTAGCATAAGCCACAACCGCTTTAGCAACAGGATGGGTCAATCTCTGCTCAAGAGTGGCAGCTATTTGAATAACTTCTTCTTCAGAAACCTTTAATGGAACAACTTCTGTAATTGTAGGATGACCTATTGTTAGAGTTCCTGTTTTATCAAAAACTACCGTATCAACTTTGTGCATTATCTCAAGGTATCTACCACTTTTAAAGAGAATTCCTTTTTTTGCCGCATATGCCATGTGAGACATAACCGCAACAGGAGTTGAAACATGAATACCTGTATGATAATCAACTATCAAAGTGGCTGTTGCCCTTTCAAGGTTCCCGGTTAAAGCAGCGTAAGATGCAAGAGCAAGCGTTGGTATAACAGCTTTATTGGCAAGCTCCTCTGCTTTCTCCTGAAGCTGCAACTGTTCAGCAGCACTTTCCTCTATGATTTTAACTATTTTTGCAAGAGCCGTTTCATCTCCAACCTTCTCAGCTATTACATAAAGCTTTCCATCCTCAAGATAGGTGCCAGCATAAACTTTATCTCCTTTTTTCTTAAGAACCGGATTGGATTCTCCCGTTAATGAAGCCTGATTTACAAGTCCTTCACCGTCATAAACAACACCATCAACAGTAATTTTCTCTCCAGTGTAAACAACTACTTTATCCCCTTTTTCTAAAAGCTCTACCGAAACCCTCTCAACACTACCGTTTTTGACAAGCCAGGCTTCCTCGTTTTTATAATCAAGAAGTTCACGAATAGCCTTATGGGCAGAACCTTGAGTCATTTCTTCTATATAATCACCAAGGGAAAGCAACCACACCATGAGAAGAGAAGAAATGGGAGTTCCTCTTAATGCAAGGATTGCTATTGCTGAAGAATCAAGGAAATAGACATCTATTTTCTTTTGCTTTAATGAATTATACGCTTTCTTAAAAACTGGCATTGCAAGCGCAAGTGTAAGAGCTGAAAGAGCATTTACAGGCAAAATCTTTGAAATTCCAAAACCCATTGCAAGTGAGTTTAAAATAAACCTTCTTTTTGCTTCACCTGTTTCTTCCTCTTTTTGCTCATTTCCGTTCTCTTTATCCCACTGAGAAAGCATATCAAGAACTGTCTCAGAAGTAATGGAAGCAAGAAAAGAGAAAAACTCTTTAACATCAAAGGAAGCAGGGTCATACTCAACAGTTACCCTGCCCGTTTTTTTGCTTACTTTTACAGAAATAACACCGGAAAAGTGAGATTTTATATAGCTCTCTATTCCAGCTTCAGACACACATATATACTTAAAAAAATCACTCTTAACCTGAACCCTGCCTTCCATGAAACTAACTATCTTATATGGGAGACTCATAGTTTCACCTTTTCAATGTTTATTTTGTTGAAGTAGCTTCAGCCGCCTTCTTTTGAGCTTCAAGTGCTTTAACTGCAGCTTCTATCTCCTTTTGCATCTTTTCAAGATTTCTCTGCTCCTCAATTCTGCTCACCATATAAAGCCCGATTAAGCCTGCACTTACACCTAAAAAGAAAGAAAATGGTCCAGAACAAACAACTTTCCCTGCTGTATTTAAAATGCTCATTTTCACACCTCCTGATGTTTGTTTTTATTAAAGACTTGCTTTAAGCTTTTCAAGAACTTCCTGCTGTTTTTGAATAATTTCAAGTTTTTTTTCTATCTCAAGCTTATATTGATGTCTTGCCTCGGCAAGAATATCCTCCCACGTTTCCTGCCCTTCAGCAATATTTGAACTAAGCCACTGCTGAAAAGCGATAGCTTCCTTTGTTACACCAACAAGCAAAGGCTTTGCTTCTTTTAGAAGTCTTCCGAGAATAACCACTCCTGCAACGGTTCCAAGACCTGCTAAAAAGTAGTTTTTAGAAATGCACTCTCCAACCGCAGCACCAACTCCCAAAATTTTCATAACTTCTCCTCCTCTCTTTATTTTTCAAATGCAGCTTTTATATATCTGTTAAGAATCAAACTGCACGCTGCAAAAGTGACAATTCCTCGTCTAAACCCAAGCCACATAACTGTCCATAAAGCTTTAGCCGCAGGATGGGTTAAAACAGCATTTCCATAGTGATAAATCTCTTCTCTCCCGGCCCTTACCACTTCTTCTGTTTCTCTTAAATTCCGTAGAACAAAATCAGCAGGAGAACCAGATTTATAAATAACAAGTGCACTTAAAGCTTTTCCTGTTTCTATATTTATCACACCTGGAATTTTTGAAATATTTTCAACAAAGCTTCTCTGCTCATATATATTGTCAAACTTTATCCTGACTCTTCCATCTATTCTGGAAACTACTTTCATTGCTAATCCTTGAATAGTAAAAATAGATTATGGGTATGCTAATAATATATTATCTACAAGAAGAGAAAGTGTTAATTTTTGAAAAATTCTGGAGGGGATTTTGAAAGATCTTTAAATCAGGAGGCGTATGCCTCCTGACAAAACAGTTATCGCTCTATCCAGTAGTTTGGAGCTTCTTTAGTAATGATAACATCGTGAACGTGAGACTCTTTTAAGCCTGCAGAGGTGATTTTTACAAATCTTGCTTTCTTTCTCATCTCCTCAATATTAGCTGCACCACAGTAACCCATACCAGCTTTTAATCCACCTATAAGCTGATGTATAGTATCTGCAAGAGGACCTCTATATGGAACCATTCCCTCTATACCTTCAGGAACAAGCTTTTTCTCTTCAACTTCAGACTGGAAATATCTATCTTTACTTCCTTTCTTCATCGCTCCAAGAGAACCCATTCCTCTGTATACCTTATAACTTCTACCCTGATAAAGAATTAACTCTCCAGGACTCTCTTTTGTTCCTGCAAAAAGACTGCCAATCATTATCACTCTTGCCCCAGCTCCTATAGCCTTTGCAATATCTCCAGAAAACTTAATACCACCATCAGCAATAATGGAGATATTATACTTATCAGCAACTTTTACACATTCAGCAACAGCTGTAAGCTGTGGAACACCAACTCCGGCAACAACTCTCGTTGTGCATATAGAACCTGGACCTATTCCTACTTTAACAGCATCAGCTCCCGCTTTTATCAATGCTTCTGTAGCTTCAGCAGTAGCAACATTGCCGGCAATAACATCAAGTTCTGGAAATTCAACTTTTAGTCTTTCAACAGTTTCAAGAACCTTCCTTGAGTGGCCGTGAGCTGTATCAACAACAATAACATCAACGCCAGCTTCTACAAGTGCCTTAACCCTTTCAATAGCATCTGGCCCAACACCTACAGCAGCTCCTACCATAAGCCTTCCAAGGTTGTCTTTACTTGCAAGAGGATATTTTTCTTTTTTCTCAATATCTTTAATGGTTATAAGCCCTTTTAAATATCCTTTATCGTCAACCACGGGAAGTTTCTCTATTTTATGTTTCTGGAGAATCTCTTTGGCCTGGTCCAAGGTTGTACCAACAGGAACAACTTTCAGATTCTCTTTCGTCATAACATCAGCAATCTTTATTGAGAAATCCTTCACAAATCTAATATCCCTGTTTGTAATGATACCAAGCAACCTTCCAGATTCGTCTGTTACAGGAAGGCCGGAAATCTTATACTTTCTCATCAAGTTTTCTGCATCAGCTATCGTCTGTTCAGGTGAAACGGTTACAGGTTTAACTATCATCCCACTTTCAGAACGTTTTACCCTATCAACCTCTTCAGCTTGCTCTTCAATAGTCATATTTTTATGAATAATACCTATACCACCCTGCCTTGCAATAGCTATTGCAAGGTCAGCCTCTGTAACAGTATCCATAGCAGCACTCATTATAGGGATATTCAGTCTGATCTTCTTTGTAAGCTGAGTGGAAACATCAACTTCTGAAGGAAGAACCTCTGAATAATTGGGAACAAGTAAAACATCGTCAAAAGTAAGGGCTTCTTTCACATGTTCATCAAGCATTTCTGCCTCCTTTTTGCTTTCTTGAATTATAATCCAGCAGCCCTTACAAAGCAATTTATTAAAAGAAAGTGTTTGAAAGTTCTCATTTGTTTCTAAAAGGTATTGAGATTCTTCGGCTGCAAAGCAGCCTCAGAATGACGAAGAAAGTCATCCTGAGGGCAAAGCCCGAAGGATCTCTTAAAGTTCATAGCCATTTTTCAAACAGCCTCATTTATTTAAAAGCAAAAAGAAAAGGCGGCTTTAAAGCCACCTTTAAAATCGGCATCAATCCATAAAAAGTTAAACTCCAAGAATTGACTTTATTCTATCAATCGCGTCTTCAACTTCTATATTTAAAAGACCAACATTTGCATCCGATTTAACAACACAAACAAGAATAGCTCTTCTTCCAGCCCTTTTAGTTAAAATGTTTTGACTGGAGCACCTTATAAGAGCATCATTAAACTCTCCTGCCTCAACAACTTTTGACAATCTTTCAGACGTTCCAACAACTGCAGCAGCCATAGCTGCCAGCTTCTCAGCACTAAGGCCACCTTTTAGCATTGCTGATACAACAACCTGACCATCTGGAGTGGCTACAAGAGCCCCAAAAATATCAGCACCAAGAGCATCAGTTAAATTGGCCAATACTTCTTCAAGTAGTTCTCTTTTACTTGGCATATCAATTTCCCCCTCTTACGATTTATTTCCTTCGTAAAGTTTCCTTAAAGCCTCTCTGATAATACCCTTTGCAACATCTTCACCGGCAAGCTCTTCTATGTAAGATATAAGCATTGGAGATGGAGCAGATAGAAAGGTTGGTTCATATTTAGTAAAAATTTTTGTTTTCTCCGGTAAATCTTCAGATATAGCCCTAATATTTTCAAGAGCCTCCATAGAAGAGAAAGCCACCTTTTGAATTTTCTCATCATACAGCATAGAACTTAAAGAAACTTTCAAAGCTTCAGAATTTATAAATTTTACAAGACCTTCAAGGCCATACTTTGCAATAATACTTGCCATTACCTGAAACGCCTGAGCAAGCTGAAATTCTGTCATCTCTTTTGTGGTTTTCAAATATTTCCTGGAAACAGCATAGTACTCAAGGGCACTTGCAAAAGCTGCAGATGTAGCAACAACTCCCATATCCCCCATAGCTGACACAAGCTCAGCCGGTATAAGATAGGGTGTTTTACCTGTATCCTGGGCAAGTTTTTTCAACTTCTCAATCTGCTCAGGTTCAACAATATGATCCTCAAGAAGTTCATTTGTTGCTATAAAATAATGTTTATGCTTAGGGGTCCCAGGAACAGCGGCCGGATGCATTGTTGAGAAGCCGATATCTTCTCTATCTTCCATAAAGAGCGTCTTTTTAACTGCCACTTCAAAAACAAGAACCGGCATTGTACATGTTGTGCAGATTACAGCACCCTTCCCAAGATGTGGAATTATCCTCTCTGCTATCTTCATTGAAATGCCACTTCTGAAAGGAGTAAATAAAATGGCCACTTCTGCATCTTTTGCAGCAACAGCATCATCGGTAGTCAATTCAACTCCAGCTGCTTTAACCTTTTCAATAAGAGACGCATCAATAGTTGATATATGTGGGTCAGAAAGAACAACTTCATAGCCAGCCTGCGCAAACTCCATAGCCATTCTTGCACCACCAAAAGGTGGCTCCCCTCCAAGTAGGCTTTCCATATTTATAACATCTCTGTAATAACTCTGGTTACCAAAACCAAAAACAGCAACTTTCATCAAAACCTCCTCCTATGAAGTAAAGATATTTATAGATTTAAAACAAAAGAAATTTTAACATGATAAAGAAAATGAAATAGGAAAAATCTTAAAGTTCTTTAAAGATTTAGACCTTCTAAAACCTCTTTCAAGCCTTTTTCTCTGTTTTCCTTATACGTTTTCATACCTTTCTTTACTCTTTCAACATTAATACCCTTTCTTTCCAAAGCATCATCAGGTAAATTAAAAAGGTGGGCACCTAAAAATTGAAACAGATTCCTCGGAGATTTTGCAAACTTTGCACTCTCAAAGTCTATAAATTTAACTGAAAATCTATTAACAACTATGTGATCCTTGCCTTTAAGTTCTGTGTGTTCTACTCCAAGTTCATCCATCAAGTAACATTTTTCTAAAATTACGGAAACAATCTCTTTAAAATCTTTCCTGTGCAGAAAAGTCTTACTATCAAAAGGCTCTCCATCCACAAACTCCATAACAAGAAAATCTTTATCATAAAAATAAACAGCAGGAACAAAATCATTATTGGAAAGATACTCAAGAATTTCTGCTTCTTTGAGCAGAAAATTTACTTTATCAACATCACTTCTTGCAAACTTTACAGCAACTTTAATAGGTGTTGAAAAGTAACTGGGAGGAAACATTTTTCCTGAAAAAACTGTCCCTCTGTAACCTTTGGCAATAAACTTTTCCAGCGATATGCCATATCTTTCAAGTTTTTCAATTCTTTTTTTTACTATATCTTCTCTTCCAGCCGGATAATCAACTGCTAATAACGGTTGTGAAGTCAGGAATTTCATACCTTTCCTTCAATAATTTTTTTATCAAAGCTTTCAAAGTCATTTTATAAATTTTTTCATCCCAGTAAAAGCGGTAAGGCTCAAGTTCTTTAACAGCTTCAAGCAAAATTTCATCTTTATCCCTGGAATGTTCAAACAAAAACTTATAAAAAAGTTCTTCAAATCTCTCAAGTTCAACTTCTACAGTCTCAACATCACAATTTTCAAGTTCTTTTAGTTTTTCAAGAATTAAAACGTTATCCACTGATATTGAAATAAGAATAGCCTGCAAAATATCATAAAGATACCTGAGTCTTTCCTGCGGAGAAGAGTAGCTTTTAAAAAGCATATTTAAATGTTCTTTTTCTTTCTTCTTATCCGCCTTGAATCTTCTCTCTATTACTTCTTGAAGTTCCTTTAAACTTTTTGGAGGATTATCTTCCATCTCCGTAACATATTTCAAAATAAATGTGTGAGGAATTCCAAGATAATACCATCTTTCAAGCAACTTAATATCTGCACTTCCCCGAAACTGTAAATTCGGGAACGTTTGAGAAATATATGAAACTATTTCCCGTTTGTATTCACTAAGGGTCTTATCCATTCAAAAAACTCCAGATAAAGCTTTCTGTTTTTCTCCATAATATCAGAAAGTTTATTTTCACAACTGATAAACTTCCCGTAAAACCGTTTTTCCACTTCAGCTTCTCTCAAATGTATAAAAAGTTCAGGAAGCTCTGAAAATCGGGCATTTTCCCTGGCAATCTCATGAAGAACGTCATAAACGTTTCCTATCCACTTTTTCCTCAGAAGTTGATAAGTATAAGCTATAAATTCAGAATCAACAATTCCACCTACACTATATTTTAATTTAGATTTTTTGGAAAGTTCTTTCTCAAGCCTTTCTCTCATCTTTAAAATCTCTCTTAAAGTTTTTTCGTCAAGATTTTCTTCAAACAAAAACTTTTTCACTTTTAAGTTAACCAGCTTTTTAAAATCATCATTCCCTGCAACCACTCTAAACCTTGTGTAAGCAAGCCTTTCCCATACACGTGCAGATTCTTTAAAATAACTCTCCATATAATTTACTGTAAAACCAAGCTCTCCCTTTTCTCCAAAAGGTCTGAGCCTTGTGTCAACTTCGTAATCAAAACATTTAAGTTTTTCTATAAAATCTACTATAAGATTCATATAGCTCTCTTTATCCTTCTCATCACAAAAAATAAAAAGTATGTCTATGTCAGAACCTATATTCATCTCTCTGCTACCGTGCTTTCCAAGAGAAGCAACAAGAAAAGGAGGCTTTAAATCCTTATAAACTCTATTTATAACAACATCTGCAACATTTGTAAGCTCTCTGTTTAAAGTTTTAACATCACTTCTACCAAGAAGATATCTTAAAACCGCTCTGACCTCTTCCAAATCCTTGGCAAGGTTATCATTTTTAATTAAATCAAAAGTTTTACTTATAATTTCTATGCTCCGTTCACGTTCTATACCCTCTGGGTCAAAGATATACTCCAGTATTTCAGGATTTTTTAAAAATCTCTTTATGAAAAATTCTTTCATAGACAGAAGCATCAAAATAACTTTCAAAGTATTTATCTCTTTCAGATAGGACAGAAAATAGATTTTCCCTTCTTCCTTTTCAAGAAAAGTTATGAGATTTTTCATACACTCCCTTGAGTCTGGCATCTCAAATATAAGGTCTATAAATGTTTCTCCCATAATATCAAGACGATTTTGTGCTTCTGCAGATAAAAGTTTTCCGTTAAAAAGATAATCAATAAATCTTTTTATCTCTTCAGGCTCAAAAAATTCTTTCTTTTTCAAATCTTCAACTGTAAGAGAAGAAAGTGTTTTTTTCTTTTCTGTAGGGAAAAACCTTTCAAACATTTGATGAACTGCTGACATAATTTCTTTTAAATAACTTAAAAACTTTTCTTTTGTCTCAAAGCCAAGTTTCTTTGCAAGTTCTTCCGCTTCTTCACTGTCTGGATGAAAAGTTTGAGTCTGACGAAAATTTGTTATCTGAATCATGTGTTCGGTACGTCTTAAAAACAGATAACTCTCTTTCAGCACCCTATACTCTGATTCTGTAAGGAATCCCCAGTGACGTAATTTTTCAAGGGCTATAAGAGTGTTACGGGACCTTATATGGGGATTTTTTCCTCCAAAAATTATCTGAAACGCTTGAACAATAAACTCAATTTCTCTAATTCCGCCTTCACCGAGTTTAACATCAATCTTTGAAAGCTTTTTGGAAACCTTGGCTTTTATAAGTTCTTTTAATCTCAAAACCTCCTCTATAAGAGTAAAATCTATATATTTACGATAAACAAAAGGAGTGATAAGCTTTACAAATTCAATTCCTGTTGTTTTTAAATCTCCCGCAGACGGTCTTGATTTTAAAAGAGCAAATCTCTCCCACGGCCTTGCCACCGCCGTATAGTATTCTTCCAGTGCCTCTATATCGTTACATATAGGCCCCATTGTCCCGTTAGGTCGCAATCTTAAATCAAGCTCAAAACATTTACCTTCTTTCGTGTTTTCTGTAATAAGCTTTGTTATGTATTCTGAAAAAAGAGAAAAATAATCGTGGTTATCAAGACTTCCATAGCTCCCGCCAGTGGTTCTTCCGTATCTTGAATAGTAAACATATATAACATCAAGATCGGAAGAGTAGTTAAGTTCAAACCCGGCAGCCTTTCCCATATCAACGATACAAAAACCACTACCTTCAGGTTTTCCATACCTCTTTTCCATTACACCTGTTGCAAACCTTAAAGAAGCATCTAAAATAGCATCA
Organism: Desulfurobacterium atlanticum; assembly: GCF_900188395.1. Taxonomy (NCBI): domain Bacteria; kingdom Pseudomonadati; phylum Aquificota; class Aquificia; order Desulfurobacteriales; family Desulfurobacteriaceae; genus Desulfurobacterium; species Desulfurobacterium atlanticum. The sequence continues at coordinate 216,917 of NZ_FZOB01000001.1, read as the reverse complement.
TGAAGAAGGGTAACATCCCTTGTAAGATAGAGCAGAGAATCCAGCTTCCTTATATCTCTTAGAACAATCCTTGCCATATGAAGACGATGATGAAATCTGATAAGTTTTTTAAAGTTTGTTTCATCCATACTTTCAGGAAAAGACAACAGAAAATCCTTTCTGCATAACTTTTTCCTGTAAATGGAAGCTAATTTTTCTATCTCTTCTGGATATTTAACAAAAAAATCACCTAAAAATTGAGAATAGGAAAACAGGTAAATTAAATCCACTAAAAAAGCTTCATCAAGAAAAAAATCGGGAAATTTATGCTCAAGTTTTGTTTTAAGTTTATCAATAAAAATCAATGCTCTTTTAGGATTTGGCAGAGGTTCACTTTCAACAATATCAAGCACTTTTTGCCATCTATCTGAATATTCATTCCTCAACCTGGGTAAAAGGTATTTCATCTCTCTCTCCTTTCAAAAGCTCCGGGTATTCCCATCTCTTCCCTGTATTTAGCCACAGTCCTTCTTGCAACTTTCACACCTTTTTCTTTCAAAATCTGAGAAATCTTCAGGTCACTAAATGGCTTCCTTTTATCCTCACTCTCTATTATCTCTTTTATTAACTCTTTTATTCTGTCAGAACTTGTCCCTGAAACAGCTCTTTTAAAGAAGACCTTAAAAGGATAGACACCGAAAGGTGTCTCAACAAACTTATCTTTAACAGCTCTGCTGACTGTTGATTCATGAATAGAAAGTTTTTCAGCCACATCTTTATATCCAAGGGGTTTAATGTATTTCTCCCCTTTTTTAAGAAACTCTATCTGGTGAGAAAAAACTACCTCTCCAATAGATTTTAATGTTTGATTTCTCTGGTCTATGGCTTTCTTTAGGTTTAAAGCCCTCTGATATTTCTCCATAAGATATTTTTTAAGTTCTTTAGTATCTGCCGTTTTAAGATAAGCGGTGTTTAACCTGAAATTAAACATTTTTGTTTTTAAAACCTTTACTTCTGGCTTACCATCCCTTAATCCAACAAAAAGGTCTGGCACTATCCTTACAGTCTCAGTATCACTTCCAGGCTGAGGGTCTAAATGTCTTAAAAGAGAAAGAAACTCCTCAAGCTCTTTTTCTGAAAATCCGGTTTTTTTCACAAAAAAGGAGCTTCCTTTCCTTAATTCATCAATATACTCAATAGCTTTTACAAATTTTTCAGGAGCACCAATCTCTTCCGCCTGAACTTTAAAACACTCAATAATATCTTTTGCAGCACAACCGACAGGATCAAATCGCAATATTTTTTTCCTGACACTCTCAACCTGTTCAGTAGAAACACCAAATTCTGAAGCAATTTCTGAAAAAGGAATTTTTAAAAAACCGGTCGTATCAAGGTTATCTATAATAAACTTCGCAATCTCAAAATCTTTACCATCAAACTCAAGAGAAGCCTGCTTAAGCAGTCTATCCCTTAAAGAAACAGGAGAGGGCTTTATTGAAAGAGGATCAAAAGTTTCTGAATCATCAATAAAAACAAGATTTCCCCCATCAACAACAAAATCCCATACACTTTCTGAACCTTCTTTATCTACACTGACCACTGAATCTTCTTCCTGTTCTTCAATTTCAATAACAGGATTTGTTTCTATTTCATCTTTTAAAGCGTTTTCAAGTTCAATAATAGGAAGTTGTAATAACTCCATACTGTGCATAAGAGCCGGAGTTAACTTAAGCTCAACTGTCAACTTTTGCTGAAGTAACGGTTTTATATCCATAATTTTCGTGACCCCATCATAAAATTTCTATTGTAAAATTAGGCTGCAGATTGAAGATAAGCAGACTGACAAAGCTAAACAAAGAACTACTTTTAAATTATACCTTAAATTCAAGGAGTATTAAGTGGAAAATAGAAAAAGAAGAATAGTTGAAACAGCGAAAAAGGTGCTTGAAGAAGAAGGAAAAGCAATAATATCCCTTAAAGAGAAAATAGGTGAGAACTTTTCAAAAGCAGTAAACTTACTTTTAACTACCAGGGGGAGAGTTGTATTAACAGGTATGGGTAAATCTGGACTTATATGTAAAAAAATAGCAGCAACACTCTCAAGCACAGGGACACCAGCATTCTTTCTTCATCCAGCAGATGCAATTCACGGAGACCTTGGAATGCTAAAAGGTGATGATACGGTAATAGCCATTTCAAATAGCGGAGAAACTAAAGAGGTTTTAAATATCATTCCAGTAATCAAAAGTTTTGGAATTCCTATAATAGCAATAACAAATGACCCAACATCATCACTTGCAAAGCTTGCTGATATTTCTCTTTATCTTGGAATTGAAAGGGAAGCATGTCCACTCGGTCTTGCTCCAATGACAACAACAACAGCCACCCTTGCGCTTGGAGATGCAATTGCAGCAGCTTTAATGGTTGAAAAAGGCTTTAAAAGTGAAGATTTTGCCAGATACCACCCTGGCGGCAAACTGGGCATAAGACTTTCAAAGGTAAAAGAACTTATGAGAAAGGGAGAAGATGTTCCTGTAGTATCTCCTGAAACATCAATAAAAGATGCCATATATGAGATATCCTCCAAAAAAGTGGGAGCAACACTTGTAGTGGAAAACGGAAAACTTGTAGGTATATTGACAGATGGCGATTTAAGAAGATTTTTTGAAAAGGACGGAAACATTAAAGCTCCTGTAAGAGATGCTATGACCATATCGCCAAAAACTATTGAAGAGGAGGAGTTTGCAGAAAAAGCGATAGAAAAGATGGAAAAGTATAAAATAACAGTTCTACCAGTAGTGGACCAGAAAGGAAATCTTAAAGGAATAATTCACCTTCACGATATTTTAGGCAGGAGGTTTTAATGGATATTAAGCTTATAGTTCTTGATGTTGATGGTGTAATGACCGATGGTTCTATATATTACGATAGTGAAGGCAGAGAGTATAAAAGATTCAACGTAAAAGACGGATTTGCAATAAAATACGCCATACAAAAAAGCATAACTTTTGCTGTAATAACAGGACGTATCTCCTCAATGGTTGAAAAAAGATGCGGCGAATTGGGAATAAATTATGTGTTTCAAAATGTAGAAGACAAAGTAAAAGTGTGCGATGAACTGGTAGAAAAGTTAGGAATAACCTACTATCAGGTTGCCTATATGGGCGATGACATTCCAGACCTCCCTCTTCTTAAAAAAGTTGGATTTTCAGGAGCACCAATAGACGCTGTAAGGAAAGTAAAAAAAGAAGTTGACTTTGTAAGCGTATATCCCGGTGGCAAAGGAGCAGTAAGAGAATTTATAGAGAGAATAATAGGTGAGATAGAGTGAGAGAAAAACTCTTTAAATTAGCCCTTTTGCTTCTGCTTATAGGCTTACTGCCCTTACTTTACTTCACTCTTAAAAGTGAACCTTACCCTAAAAAAGAGCTTAAAAGATATAAGGAACAAACTGTTGAGAAATTTACATTTACAGAACTATCAAAAAAAGGAGAAAAATGGACATTAAAATCTCCAAAAGCTTCTTTTAAAGGAAAAGATGTGGTAATTCTTGAAGATCCCATTTTTAAAATATTCTCAAGCAACTCTACAATATACGCAAAAAAAGCAACATACAATCAAAAAGAAAATATAACAATTTTAAAAAACATAAAACTTGAAAGTAGAGACTTTATAGCTAAAACCACAGAAGGCATTTTCAACGGAAAAACAGAAATTTTCAAATCAATAACTCCATGTATTATAGATTTTAAAAACGGCTACACTATAAAAGGCAATCAGTGCCTTATAAATTTAAGAAACGGAAAAGTTATAATTAAGCAAGGGGTTTCAACAGTAATTGGAGAAGCATTTAAAGAAGGAGAGAAAAGATGAAAAAACTGATAATACTTTTTATCACTGCCGTTTCATTGACACTTAATGTTTACGGAAAAACAGCTAAAAATGAAAATTTCCCGCTTATTGTTGAAGCAAGACAGCTTACCTACGACAAAAATAAACAGATAGCCACATACATCGGGAACGTTATTGTTGAGAAAGGCGACCTGACAATAAAAGGAGACAAACTATACCTTTACTTTGATAAAACCGGAAAGGTTGTTGAAAAAGCGGTAATGGTTGGTAATGTTACATTTAGATGGAAGCAGGGAAGTGGTAAATGCGATGAACTTGAATACTTTCCTGGACAGGAAAAAGTGATACTGAAAGGAAACGCCCAGTTAAAACAGGGAAAAAATGTGATCATAGGAGATAGAATCGTAGCATTTAGAAACGGAAATGTAACAGTTGAAGGGATAAAACAGAAGGTCAAAACCATAATCTATCCAGAGGAAACAGAAAAATGAACACTTCTGACCTGAATGTGCTTTCAGCAGTTAACCTTAAAAAAGTTTACGGAAGTAGAACAGTTGTTGAAAATGTTTCTCTTAAAGTAAAAGAAGGAGAGGTTGTAGGCTTGCTTGGGCCAAACGGTGCAGGAAAAACAACCACTTTTTATTGCATAATCGGACTTGTAAAACCTGAAGATGGAAAAGTTTTCATCGGAGAGGAAGAGATAACAAACGATCCAACATACATCCGTGCAAGGAAAGGTTTATCATACCTTCCACAGGAAGCTTCAATTTTCAGAAAGCTTACTGTTGAAGAGAATCTTATTGCCGTAATGGAGATGCACAACTACCCAAAAAGAGAGATAGAGAAAACAACAGAAACACTGCTTGAAGAGTTTGGAATAAAACATTTAAGAAAAAATCGGGCAGATACCCTTTCAGGAGGAGAAAGAAGAAGGCTTGAAATAGCAAGAGCTTTAACAATAAAGCCGAAATTTCTTCTTCTTGATGAACCATTTGCAGGAGTCGATCCCATAGCTGTTGCAGATATTCAAAATCTTATAAAAGAGTTGAAAAAAAGAGACATCGGTATTTTAATAACAGACCATAATGTAAGAGAAACTCTGAGAATTATAGATAGAGCTTACATTATAAGCCATGGAAAAGTGCTTGCAGAAGGAACACCTGAAGAGATAATATCTTCAGAGAAAGTCAAGAAAGTTTACCTTGGAGAACATTTTGTTTTATAAAAAAGGAATTTCATGGAAACAATAATACTGAATGTTATTTTCCCTATATACATACTAATAGCTCTCGGGTTTATTGCGGGAAAAGCCAAAAAAAGACTTGATACAGAAGGAATAACTTTTATTGTTCTCTACTTCCTCGCTCCTGCTCTTGTCTTTTCTTCTTTCAGGAAACTTCACATAACAGTAGAAAGTTTTACATATATAGCTATCAATGGAACAGTAACTATAGGTAGTATCTGGTTCATAGCTTTCCTGTTTGCAAAAATTTTCTATAAAAGGCGTATCCCTGCTTTTGAACTTTCGTCCTCAATAATGAATATCGGATATCTTGGACTTCCGCTTATTTATGTTCTTTTTGGAGAAAACGCTCTCGGATATGCGGTTACATACATGGTGCTTGTAACAATAATACATTTTACAATAGCAGTTGTAGCTCTCAATCCTGACAGCTTAAAAGATGGAATAGTTGAAACTTTAAAAATCCCGCTCATTTATGCAGTAATTTTTTCCTTCTTTTTTAAAAACATACCTTTACCAGACGGTATGGAAAAGATGTTAAAACTAATGGGAGATTCAACTATGCCGCTAATGCTTATAACAATAGGCATAAAACTTTCCAGCATAAAGATGGAAAATCTGCATACAGGCATTTCAGGTGCTTTACTAAGGCTTATAGGAGGAACCTTTATTTCATTTTTAACAGTTAAAACATTTTCCTGCCCTGAACTACTTAAAAAAACAATCTTTGTCCAATCAACGCTGCCATCAGCAATTTTAAATTTCGTCCTTTGCGATAGATTTAAACAGGACCCTGACATAAGTGCGTCAATTATATTTTTTTCAACGCTTATCTCACCTGTATGGCTTTTTATAGTTGTAAAATTCCTGCTTCCTTTAATATGAGAGGTGAAATGGTTGAACTTATCGGCTGGCTTGGATGTTTTCTACTGCTTTTAGCCTATCTTTTCCTTTACTTAAAGAGATTCAGATTATTTTTATGGTTTAACCTGTTTGCTTCCTTTACATTAACCGTTTACAGCATTCTCCTAAAAAGTCTTCCCTTTGCAATTGTTAACGGCTTTATAACCATAGTTGTATTGAAAAAAATTGTTACCGGCGAGAAGAGTTAAGCAGATTCTTTTCATACTGCCTGAGAAAGTAATCTATCGTCTCAACCCTTATCTTTATGGCACCTGAAGGTTTATTCTCATCGATTTCATGGAAGGTAAAATACGGAGTTCCACTTTCCTCCATAATCTTTTCAATCAATCTGTATGTTGGGGCATCTGGACCACACCTGAAACTTGAAAAGTCAAGAACCGCCATGTTTGGACAGGATGCTGCATAAAGTGCAGCCCAGAGTTTTCTGTTGGTATTCTCACTATAAGATTTCTTATAAACAGAAGATAAAGAGATATTTCTGTTTTCAGGAAGTGAATCAACTGAAATAATGGGATAACCTTTCTTTTGAAGTTCTCCTGTAATCCCGTGATTTATTCCCGGGTCATTGTGGTAAGGCCTTCCAAGGGCAAGAATTACAATCTTACCTTCCTGCTCAGCTCTGTCCAAAATCTCTTTCCCCATACTTTTTAAAGTGTTGTAATATTTATTAAGTGCCAACAACCCTCCCCTTACAGCTTTACTGTTCTCCTCTTTTGATATTCCAAACTCTCTAAATGTTTCAAACATTTCAAACTCAAGGTAATCCAGATCGTGAAAATGGATAATCGGAGAAACAAACTTTATACCTTTTTCGGCAAAAACATTCCTCTCTTTTGTCAATGCAGCTTTAACAACCATAGGAGTTCCAGAGACAGTAGGACACGCCTTTGAATCTTCAGAATCTGGTATCATTTTTTGAAGGGTTAAGATTTTCGGGAAAAATATAATATCTGGCTTTTTTCTTATAAGATTAACAACATGGGCAAGAGCTATTTTACTCGGAAAACAGGGGTCTATGGCTCCGCCTACAAGGTCCTTTTTAATCATCTCTTCGGTAGTATACGGAGAGAAAATTACTTTTGCCCCGAGAGATTTAAAGTAACCGTAAAAGAAGGGAGCAATAGAGTAGAAGTTTAAAACCCTTGGCATTCCAACGGTTATTCCGCTTAACTTATTTGAAATCAAATCTACCGTTGGTTCTTTAAAACAAAGCTGTGCCGAAATTTCCTGCATATTGGGATACTTGTTCTTTATCTCCTTCAACTCATTGATTTTCTCTTTCAGTTCATCAATCGTCTCAACACTTCCCTTTTCGCAGGGTGCTATGATGTAAAGCTTATTTTTAAAGTAAATAAACGTTCTTACACATCTATTAGAACAGAACGTGCAACGGGTAGATTCATCACTTTTAACATCTATCTCCATATTTTCTACAACATCAAAGCCGGGAAATACCGTTTTTTCTGTCTTCATGGCTTCTACAGCAGCCCCGAAAGCTCCGGCTTCCCCTGTCAAAGGATGAACAAAAATCTCAGCATCAGGAACCCGCTCTTTTATAAAATCATACTGGGCTTTTACAGCTGCAAGGTTTCTCTGGGTTCCTCCCTGTAAAAGGAATCTCTTTCCGAATTTTCTTAAGTTCGGCTCCTGAACCACATAAAGCCAGATATTTTTGGGTAAAACCTTTGCAAGTCCTGCCATTATCTCGTGCGGCTCCCAGCCAAGACGCTGGAAATCAACAATATCCTGCTCAAGGAAAACAGCACATCCAAAATTAAAATCAGGAACATACTTTGCCCTGAAAGCCACATCTGCATACTCTTCAACCGAAAATCCAAACCTTTCAGCAGTTGTCTGAAGAAAATATCCGTTACCTGCTGAACACTGAGTATTTAATTTAAAATCTTTTACAGTGTTGTTTGACATAAAAATCACCTTTATATCCTGACCACCTACATCAACAATCACATCTATATCATTAAAGAAGGAAAGAGCAGAAATGGTATGTGCTACCGTCTCAACCACAGCCACATCAGCACTTACAATCTCTTTAATCATCTCTTTGGCATATCCAGTAACACCCACACCCCTAACAGAAACTTCAATTCCCTTCTTTTTTAACCTTTCCCTTATCTCTTTAAAAAGTCTCTTAACATCTGTTATAGGATTTCCAGAAGAGAGGGTATAAGCCTTTTCCACAACCCTTTTTTCTTTATCTATCAGGACAACTTTTGTTGACGTGGAACCACCGTCTATCCCTATAAAAACATCTATTTTTTCAGATGAAAAAGAAGTATATTCAACCGAGCGAGAACTAAACCGAAAAACTTCCTTTTTAAACTCTTCAAGTTCCTCTTTATTCTTTAAAAGTCCTACAACTCCTGTCTTTCTCTTCAGTTCATCCTCACCCTTTGAAAGAAAAGACAAAAGAGACTCTGTTCCATTATAAATACATGGTTCTTTTAATCCGTAAATTGCCGCTCCAAGGGCTGCAAAAATCTGGGAATTTTCAGGAATAACAACACTTTTTTCAGAATAGGGTATAGATTTTTCTTTCCAGAGATTTTCTATATGGTATCTCCATGCTTCCTGCAGTCCTTTAAAAAATGTATTTGGACCACCAAGAAGCAAAACCTTTGGAGCAACTGTGTATCCCCTTGTTAGGACGGTTAAATTCTGTAACACAATGGCATCAAAAAGGGAAATAAGTAAAGAATCCGGCTCAACTCCACACTTCTGCAATCCTGTTATATCCGTTTCAGCAAAAACACCGCACTTTGCAGCAACGGGATAAACCTTTGAAGGGTCATATTTAACATCAACAGCCTTTTTTACAGGTATTTTTAACTTTGAAACAATTCTATCTATCGTTGCACCGGTTCCGCCAGCACACTTATCGTTCATAGTTGTAATCTTTCTTTTTTTTCCTTTTACCTCCTGCCAGAAAATCATTTTGGCATCCTGACCGCCAAGCTCAATAACGGTTCTGGTATCAGCTTCATAATGCTCAACTGCTATACTAACAGCGTTAACTTCCTGAATGAATTTCACATCCAGAATGTTTGAAAAAATAGTAGCACCGCTTCCTGTCATAAAAAGAGAAAACTTCTTACCAAACCGTTTCTCTATTTCAAAAAGAAGATTTAAAAGTTTTTCTCCCTGTTTTGCTTCATGCCTCTCATAACTTTTGAACAGAATTTTTCCGTTCTCATCTATAACCACACACTTAATTGTTGTTGAACCTATATCTATACCGACTGAATACATATAAACTCCTGCAAGAAAAAGCTTTTATAAAAAGTTAAGAGGTTTATTGAATAATGGCAACAAATGTCTATGTTTAATACTGCAACACAAACATCAGGAGTAGAGATGGAACTTTTATCGCCAGCCGGAACACTTGAGAAGCTGAGAGTTGCAGTAGATTATGGAGCTGATGCAGTTTATCTTGGAGTAAAAAAGTTAAGTTTACGAGAAAGAGCAGGAAATTTCACTATAGAGGAGCTTGAAGAGGGAATAAACTACGCCCGCAAAAAAGGAGTGAAAGTTTATGTAACACTTAACGCATTTTTAAAAAACAAGGACCTGGAAGAATTTAAAACAGCTATAAAAGAGATAACTCCCCTTAAACCTGACGCATTTATCGTATCTGATATCGGCGGTTTATCAATTGCTGCTGAAAATTCAAACATTCCAATTCACATAAGCACGCAGGCAAATGTAACAAATTATGAAGCTGTAAAAGTTTATAAATCTTTAGGAGCTTCAAGAATCGTCCTTGCAAGAGAACTATCTATTGAAGAGATAAGAGAGATAAAGGAAAAGCTTCCTGAAATGGAAATTGAAGTGTTTGTTCATGGAGCTCTCTGTATGGCGTATTCAGGAAGATGCCTTCTATCAAATTATCTCTCCCATAGAGATTCCAACAAAGGTGCATGCTCCCAGAGCTGCAGGTGGAAATATTATGTAATGGAAGAGAAAAGAGAAGGAGAACTTTACCAGATAGAAGAGGATAGCCACGGAACTTACATCTTTAACTCCAAAGACCTGTGTGCTCTTCCACTTCTTGATAAGCTATATGATGCAGGTGTTGATTCTGTAAAAATTGAAGGAAGGGTAAAAAGCTCCTATTACGTGGCTGTAACAACGGCCATTTACAGGCAGGCAATAAACCTGATAAAAGAAGGAAAAAGAGAAAAATTTAAAGAGAAAATAGGAGAATTTGTAAAAGAGCTTGAAAAAGTAAGCCACAGACCCTACACTACAGGATTTTTAACAGAAGAGAAAGAATTGCAACATTTTGAAACAAGCTCCTACATAAGAAATTACAGGTTTCTTGGAATTTACAAAGACGGAATATGGCAGATACGAAACAAAATAAAAACAGGAGCAAAAGTTGAACTTTTCTTTAAGGAAGGTTTTTCAAAAAAAACTGAAATAGTCACTATAAGCAAGGATGAATCAAAGATAGAAGAAGCACATCCGAACTTTAAAGTTCAAATTGAATTTAAGAACAAAATAACCATACCAGAGCTAACTATATTAAGAGAAAGAGTTACTTAACAAGATCTCCCATCTTGAATATCGGTAGATACATAGCAATAATAATAAAACCTATAACCCCACCTATCAAAACCATCATCATCGGTTCTATAAGAGAGGTAAGACCATCAACCATTGTATCCACTTCTTCCTCATAAAACTCCGCAACTTTAGCAAGCATCTCATCAAGATTACCTGCATCCTCTCCAATTGCAACCATATTTATAAGCATCGGAGGGAATATCTTACTCCTTGAAAGAGCAACGGCAAGGCTTATACCTCTTTCCACCTGATTTTTAACCTTAAGTATCTCTTCCTGAATTATCTTGTTATTTGATGTTTCTGCTGCAATCTCAAGAGCTTTTAAAATATTTATACCACTTGAAATCATAGAAGAAAGTGTCCTTGCAAAATTTGCTATTGAGCTTTTCAGAATAAGTTCTCCAAAGACAGGAACCTTAAGCATTACCATATCAAAATAATACTTAAACTTCGGAATTTTCAGAAGACGCTTAAACACAAAGATAAAAACGACAATTCCACCTATCATCCAACCTATATAATCCCTTAAAAAATCACTGAGCTTTATAACCATCTGGGTAAGGGCAGGAAGCTGCCCACCAAGGTCGGCATATATATTTTGAAATGTTGGTATAACAAAAATCAAAATACCTGAAACAATAATTCCGGCAATAATAAGAACAAATGTTGGGTAAAACATTGCACTTTTTACTTTTGCCCTTAAATGCTCGATTTTTTCAAGGTATTCTGCAAGTCTTTTAAGAGTAGAATCAAGAGTACCAGCTTCCTCTGCCGCTTTTATCATACTGACATAAAGATCACTGAAAACATCTTTGTGCTTTGCAAGGGCAGCGGAAAATCTTCCTCCCTCCTCAACCTGTTTTGCTATGTCTTTAATCACCTCTTTCAATTTCCTGTTTGATACCTGCTGCTCAAGAGCCCTCAAAGCACTTACAAGAGGAATACCTGCATTTATCATTGAGTAAAGCTGACGGGTAAAAATAACAATATCTTTTAACTTAACTTTATCAAGAAAAGATAAATTTATCTCCATATTTAAGCCGGAGGAAGATTCCTCTTTAATACTTTCAATAACCACAACACCTTTCGCTCTTATGAGATTTTTTGCAACATCTATGTTATCTGCAGTAACCTTCCCCTTTTTAACCTTACCTAAAATCGTTTTTCCTTTATAAACAAACGTTGGCATAAGCTAATCTCCCCAAATCACCGACCATAAGTTTTTATTAACGTTTCAAGCTCTTTCGGTTCAGGTGAAACACTCTTTGCCGTTTCAATATCTATCACACCGGCAAGGTAAAGCCTTGCAAGACTTTGATTCATTGTAACCATACCTGTTTCCGCCTGACCTGTCTGCATTAAAGAGTATATCTGATGCAATTTATTTTCTCTTATCAGATTTCTAATTGCAGGTGTTGGTATAAAAACTTCTGCTGCTGCAACTCTTCCTTTACCATCTTTTCTTTTTAAAAGTTTCTGGGCAACAATGCCTTGAAGTGAAAATGAAAGCTGAGTTCTGATTTGAGACTGCTTATCAGCAGGGAAAACATCAACTATACGGTTAATGGTTTCTATCGCAGAGTTGGTGTGAAGTGTTCCGAAAACAAGGTGACCTGTCTCAGCAGCTGTTAAAGCTGCAGCTATGGTTTCCATATCCCTCATCTCACCAACAAGAATAACATCAGGGTCTTCCCTTAACGCAGAACGAAGAGCATTGGCAAATGACTTGGTATCACTTCCAAGTTCCCTTTGATTAACAAGAGATTTTTTATGTTCATATACAAACTCAACCGGATCTTCTATGGTGATTATATGGTAAGGATAGGTTTCATTTATTATATTGATAAGAGCTGCCAGAGTTGTAGATTTACCTGAACCGGTAGGACCAGTTACAAGAACAAGTCCCTGGTCAAGGCTGGCAAAGCTTTTTACGACTTCTGGAAGTCCAAGCTTTTCAAAAGGCGGTATTTCATAAGGAATAAGCCTGAAAACTCCTGCAAGTGTTGTTCTCTGATAGAAAGCGTTTCCCCTGAACCTTGCAAGATTCTCTATTCCAAAAGAGAAGTCAAGCTCAAGATCTTCCTCAAGTCTCTTTTTCTGCATATCGGTTAAAACATTATATATCAACCTTTTAGTGTCACTTGGAGTTAAAACTTCCGCCCCCTCTATAGGTGTAAGATCCCCGCTTACTCTTATTCTCGGAGGACTACCAGGAGATATATGAAGGTCTGATCCACCTCTATCAACAAGCTCTTTCAAATACTCAACTATAGATGCCATTCAATTTCCCCTTAAACATTACACCGGATTAATCGTTAAATTATCCTAATTTTACTCAAATTATAACACAAAAATTCACTCTAATTACTTTAAAAATCCACCAACAAGTTTAAGTATAACTTCAAAGGCAACAAAAATTAAAAAAACAGCAAACCACTTTCTTAACTTTTCTGAATTAACCCTGTGCATCAATCTTACACCAATTCTTGTGCCGATATAAAGAGAAGGAACCATAAATATTAGAACAGGGATATAAACATACCCAAAAAAGTAAGGAAAATTAACTTTATTTAAACCGTAATAAATGTAGTTTAAAACAGAAAAGAATGAGTTGAAAAATACTATTCCTGTTGATGTTGCCATAGCAACTTTTATAGGAACATCTGCAAAGGAATAAAGCATAGGAGTTACCAGCGAACCACCACCTATTCCAAGTAAACCCGCTATAAAACCGGAAGCAAAACCTGTTAACAAAACTTTCCTTTTATTAATTTTCTCTGTTTTTTCTCCCTTTTCCGGTTTTTTCAACATCTTTAACGACATAAAGATAAGGAAAATAGCAAAAAGCAGTTTTGTCATCTCTGGAGAGAGAAGTCTTGCAGTAATAGCACTTCCTATAAAAACTCCAGGAACAGCACCTATAAGCAGATTAAAAAAGATATCTTTCTTTAAATAACCCTTTTTAATGTGCTGCCATGCAGATGTTGAAGAAGTAACTGTCATACATGCTAACGATGTGGCTACAGCAGCCTTGGGAACTATCTTTTCGGGAATCCCTATAAAAGGAAAAATAAACCAGAAAGTCGGGATAAGTAACAATCCTCCGCCTTTTCCAAGAAGCCCGGAAAGGAATCCTATAAAGAAACCTGAAACAAAAAGAACAATTCCGGCTTCAAGAAGATGAGATAACACTAAACCGCCTCCATGTATTTAAAAACTTAATACGATTATAAAACAAAAAATCAAAACAAAAAAACCCGGGAAAATTCCCGGGCTTTAAATGAAATTTCAACCAAACTCATCAATAAACAACTATCTCTCCATCAACAAGTCTTTTCCAGATATTCCCAATATTTGAAAGGTGCTCTCTGGCTATCGGTTCTATCTTATCTTTATAAGCTTCAACTTTGCCATCCTCTGTCCTTATTTTCACATCAAGAGCAAGAGGCTCACTTATCGGCTTACCTATCTGGCTTACAATGTAGCAGTAAGCTTCTTTAACTTCCGGAATCTCCTTAACAACAGCTTCACAAATCTCCATGGCTGTAATATTGTAAAGTTTACCAACATGTGTTATCGGATTTTTGCCAGCAGCAGCTTCAAGACTCATCGGTCTATACGGAGTAATAAGTCCATTTACTCTGTTTCCTCTTCCAACTTCACCATCATCTCCGGCCTCTGCTGATGTTCCTGCAACAGTGATATAAACGTTTTCCCTCTTATCATCATCACCTGTGTTAACATGAATCAGAACTTCTCTGTTTGTATACTTTCTGGCAACCTCTTCAGCTATTTTTCTCACATTTTCCCTTTTCTCAATGTAATCGTTAATATCTTTAACAAATCTATCAACAAAAGCACAGGCTATCGTTACATCTATAACATCTCTCTTTCTTACACACATAACTTTTATATCTTCACCGATTTCAGGATATTTCTTCTTCATCTCTTTACTGTTCAATACCTTTTCAACATTAAAGGCGATATTTTCCACTTCATCAAACGGCGCAAAACCAACACCAAAAGAGGTATCGTTTGCAAGGGGAACACCAGTTTCAAGCTGTCTCATATAGATATCAACAAGATCAACAGAACCAGGCCTTACAAGGCAGTGAATTTTCACATCTTTTTCAGGGTCAAGAGCATGGATATTTTCCTTTAACCACTCTTTCGTCCCTTCAATAGCAAACTCCTCAACAGGAACCTTAATCCCTTTATACTCTTTTATAGCCCTACCAACAAGATAAATTTCTATAGGAGCTGTAATTTCCCCACCGCCAAACTTTGGACTTGCACTTCCACCAAGGAGTAAACCCTTATCAACATTGTGATGAAGAACGAAACCAAACTTCTCTTTATAAAACTTGCAAAGCTCTGCCGAAAGTTTCTCAGCAAGAGCATCACATATAGTATCAGGGTGGCCTATGCCTTTCCTCTCAACAATCTCAACACCAAGCTCATTAGCTGGCTGAAAATCAAGTGGAGTTACGTTTAGATTCATTTACCTTCCTCCTGCAAAAATTAGTGTTTTGACAAAGTTATTATGGTATATTTTTACCTTAAAAGAAAGAGTGAATAAATATTAAACAATGAGGCAACTATGTGTGGAATTGTTGGATATATCGGAAAAGATAACGCAAAATCCGTTGTAATAAATGGACTTTCAAGACTTGAATACAGAGGATACGACTCTGCAGGTATCGCATTTATAGATAGTGGAAAATTAAAGATATTTAAAAGAAGTGGAAAACTAAGAAATCTTGAAATAGAAGTAAACAGAGATCTATCCCTACCATCTGTGGCAATAGGACATACAAGATGGGCAACCCACGGAGAGCCAACAGATAAAAATGCACATCCTCACACAGACTGTACAGGAAAAATAGCTGTTGTTCACAACGGTATTATTGAGAACTTTGTTGAGCTTAAAAATATCCTAAAAGAAAAAGGACATGTTTTTAAATCGGACACCGACACAGAGGTAATAGCCCATCTGATTGAAGAGGAGATTGCACAAGGGAAAGACCTTTTAAAAGCGGTATTTAATACCTCCCAGAAGTTAAAAGGCTCCTATGCTATTGCTGTTATTTATGAAGGAGAACCTGAAAAAATAGTGTGCGCCAGAAAAGATAGTCCTCTCGTGATAGGAATTGGAGAAGATGAAAACTTCCTTGCTTCTGATGTTCCTGCATTTTTACAGTATACAAATAAAGTGATTTTCCTTGATGACGATGAGTTTGCAGTTATAGAAAGAGATAGGGTAACCGTTTACGATAAAAGTGGAGAAATCCTTAACAAAAACATAAAAACGATTCCATGGTCTATCGCTCAGGCGGAAAAGGCAGGGTATAAGCATTTTATGCTTAAAGAGATATATGAACAACCAAAAGGTATTTCAGACACAATTTCAGGGAAACTATCTCTAATAAAGGGAGAAGCAGAGCTTCCTTTTGATTTTAATAAAATCCAGATTGTGGCATGTGGAACATCCTACCACGCAGGGCTTATAGGTAAATTTTTCATAGAAACCTTATCAAAAATTCCCGTTTCAGTTGATTACGCATCAGAATTTAGATACAGAGACCCGCTGATAGACTCAAATACGGTTGTTGTCGCAATATCTCAATCTGGAGAAACAGCAGACACCCTTGCAGCTGTAAGACTTGCAAAGTTAAAAGGGGCAAAAGTTATAGCAATATGCAACGTTATCGGCTCAACACTTACAAGGGAAGCAGATTACACAATTTATACTTACGCAGGTCCTGAAATAAGTGTTGCTTCAACAAAAGCTTTTACAACGCAGCTTACAGCACTCTTTCTAACTGCACTTGAAATCGGAGTTATAAAAGGAACAGTAACCAAAGAAGAGGAGCAAAAATATATAGATGAACTTATAAAAATCCCATCAAAAATGGAAGATTTTCTTGAAACAGAAAAAAAGGAAAAGAGGATAAGGCAACTTGCACTTGAATTTTACATGGCAAAGGACGCACTGTTTCTCGGAAGATTCGTTAACTATCCTATAGCACTTGAAGGGGCATTAAAGCTTAAAGAAATATCCTACATACACGCCGAAGGATACCCGGCAGGTGAAATGAAACATGGCCCCATAGCATTAATAGATGAAAAGATGCCGGTCATCGTGATAGCACCAAAAGACAGAGTTTACGAAAAAATGGTATCAAACATAGAAGAGGTAAAGGCAAGAAAAGGAAGGGTTATTGCAGTAACAAACGCTGGATGTGGAGAGATAAGAAGATTAACAGATAGAATCATTGAAATCCCTGAAACAGATGAACTTCTGACTCCGTTTCTAACTGTCGTTCCTCTCCAGCTGTTTGCCTATTACATAGCAGATTTTCTCGGATATGATGTCGACCAGCCAAGAAATCTTGCAAAAAGCGTTACTGTGGAATAATCAGGAGGCTTCATGAAAGAAACTGCCACACTGCTGATCTCCTGCCCCGACAGGAAAGGAATATTATCTGAAATAACCGGATTTATCGCAAGAAACGATGGGAATATAATCCACGCAGACCAGCACATAGATTTTCAGAAGGAAATATTCTTTATGAGAATAGAGTGGTCTCTTGACGGCTTTAAAATCCCGAAAGAAAAGATAGCGACAGCTTTCTCTTTTATTGCCGATAAATTCTCAATGAAATGGGAACTAAAATTTAATACAGATATTCCAAGTGTAGCCATATTTGTTTCAAAATATGACCACTGCCTTTACGACCTTCTTTACCGTTTTAAAGCAAACGAAATGAAAGGAAACCTGAAACTTGTTATAAGCAACCACAAAGACCTTGAGAATGTTGTAAAAATGTACGGTATAGACTTTTACCACTTTCCAAAAACAAAAGAAACAAAAGAGAAGGTTGAAGAGGAAGAGTTAAAACTTTTAAAGGAAAATGATATTGACCTCATCGTTCTTGCCCGCTATATGCAGATTTTAACCCCTAAATTTGTAAAAGCTTATCCAAACAGAATAATAAACATACACCATTCGTTCCTTCCAGCATTTGTAGGAGCAAGACCTTACCACAGAGCCTACGAAAGGGGAGTCAAAATAATAGGAGCAACAAGCCACTATGTCACAGAAGACTTAGATCAGGGACCTATCATAGAACAGGATGTTGTAAGGGTAACCCATAGAGACACTATTGAAGGAATGATAAAGAAAGGGAGAGACCTTGAAAAGGTAGTCCTTGCAAAAGCTGTAAGACTTCACCTTGAGAATAAAATACTTGTATATGACAACAAAACGGTTATCTTTGAGTAGAAATGGGAAAAGTTAAAACAGTTTATGTATGTCAAAACTGCGGATACAAAAGTCCTAAATGGGCAGGAAAATGTCCTGAATGCGGCAAGTGGAACACTTTTGTTGAAGAAAAAGAGGAAACAAAAATTTCTCCGAAAACTCCCCCATCAATTTCATGGGTTAGTTCATCTCAGGAAAAACCGATACTGCTTAACGAAATTGAAGAGATAAAAAAAGAAAGATTTAAAACAGGAATCACTGAATTTGACAAAGTGGCTGGGGGAGGTGTTGTAAAAGGTTCTGTCTCTCTTTTTTCAGGAGAACCGGGTATCGGAAAATCCACTTTTCTTCTACAGCTATCAGAAAAGCTATCCACTTACGGAAAAGTTCTTTATGTAACTGCAGAAGAATCACCAGAACAGGTATCTTTAAGGGCAAAACGGCTTGGAATAAAGAGCAGCAATATTTTCATCTATGCAGAAGGAAATCTTGAAAAGATAAAAGAACACATAGCAAAATTAAAACCCTCTTTCCTCATCGTTGATTCAATCCAGACAACTTTCATTCCCTCTATTGAATCAGCTGCAGGCTCTGTTTCCCAGGTAAGAGAGGGAACGGCATTAATTACCAATATTTCAAAGTCAAAAGGAATAACCACTTTTATAGTCGGACATGTTAACAAAGAAGGAAACATAGCAGGGCCAAAAGTTTTAGAACATATTGTTGATGCCGTCTATCAGTTTGAAGGAGACAGGGGATACAACTTCCGCATTCTTAAAAGTCTTAAAAATCGCTTCGGGGCAACAGGAGAAATTGCCGTCTTCAAAATGGAAGAGAAAGGACTTATTCAGGTGGAAAATCCGTCCAAATTTTTCCTATCTCAAAGACCTGAAGGAAAATCCGGCTCTGTAATCTACTGCGGAATAGAAGGCTCAAGACCAATACTCCTTGAAGTTCAAGCTCTTGTAACACGAGCAGCTTTTGGTACACCGCAGAGGAGGGCAAAAGGAATAGACATAAACAGGCTTTCCATCATAATAGCCATTATTGAAAAAGAACTTGGTTATCCTTTAAGAAACTTTGATGTGTTTGTGAATGTTGTTGGCGGAGTAAAGATTGACGAACCGGGAATAGACCTTCCGGTAGCTATTGCAATAGCCTCAAGCTACACCGGAAAGCCGGTTAGAAAAGAGATTGCTGTATTTGGAGAAGTTGGCCTTTCCGGTGAGATAAGAAATGTAAAGCTTGAAGAGTTAAGAGAAAAAGAGATAGAAAAAAATAGATTTATATCTTTACAAAAAAATCATAATAGAATAAAATTTATTGTAGATGCAGTTAAAATCGCTTTAGAGGGATAAATGGGGGATCTTACAGGTCGCATCATCTCTCTTGATGAAAGGGCACACTCTATCGTTATATCTGCGGAAAATTCAGCTGCTGAAATAACAGAAAAAGCAAATGTTGAATACAACCAGATAATCTCTTCCTACATAGAGAAAGTGGAAAAAGAAAGAGAAATGCTCTTTGAACAGGCAAAAAAGGAGATTGAAGAATACAGAAAAAAGAGAAAAGCTGAACTTCAAAAAATTCTTTCAGAATTTGAAAAACTCTCAAAAGAAAATAGAGAAAAATTTATAGAGAAAGTATTTAACAATTTGAGGGGGCGGATTTGTGGATAGCTAAACCGGTAAGATTTAGCTACGTAAATGCAATGTGCCGCACCATAAAATCAACACTCCTTGATTTTTCAGTTTTTGAAAAGCTTATCAGTGCGACAACAGTTGGAGATATCATAATCGTCATAAAAGACACTCCTTACGGGAAATTTGTCCGTTCCGTGCTTCAGGACTCAATAGAGAAAGGGCTTGATCTTTACTTTACATACCTTTACGAGAAAGTTACAGAAAAACTATCCAAAAATGAACAGGCAGTCTTTTCACTCTTTTTCATAGAAAGGAAACTTTTAAAAGAAAAGAAAAAGAAACTTCAAAACAGAAAGAACGCAAAAGAGCTTTTCAAAAAACTTGATACACAATACATAAAGCAACTAAAACAGGCTATACTGAAGCTTGACAGGATAGACAGAAGAGACCTTAAAACAATTGCAGGAAGTTACTTTGACCTTATAAATATTTTAACAGTTGTAAGATTAAAGTTTATATACAACTTCAAAACAGACGAAATCCGCTCATTCATTATTCCTTTTGGAAACTTTCTATCACAAGAGAAAGCTGAAAAAATTTTAAAAACGGATAAACTTTCTGAAATTTCCTTGATAGTTCCGGAGATATTCAGAAAACCCATAACTGATTTTACCGATATGAGAAACCAACTTTATAACTACCATATAAGCGTTTTGAAAAAGGTATGGTTGGGATATCCGTTTAAACTTTCGGTTCCCTTTGCACTTTTAAGACTTAAAGAAATTGAAATAAAAAACCTTAAAGCCTGTATTGAAGGAATAAGACTCGGGCTTCCTGAACAGGAAATAAAACGTATGCTGGTAGGTGTGTAATGCTTTTTCCAGAGAAAATGTTTAAGGTTACAGTAACGATACCTGAAAAGTATCTTGATGAAGAGATAGAAACTCTGGGAAAATTAGGGGTTCTTCATATTGATGATTCAAAAAAGACAAAGATATTTGAATCTGAACTTAACCGGGTGGAATCCCTGATTTCTCTCGCAAAAACAACACTTGATGCTCTGGGAATAAGAGAAGAAAAAGTTAAAGCCGGAGAAATAACTCTTACAGAAATTCCAAAAGAGATAGATAAAGCCGAAACTATTTTAAATAACATATCAAAAATTGTGGACAAACTTTCAAGTGAAGGAAAAAAAATAGCCCAAAAAGTGAAAGATGTTCTTACAGCCGACGAGGTTAAATCCACGCTAAAAGAGGAGATAGACCTTGAGAAAGTTATAAAAAAACTGAAATTTATAAAACTTAAAATTGTTTTAATACCTGCTGAGACTGTTGAATCTTTGCTTTTAACAGTAAAAAGCTATAAGGGATTTACTGTTCACAATCAGCTAAGTGAAGGTTCTGTCGCCGTTGCTGTTTTTTACACCGACGACATTGAAGATGTAATAGAAAAATCTATAGAAAAAACTGAAGGAAGAACATTAAATCTTCAGGATTTTCTCTCTGAAACGAAAGAAAAGGTTTTAAAAGAGAAAGAGATATTTAAAAAACAGAAAAAAGAAGCCATAGATCAGTACGGTAAAAAAGTCCTTGAAATACTGATAAAGCTAAATATCATGAAGAAAATCCTTGAGACCGAAAATCTTGTGAAAAGAACTGCGGAAGGATACGTTGTTGAAGGATGGATTCCAGAAAGCGAAAAGGAGAAACTTGTCAATAATTTAAAGCATTCAAAAGTTGTTTTCAGTGAAACAGAGGACGCTCCGGTACTTTTAAAAACACCTAAATTGTTAAAGCCGTTTGAAGAGCTTGTAACAGGATTTGCATACCCGTCCTACAAAGAACTGAATCCTACTCCATTTTTTGCTCTTATCTTTGTTCTACTATTTGGCGTTATGTTTGGAGACGTAGGACACGGCATTGTTCTTGCCATTGCAGGATACATCCTTTCAAAGAAGACAGAAATTCTTAAAAGCTACGGAAAAGTTCTTATCTTTTGCGGTATCAGTTCAACAATCTTCGGATTTCTTTACGGTTCAATTTTCGGGAATGAACACCTTATCCACCCTCTACTTTTCAACCCGATGGAAGAGATAGATAAGCTTATTATGTTCAGTCTCGGTGTTGGCGTATTTGTACTCTCTCTTGGATTCCTTATAAATATTTTCACTAAATTCAGAGAGAAAGAGTACGGCGAAATGATAGCCGGAGAAGGAGGAATTTTGTGGTTTCTGATCTACTGGTTTTTAATAGGTATAGGCATAAAAGCTGTAGTATATAAAGGAGATGTAAAAGTAGAACTTGCGATAGTTGGAATTTTGCTTGCTATAGCAATAGGTTATGAGATATACAGAAAGAAGCAGATATTTGGCTCTTTTCTTGACGCATTCATGGCTCTTCTTGAAAGTATAACAGGAACCGTTTCATTTGTAAGGCTTGGCGCTTTTGCCCTTGCCCATGCAGCCCTTATGCTTGCAATTTTTGCAATAGGAAAAGCTATTTCTGGAGAAAGCGGGCACGGGATAGGTTACTGGCTGGTAATGATAGTTGGAAATATCATAGTTATTGTTCTTGAAGCCCTTGTTGTTTCCATTCAAACTATGAGACTTGAATATTATGAATTTTTCGGAAAGTTCTTCAAAGGTGGCGGAAAACCTTTCAAGCCTTTTAAACTGGAGGAAGAGAAATGAGAAAAACAGCATTAAGAACCGTTTTACTTGTCCTATTTCCTTTAACAGTTTTTGCAGGTGACGCAATGTGGGCATATATCTCAGCAGCAGCATCTGTTGCTTTTTCAACTATAGCTGCCGGAGCAGCCGTCGGACTTGTTGGTTCTGCGGCTATGGGCGCCATTGGTGAAAGGCCAGAGATTTCAGGTAAAGCGATAGTGTTCCTTGGGCTGGCAGAAGGTATAGCAATTTACGGTCTCATCATTGCAATTCTAATTCTCGGAAAAGTGTAATGAGAATGGTGTTTGTCGGCACGGACGATGAATGTACCGGTTTTGGACTTGCAGGTGTTGAAACGGTAGTAGTTGAAACAGAAAGAGAGTTTCAGCAGGAGATGCTGAAACTTTTAAAGGAACCTTCTGTGGCAGTTATTGTTGTTTCAGAGAAATTTGTTGACTTTTTTAACAAAAGCTTAAAAGAGAAGCTGGGTAAAAAAGCTCTTCCGGCGGTTGTTTTTGTGCCTTCATTTGAAGGAGTTACATCAAAACAAAGTTTAAAGGAGTTTTTGGCAAGTGTACTCGGAATCAGATTACAGTAAGTTTGAAAAGAAGGTTCTTGAAAGGGCAAAAGAGATAGCAGAACAAAGGGTAAAGTCTGCCAGATTGTATGCCCAGGAAAAGTTGATTGAAGCAGAGAAAGAGGGAAAGAGAATTTTTGAAGAAAAACGGCAGGCTGCTTTGATAGATATTGAAGCTTTTAAGTTTAACAAAATAGCAGAGATAGACGCCGAAGTAAGGAAAAAAATAGAAAACAGAGAGATAGCTATAAGAGAAGAGCTTTTAAACACACTTAAAGAAAAATTACAGGAACGGTTTCCGATGATGCTCGGATGCTTTCTTACCTGGATAAAGAACAACTACACAACAGGGAAAATCATCACATCACCGGAATTTAAAAACAGGGTTAAAGAAATGGTCGGGGAACAGTTTGAGATAGAAACCGATCCATCCATAAACGGGGTTATTTTTAAAAAAGAACGGATGGTTATTGAGTTTTCCCTTGAATCTATCCTTGAAGAGTTCAAAGGAGAAATAGATAAAGAGATAGCTTCTATTTTAGAGGTTTAAATGGCAAAGATAACTTACATATCCGGACCAATTGTGAAAGCTGAACTTGAAGGAGAATCTCCAAAACTCCTTGAAGTTGCATTTGTCGGAGAAGATAAACTTATCGGAGAAGTTGTTGCAATACAGGAAAACACCATAACAATTCAGGTATATGAAACGACAGATGGGCTGAAACTTAAAGAACCGGTTAAACTGAGTGGTGAAATGTTAAAAGCGGTGCTTGCACCAGGACTTCTTGGTTCAATCTATGATGGAATAGAAAGACCTCTTGAAAAGCTGGGAGAAAGAATAGAAAGAGGAAAATCGGTTTTCCCTGTATCAAAAGATAAAAGGTGGCACTTTGTTCCCCTTAAAAGAAAGGGAGAAAAGATTAACGAAGGTGAAATTTTCGGATACGTAACTGAAGGGAATATTAAACATTTTCTCACCGCTCCTTTGGGAATCAAAGGAACTATTGATGCGATAGAGGAAGGAGGAGAATACACTGTTGAAGAGGAACTTTTAACTCTTGACTCTGGACAAACTCTTACTATGGTTCAGGAATGGCCTGTAAGATTTCCGAGAAAATTCAGAAAAAGACTGAACCCGGATATTCCCCTTATAACAGGGCAGAGGATAATAGATTTTCTCTTTCCGATTGCAAAGGGAGGAACCGCTTCAATTCCCGGCGGGTTTGGAACAGGAAAAACGATTTTACAGCAAACTCTCGCAAAGTGGTGCGATGCTGATATTATAGTTTATATAGGGTGCGGTGAACGTGGAAACGAAATGACAGAAGTTCTTGAAGAGTTTCCCGAACTTGAAGACCCAAGAACAGGAAAGAAACTTATAGAAAGAACAATCCTTATAGCAAACACATCAAATATGCCCGTTTCTGCAAGGGAAGCTTCAATTTATCTTGGAATAACAATAGCAGAATATTTTAGAGACATGGGCTATCATGTAGCTCTCATGGCTGATTCAACATCAAGATGGGCTGAAGCGATGAGAGAACTTTCAACCAGAATGGGAGAACTCCCGATAGAGGAAGGATTTCCCGCCTACCTTTCTTCAAGAATTGCCGGTGTTTATGAAAGGGCAGGATTTGTTGAAACACTTTCAGGAAGTGTCGGTTCTCTTACAATAATCGGAGCAGTATCACCCCCCGGCGGAGACTTTTCAGAACCTGTTACAAGACACACAAGAAGATTCACAAGTGTGTTCTGGGCACTTGATAAAGAACTTGCAAATGCAAGGTTTTATCCCGCTATAAACTATACCCAGAGCTACAGTGCTTACGGTGGAACTGTCAGAAAATGGTGGGAGGAGATATACAGAAACTGGTATGAGCTAAGAAGCTGGATGATGAAACTCCTTCAAGAGGATGACAAGCTCCAGAGAATAGTAAAACTCCTTGGTTCTGAGGCTTTACCTGAAGAACAGAAACTGATAGTTGAAATCTCCCACTTTATCAAAGAGGTTTTCCTCCAGCAAAACGCTTTTGACCCGATAGACGCCTACTGCCCGCCTGAAAGGCAAATAAAGATAGCAGAAATCCTTAAAACACTCTACCAGTGGTGGGAAGCGTGCCTTAAAGAGAAAGGAATCCCTATAAAAATACTTAAAGAACAGAAAGTAGTTGAAGAGATTTTAAGGCTTAGATTTGTTGAAAAGATACCAGAAAACATTATTGAGAAGATAGAAGAAACCTATAAAAACCTTTTAAAATCATACAGTGAGTGGGAAAAATGATAATAGAGTATGAAGGTGCACTTGGAATAAAAGGTTCTCTTCTTGCGTTTGAAACTGTGGACGGAACACGTTTTGGAGAGAAGGTTTTAGTAAGGTGGAAGAATAGGAGAGTTCCCGGAAGGATTGTAGAACTTACCGAAAAGGTAACTCTTATAGAAATTCTGGGACAGACTGAAGGTATAGAGGTAAACAGCATAAGAGTGAGATTTACAGGGAAGCCGTTTACAATTCCTGTATCAGAGAGAATGCTTGGTAGAATATTTAACGCCTTCGGTGAACCGATGGATAATCTCGGAGGAATAATCTCAAAAAAAGAAGCTGACATAAACGGAGAAGCCATAAATCCCGCATGGAGAAATTTCCCGAATAGCTTTGTCCATACGGGAATTTCTGCAATTGACGGTCTAAACACCCTTGTCAGAGGGCAAAAACTGCCTGTATTTGCAGTTTCCGGTGTCCCGACAGATAAACTTGTGGCACAGCTTGTAAAACAGATAAAAATTCCAGGAGACAATCCTAAAACAGCAATAATCCTCGGCATTATAGGTATAAAATACGAAATTGCAACAAATCTAATAGAAAGTATAAAGGCCGGTGGTAATTTCCAGAAAACTGCTGTATTTATGAGTCTTGCAAGTGAATCGTGTGTAAATCACGTTCTTGTTCCAAGAGCTGCTCTTACACTTGCAGAATATCTTGCCTTTGAGAAAGAGTATGATGTTGTGGCAGTTTTATACGATATGACAAACTACTGTGACGCTTTAAGGGAAATGTCCTCCAGAAGGGATGAAATTCCGGGAAGAAAAGGTTATCCCGGATATATGTACAGCGACCTTGCAACAATCTACGAAAGGGCAGGACTAATAAAAGGAAAAAAAGGTTCCCTCACACAGATACCGGTTCTCACAATGCCAGATGATGACATAACCCACCCAATTCCAGACCTTACAGGTTACATTACAGAAGGGCAGATCGTTCTTGATAGAGGACTGTTTAAAAAAGGTATCTATCCCCCCATAAACATTCTTCCTTCTCTCTCAAGACTCATGAATCAGGGTATAAGTAAACTTCAGAGACGCTGGGCAAACCAGATATATTCAGCCTATGCCCGTTCAAAACGGGTTGAAATGCTTGCAGCAATTATTGGAGAATCTGAATTAAGTGATATAGACAGAAAGTATCTTGAGTTTGGTAGAGCTTTTGAGAGTAAATTCTTAACCCAGGAAGAAAGCGAAGATAGGTCTCTTGAAGAAACTATGAAAATAGGCTGGAAGCTTCTTGCTATCCTGCCTGATTCTGAACTTACACGACTGAAAAAAGAGGAGATAGAGGCGTACATAAGATGAAATTCACAAAGAGTAAAACGCAGCTTCTTGAACTGAAAAAAGATCTGAACGTAATGGAAGAAGGAAAAGATATTCTTCAACATAAAAGAAATGTCCTGATAAAAGAAATCCTGAAACATCTTGACAGGGTAGAAAAAGCAAGGGAAGAGTTAAACATTTATGTTCAAAAGGCGTATGCAATGCTTAAAAAAGCGTATATGGAAGAGGGAAGAGAATCGGTAAAAGAGTACGTTGACACCACTGCACTAAAAGGAAAAATAGAAGCGAAAGAGAAAAGTTTCATAGGAATTCCTGTACCCTCCATATCCTATCAGCTTGACCTTGAAAAATTCCCCGTAGATATAGTGTCTGAATCCATATTCGTTGACCTTGCAAGGACAGCTTTTATAGATTCTGTAAAAAAGGTTATGGAACTTGCAGAGATGGAGATAAAGGCGTGGAAAATGGCCGAAGAACTGAAAAAAACAGTTATAAGAGTTAATGCTGTAGAGAAGTATTATATTCCTATGTATGAAAAAGCGATAAAAGAGATAGAAACAGCCCTTGAAGAGCAGGAACTTGAATTTTTATCAACTATAAAAAAACTAAAAGAGAAAAAATCTCAAAGCAACTCTTTATGATAGCTTTCAATAATTCCCGGAGATATCCTCTCAATAAATCCAACCACCTTTTCAAGGGTTTCATCAGCTTTCCTTGAATCGGTGGCTATTGTGACAATTCCAAGCACCCCCGTCTGCCACATATCATGTTCTGCAATTTCTGAAACGGCCACATTAAATTTATTTTTAAGCCTCTCTTTCAACCTTTTAACCACCATTCTTTTCTCTTTTAAAGAGTGGCTGTAAGGAATGTAAAGTTTAATTTCAAGATATCCTATGGAGACACTCACAACATCCTCCCTATACAGAAAGAAGCTTTCTTAAAAGAATAGTGGCGTAAGACCCTGGGGGCAGTTTAAACTGTAAAACAACATCTTTTTTTGTTTTTGAAACAATTCTAAAATCTTCAGGGAACACAACGGCTTTTCTAATCCCGTCAGTTAAAACTTTCATACCTGCAACTTCCCTATCAAAAAACTCCTTCTCTACACCCCTTAGCCTGAATACCTTTTCCATTATCCTTTTTAACAGCCTATCTTTTACATTGTAAACTTTTCCGGTATAAGGAATTTCAAGATTTTTAAGATAATTCAAATCATCAACTTCAAGATAGAAATTAAGCTTCCAGTTGTTTACAAAAGGAATCTGCACATAAGGGTATCTCTCTTTAATGTAAAGGGCTAAAATCTCGTTCCATAAAAAACTTTGAAAAGCAAAGTTAAACATAAGCCGAACATTCTTTGGAAGTATCCTGAAAGCTTTTTCCGCCGATAAACCTCTCAAAAGCCCCTTAATCATATCCTTCTCATACTCTTCAAGAGCTGGCTTCAAGGTTTTGTAAATATCCCGCCAGCTTGTGATAAAAGAGATTTTCTCCTTGCCTAAAAAATAAACTTTCAAAGCTGTTTCAAAATCACCTTTTAAAAGATACTTTAAAACAAAATCATCTCTACTTTTTACACTCCCGAACCGCTGCTCCCCAAAATAGTTGGCAAACCCAAAAAGTTTTACAATCTGCAAATTCCTGTAGAACCGCTCCCGCATATTTTTTTCAAAATTCCGTATCTTAACGGTAAAGCGATTTCCTTTTATTTTCCCAAGCGAAAGCGGCTCATCTGTCTTTCCCACTTTTTCAAGAAAAAAGCAGGTTTTTCCTTTATTAAAGCTTTCTGTCCTTCTCCAGCCATTCTCATGAACAAATCCAAATCTATCTTCAAGAGAACCTGAAGGAACAGTGATAAACTGAGTTGTAACAGCATACTTATCTTTTAACCCGGCAAAACCTATACTTTTAAGAGGAATCTTTAAAAAACGAGAAATCAACCTTACCGATTCAAGGGTTGAAACATTCCGTTTTTCCAGCTTATAAACATCAAACTTTCCTGAAGATTTTACCTCTATATCAGGAATCTCCTCAACAACAAAATCTTCAGGATATTTTTTTATGTGAGCGTAAAGTTTCATTTTACCTGCTTCAGAAAATTATCTATTATCTTTATCCCATCTTCTGTCAGAATAGATTCAGGGTGAAACTGAACACCAAACAGTGGAAACGATTTATGCCTTATTCCCATTATCTCTCTGTCATCTTCACTTTCAGCAGTTATCACAAAATCATCTGGCAAAGTATCTTTATCAATAACAAGAGAGTGATATCTTATCGCAGAAAAAGGATTTTTCATTCCTTCAAATAGAAATTCTTCATCGTGTCTAATTAAAGACGCTTTACCGTGCATAAGTTTTTTCGCTCTTACTATTTTAGCTCCAAACGCAAAACCGATAGACTGATGGCCAAGACATATTCCAAGAATGGGAAGCTTACCTGCAAATTTTCTTATAACATCAACCGAAACTCCTGCCTCCCGAGGAGTGCAGGGCCCCGGAGATATAACTATTGCTTCAGGATTTAAAGACTCTATCTCCTCAACTGTTATCTTGTCATTCCTCACCACTTTAATATCAGTACCAAGCGAGCCAAAATACTGAACAACATTATAGGTAAAAGAATCGTAATTATCTATCATCAAAATCATTTCCCATAAGCCTCCTTTAAAGCTTTACATATCTTATTACACCACCTGCTTAAAGCTACAACATAATCATCATCGGGCAAAGGATTTAGAACAAGAACATTCGCACCTATCTCAGAAGCAACCTTTTTAGCAAGAATCTCTCCTTCTCCCTTCTCCGTTATCACAAGCTTAATACCTTCGGCTTTTGCCCTGTCTATCAGTTTCCTTATCCTCTCAGGACCGGGCTCTTTTTCAGGATTATCTGTAATATAACCGATACATTCAACCCCTATCGTTTCAAAGAGAGGTTCCCATACAGGATGATATGCAATAACTTTTTTAATCTTTACACCTTTCAAACAGTTATCTGTTCTTTGGAGAAGCTGCTGTATCATAGCTGCATAATCATCAGCCCTCTTTTCGTAATACTTTTCCTTTGAAGGATAGAATTCAGACAGTTTTCTTGCAACTTCAAAATAAACCTCTTCCATCATCACAGGATTTGTCCATATATGGTAACCGGGCTTCTTAATCTCAGGATACTTCCTTGCCATCAATTCTCCAATATTAAAAACTTTCCCCTTATCCTCAATCCCTTTTAAAATCCAATCATCCAGACCGAGCCCGTGAATTATCACAAGCTTTGCTTCTTTAAGCTTTAACACATCAGAAGGCTTTATCTCATAACCGTGAGGTGACTCTCCACCTTTTAAAACCGAGTAATATCTAAAATCTCTTCCACCTATATACTCTGCAACGTGCTTCCAGACAGGAATGGATGAAACGATAAGAGGTTTGTTTTCTGAGAGATTACATCCTGCAAAAACGATAAATAACAAAACCAGAATTCCTTTAAGTAAATTTCTCATACCACCTCCAAATATTTGGTAAACTAACAGTTACAATTATAATCCATAATTGATGGAGAGAGTTATGCTAAATAGAAAAAAGGCACTCCTTGCTCTTGAAGATGGCACAGTATTTGAAGGTGTTTCATTTGGTGCAGAAGGTGAAGTGTTTGGAGAAGTTGTATTTACAACGAGTATGACAGGCTATCAGGAAATAGTTACAGACCCTTCTTTTAAAGGACAAATCGTAACAATGACCTGTCCGCTGATTGGAAACGTAGGAGCAAATAGTGAAGATGTTGAATCTGAAAGGCCTCAAGCAGAAGGATTTATTGTAAAAGAGATTTCTGAAATCTACTCAAACTGGAGAGCAGAATTCTCCTTTGAAGAGTATCTATCAAAACATGGAGTGGTCGGAATTTCAGAAATAGACACAAGGGCTCTTGTGAAAAAATTAAGAGATGCGGGAACAATGAGGGGTGTAATTTCAACTGTTGATTTAAATCCCGAATCCCTTGTAGAAAAAGCGCTGTCCGGTCCAAAAATGGAAGGATTAAACCTCGTTGACAAGGTATCCTGTAAAGAACCTTATGAGTGGAATAAAGGAACATGGGTTCTCGGCAAAGGATATCTGGAAAGGAGCGATTTCAAATACAGCGTTGCTGTTCTTGATTTTGGAATAAGAAAAAATATACTGAGAAATCTTGTTGATGCTGGAATTAAACCGGTTGTTCTACCGGCAAAGACACCACCGGAAGAGATTTTAAAATACAATCCTGACGGAGTATTTCTATCCTGCGGGCCAGGAGACCCTGCAGCCGTTGATTATGCTATAGAAACGATAAAATATTTGATAGCGACATTTAACAAACCAATATTCGGTATATGTCTTGGACACCAGCTTACAGCCCTTGCCCTCGGAGGAAAAACTTACAAGTTAAAATTCGGTCACAGAGGGGCAAACCAGCCGGTCCTAAACAAAAAAACTGGAAAGGTTGAAATAACTGCCCAGAATCACGGCTTTGCCGTATCTGAAGAAACAATACCCGACGAACTTGAAATAACACATATAAGTCTTAACGATAAAACAGTGGAAGGTTTAAAACACAAAACGAAACCTATATTCACCGTCCAATACCACCCTGAAAGCTCTCCGGGACCCCACGATTCAAGATACCTTTTCAGGGAATTTGCAAAACTAATTGCAGACTACAGAGGTTTTTAAAATAAGGAGGGAGGGGAGATAGAAAAGATTTATGATGTAGCAGTCATCGGTCTTGGGATTGCCGGGTGCTGTGCTGCTAAGAAGCTTGAAAACAGTGGATGTAATTTTATCGTTTTTGAAACATTTAACTTTCCAAGAAAGAAGCTGTGTGGAGGTGGCTTAACAGAAAAATCTCTAAACCTTTTAACCTCCCTTTTCCCAGATGTTGAAAAATGTGTAAAAGTTAAAAGCAACAGAGTCTATTTCGTAAACGAAAATTCCATACTTGAAACATCAAAAAAAGTTCCGTTCATTTTCCTCACAGACAGAAAAGTCCTTGATTACACAATTTTTTCATCGCTAAAATCACCCAATATTCACACAGGTGAGAAGGTTTTATCCATAGAAAAAGAAAAAAATCTTTACATCATAAAAACAGATAGAGATAAGTATAGAGTTTACAGTATTATTGGAAGCGACGGAGTAAACAGTTTAGTTTCAAGATTTTGCGGCTTTAAAATCAAGAAAGGAATAACTTACGAAATAGACATTGAAGGGAACACCGGAAACTCAGTAGTTGTTGATTTTACGAACTTAAAACATGGATATTACTGGATATTCCCAAAAGGAGATTACTACACCACCGGTTTTGGTATCTTTTCAAAGTATAAATTGAGAAATCCTTATGAGCTTAACAGAAAATACAATTTAAAATTTAAATTAAACAGGAAGGAGATAAGCAAAGGGGGAGCTTTTGTTCCTGTATTTAACGGAAAACTGTTTCCGGGAAAAGAAAGAATTCTTCTTGCAGGAGATGCAGCAAACCTTGTTGATCCTTTCACAGGAGAAGGAATATATTTTGCCGCTTTAAGCGGCATAAAAGCAGCAGAACTTCTTCTAAATTCAAAAACACCACTTACAGACTATGAAAAGTTTCTCAACAAAAACTTTTTGTCAGATTTTAGATGGAGCAACTTTTTAAGACATCTTTTCTTTGCATTTAAAAAACCATTTTTTAAAGGAATGGAAAAAAGCGAGGCCCTTCTTAAAATAGCAACTGATATAATTTCTGGAAATGTTTGTTATAAAGAAGCATTTAAAAGATTTGTAATAAAATCAACTTTACTGCCAGCGAGGTTTTTAAATGTTACAGGTGTCAATAAAGCCGGGAAGAGAGAGAAGAGTAAAGGCTTTTCATCCCTGGATATATAAAAAAGAAATTTTATCCTTTTCAAGAAAGCCAAAGCCGGGAGAATTATGCATAATAAGGGACTATAAAGGTGCATTTCTTGCAAAAGGGTATATAAATCCAGAATCCTACATAGCCATAAGAATACTAACATTTCGTAAAGAGGAAGAGATAGACCTTAACTTTTTTGTAAAAAGAATTGAGGAAGCTTTTAATTACAGAAAAAAACTGCTTCAATCAACCTCAGCGACAACAGGCTTTAGATTAATCCATTCAGAAGCGGACTACTTACCGGGACTTATAGCCGATTACTATAACGGCTACATAGTTGCCCAGTTTACAACCCTCGGAATGGAAATTTTAAAACCCCTTATAGTTAAAGCACTTGTGGAGGTAGTAAAGCCGGCTGGAATTTACGAAAAATCAACAGTTCCTACAAGAGAACTTGAAGGGCTTCCTTTAGTGGAGCAAACACTTTACGGTGATATACCTGAAAAGGTGGAAATTCTTGAAAACGGCATAAAAATCGTCGTCCAGATAATAGGCGGTCAAAAAACCGGATACTTTCTTGACCAGAGAGAGAACAAACTTCTTTTTGCAAAAGAGTTTGTTGATGAAGGAGACAAAGTGCTTGATGCCTTCTGTCATCTTGGTGGATTTGGACTTCACGCAGCAGTAATAGGAAAAGCTGAAAAAGTTGTTGCTGTTGACAGTTCAGAACTTGCTCTCTCTCTTGCAGAAGAAAATGCAAGGATAAATGGCGTCTTAGATAAATTTGAATTTATAAAAGGAGACTGTTTTAAAGTGCTTAAAAATATGCAGCAGGCAGGAGAAAAGTTTGATTCCATAGTGATAGACCCTCCAGCTTTTGCAAAAAGTAAAACAGTAGTGGAGCAGGCGAAAAAGGGATATAAAGAGCTGTTTTTAAGAGGGCTTAAAATGTTGAAGCCGGGAGGAAAAATTGTGGTTTGTTCATGCTCCCACCACATAACTCCTCCAATACTTGAGGAGATTCTCCTTTCAGCAGCACTTGACACAAGAACACCTTTAAGGGTTTTATACACAACATATCAGGCAAAAGACCATCCATTTGTTCTGCAGATTCCAGAGTCAAGATATCTTAAATGCATATTTGCCAGACGGTTTGAATGGGAGGTAAAGTGATGGAAATTCGCAAAGCTGTTATACCTGTGGCAGGACTTGGAACAAGATTTCTGCCCGCAACAAAAGCACAACCGAAAGAGATGCTTCCCCTTGTTGATAAACCTGTTATCCAGTATATCGTTGAAGAAGCCGTAAAGGCAGGAATAAAACAGATAGTGTTTGTAACAGGTAAACATAAAAGAGCCATAGAAGACCACTTCGATTCAAACTTTGAACTTGAAACCGTTCTTGAAAAAAAAGGGAAAGTGGAACTTCTTAAAATGGTAAGGGAAATAACAAACCTTGCGGAAATTATCTATGTAAGACAGAAAGAACCACTTGGACTTGGTCATGCTATACTGACAGCAGAACCAGCCGTAGGGAAGGAACCGTTTGCGGTGTTACTTGGAGATGACATTATGGTTTCAGAAAAGCCTGCAATAAAACAGCTTATGGAAACCTACGATAAATACAGGTGTTCTGTTCTTGGTGTTCAGGAAGTTTTACCTGAGGAGGTTTCAAGCTACGGAATTATCGCAGGACATAATGTTGAAGATGATGTTGTGAAAATTGACACCCTGGTTGAAAAACCGTCAATAGCAGAAGCACCTTCAAACATAGCGATTACAGGAAGATATATTCTGACGCCCACAATTTTTGATATGCTAAAGAAAACACCTCCCGGAAAGGGAAATGAGATACAGTTAACAGATGCAATAGTAAGACTTTCAAGAAGGGAAGCTGTATATGCGAAAATTATGGAAGGGAAGAGATACGACACAGGTTCAAAACTCGGCTTTCTTAAAGCAACAATAGATTTTGCATTGATGAGAAACGAACTTAAAAAGGATATATTAAATTATATGAAGGAAAAATTGAAAGAGAGAGGTGAGTAGATGGTAGAAGGATTATCTCCAATAGCTGAACCGAAGCTCCCAGATAGGCTTCCGGTATTACCTCTTAGAGACGTTGTTGTTTTTCCGATGATGATAGCCCCTCTCTTTGTTGGAAGACCTTTCTCACTAAAAGCTGTTGAAGAAGCACTGAAAGAACATAAACTGATTTTCCTTGTAACACAAAAAGATAAAGACACAGAGGAACCTGAAAGGGAAGATCTTTACGATACAGGAACTGTTGCGGTTATCCTTAAAGCAATGAAAATGAGTGACGGCAGAGTTAAAATCCTTGTTCAGGGACTTGGAAGGGCAAAACTTAAAAAACTTGAAAAGATAGACGACCACTTTGAAGCTGAAATAGAGCACATAGAAGAAAAAGAAACCATTACAGAAAAGATAGAAGATGAAGCACTTATAAAACTTGTTAAGGACCAGATTGAAAGAATTGTTGCCCTTGGCAAGCAGATTCCCCCTGATATGGTTGCCATTTTAAGAAGCATTGAAGACCCGGGAAGACTTGCAGACCTTATCGCCGCTCAGATTGAACTAACAACAGAAGAAGCGATAGACCTTTTATCCACTCTTGACCCTATAGAAAGACTTAAGAAGATAAGTAAAAAACTTGACCACGAGATAAGAGTTCTGGAACTGCAGGAGCTTATAAGAACAAAAGCCCGGGAATCAATGGAAAAAGAACAGAGGGAGTATTTTCTAAGACAGCAGTTAAAAGCCATAAGAAGGGAACTTGGAGAAGAAGAGGAAAAAAGCAGAGAAATAGAAGAGTATAAAGAGAAAGTTAAAAAAGCAAAAATGCCCAAAGAAATTGAAGAGGCAGTTTTAAAAGAGATTTCCCGCCTTGAGAAGATGCATCCTGAATCTGCCGAAGCCGCTGTTTTAAGAACCTATATAGAGTGGATGATAGAGCTTCCCTGGTCAAAACGCTCAAGAGACAAACTTGACATAGAGAGAGCTAAAAAGATTCTTGATGAGGATCACTACGACCTTGAAAAAGTTAAAAACAGAATACTTGAATTTTTAGCCGTTAAATCCCTTATGAAGAAGAGACAGAAAAAATCCCAAACAATAAAACAACCAACAATTTGCTTTGTAGGACCGCCGGGAGTTGGTAAAACATCATTAGCCCGTTCTATCGCAAGAGCAATGGGAAGAAAATTTGTAAGAATATCTCTTGGCGGTGTAAGGGATGAAGCTGAAATAAGGGGACACAGAAGAACCTACGTGGGAGCAATGCCTGGAAAGATAATTCAGGCTATAAGAAAAGCAGGAACAAAAAATCCTGTCATACTGCTTGATGAAATTGATAAAATGGCTTCCGACTTTAGAGGAGACCCTGCGGCAGCACTTCTTGAAGTTCTTGACCCGGAACAAAATAAAGAATTTGTTGACAACTACATCAACCAGCCTTTTGACCTTTCAGAAGTTCTTTTCATAGCAACAGCAAATACACCATATACAATACCAGAACCCCTCTTTGACAGGCTTGAAGTTTTAAACATTCCAGGATACACTGAAGATGAAAAGCTGAACATAGCTAAAAAATACATAGTGCCAAAACAGATAAAGAACCACGCTCTCACATCAAAAGATATCCAGTTTAGAGATGACGCTTTAATACACATAATAAGACACTATACGAAAGAAGCAGGAGTAAGGGAACTTGATAGAAAGATAGCCGCAGTTTGCAGAAAAGTCGCTTTGTGGATAAGTGAAGGTAAAGAGAAGAAATATGTGATAACCAAGAAACGGGTTGAAGAGATTTTAGGAGCTCCAAAATTCATACCGGAAATGGAACTTGGAGAGGATGAAGTTGGAGTTGCAACAGGACTTGCATGGACTGCTGCCGGTGGTGATGTACTGTTTGTTGAAGCAATAGTCACACCGGGAACGGGAAAGCTTATTCTCACAGGAAGGCTGGGAGATGTAATGAAAGAATCAGCTCAGGCTGCTCTCGGTTTCATAAGAGCCCATGCTGATACGTATAAAATAGAAAAAGACTTTTCTAAAATAGATATTCATGTTCATGTACCTGCAGGAGCAATTCCAAAAGATGGACCTTCAGCAGGAATTACAATAGCAACTGCAATGCTGTCAGCTTTAACCGAGCGAAAAGTTAAGAAAGATGTTGCAATGACCGGAGAGATAACCCTTGGTGGGAAAGTTCTTCCTGTCGGCGGATTGAAGGAAAAAATTCTTGCGGCATTAAGATACGGAGTAAAAACGGTTATCGTTCCTGCTAAAAATAAGGCAGAAGTTATGGAAGAACTTCCGGAAGAAGCAAAAAAAGCTCTAAACCTTCTTTTTGTGGATAGAGTTGAAAAGGTATTTGAAACCGCTTTACATAAGCCGAAAAAGAAGAGAACGAAAAAGAAAGTTGCTGCTGCAAAATGATAAAAGAGATTCTAACGCAGGACGGCTCTCCAACTTTCTTCTCAGAAGAGTTCGGAGAGCCCTTTCACTCCATAAGCGCAGGAGCCTTTAGAGAAGCAGAGGAAAAATTTATAAAAACAACAAAAATCGTTGAAATAGCAAAGAAAAGGGAAGTTAAAGTTTTTGATGTGTGTTTCGGTCTTGGTTTTAACTCTCTTCTTGCCATCCACCGGGTAAAAACCTGTCGTGGAAAGATATCCATCCTATCCTTTGAAAAGGATCTTAATGTAATCAAAAAAAGCATCTCCACAAACTGGCAGGAGTTAAACTATCTAAAACCTACATTTAAAGAACTTTTAAGAAACAGAAAATATGAGAACATTTTTTTAACCCTCAACTATACAGACAGCAGTATAAAAATAAAACTTTTCATTGGGGAAGGAAGAGAAATCTTAAAGTCCATATACAGACACTACGGAGAAACTTTTGATGCTGTATTTCACGACCCTTTCTCTCCTAAAGTGAATCCAGAGTTATGGAGCTACGATTTTTTCAAACTTATTGCAAAAATGGTAAGAAAAGGGGGCATTTTAGCAACCTACTCATGTGCAGGACACATAAGAAAAGCACTTCACATGGCAGGTTTCGGAGTTAAGGAAGGAGTAGCCATCGGAAGGAAAAGCAAAAGTACAATTGGGATAAAAGGAGAAGCTACACAAGAAAAATTAATTAAAAAATTCATAGAAATCACCACAACAACACCGTACAGAGATCCTCAGCTAAAAGACCCTCCATCACTTATAAAAAGCAGGAGGGAAGGATGTATTCACATATTAAATACAACCCTTCCCCTTGAGGTTATCTATTAACCTTCCGTAGGAGCATAGTAACAACGTTTAGGAGAATGAACAAGTCCCTTCTCTCTCAAAGATTTAATAATTTTTGACACCTCTTTACTATCAAGTCCTGTAGCCTTTGCCACATCACCGGGACGAACAGGTTTACCAGCACCTTTCATAGCTTCAAGAACCACTTTCTCCTTATCTGTTAACTCCGCCATAAGCAACCTCCCCTTCCAGGTTTGTTGATAAATATAATCATTTTCAGTTAATCTTCAACCTTCTTTCCACAATAAATTTCAACTATTTTATTAACTATCTTTGAAGTTGAAATATCGTAAATAAACTTCACCCTCTCAACTTTTCCGGCGTATTCTCTCCCTACAATCTTTTCCACCGGCCAATCGGCTCCTTTAACAAGAACATCAGGTTTTATCAGCTTTATAACCTCTAAAGGTGTATCGTCATCAAAAACAACAACCCCATCAACCGCCCTCAAACCAAGAAGAACTCTCACCCTATAATCCTGAGGAACAACAGGTCTTTTTTCACCTTTAATCCGTTTTATAGAACTGTCACTGTTAATACCGACAATCAAAACATCACCAAAAGCTTTAGCTTTCTCAAGATAATCCACATGTCCTGCATGAACGATATCAAAACATCCGTTGGTAAACACAATTTTCCTGCCTTTTCCCCTCTCCTGCTTCACAAAACTTTCAAGCTCTTCAAAATTCCTAAAAACCCTTGCCACACATATCCTCCTGTTTAAGGTATTGAAATTGGTGGTGTTATTACACCAGGAAAAGAGGGCATCGTAAACGGCCTACACATTTTCGCCTTATCAAATGGAATTTCAAGTTTTTTACCAACCCCAAAATCGGTAAGATAAAGAACAACTTTACCTTTACTAATCTGTTTTACAATACCAAAAGGAACTTTACCGCTTACATAGGTTTCCCCGCTTTCAGTTTTAAAAATAGCAACAGGAATTTTTCTCCCGTCGGACAATTTGTAAGTTCCGTAACGAATATCCGGCTTTTCAGGTTTAAACTCTTCAGGAGTTTTATCTTTTGGAGTAAACTGTTTGTAATACTCCTCTGGAATGGCCGGCTGTGTCATACACACAAGCTGACCGTTGCTCATACGGGTAATATACTTTACAGGCTTTCCGTATTTATCAAACCATAGTTGAATCACTATCTTTTTCCCATCCATATTTCCCGAAAGCTCCATAATTCTGACAGCTTTACCATCTACTTTCCTCTCTCCTCCGTAAACATAATTCACCCTATTTTCTCTGCCGTCATCTGAGACAAGAATATAGCTACTCCAATCCCCTTTTTTAAGTTTCTTAAACCCTGTATAGGACGAAAATGCAAAAGCGGAACTAAAGAGAATCAGTAGAATCGGAAAGAAAATTTTTTTCATCCTGCCCCCTCCATAAAAGGTTTACACATCTAAATCTATTTTAAAGTTGTAGCCCGTGCCAGCGTATAAACCACAACCCTCTTTGCTCCAGAATCTTTTAAAAGCCTTGCAATCTCATCAGCGGTACTTCCTGTTGTAAATATATCATCAAATATACAAACAGTTTTTCCTCTGAAATCAATCCCCTTTTCCAGACCAAAAAGTCCTCTGACATTCTCTCTCCTCTCTTTTTTCCCGAGAGTTGACTGTCTTTTTCCGGGATAAAGCCTCACAACACCAGAAACAAACGGTATTTTTGCTCCCCGAAGGATAAGCTCACACTGATTAAAGCCCCTTACTTTAAGCTCATCAGGATGAAGAGGAACAGGAACAACAAAATCAACCTTTTTCTTCTTCAGAAATTTACACAGATGTAACTTTATCCCATCTCCCAAAACTTCAGCAATATCCCTGCGAAACTCAAACTTCAACTTTTTGATAGCAATCTCAACTATTCCATCATAAAGGGTAAAATAATCAACGGCATCAAAGTTAAAACTCCTTCCTCTGAAACATTCACCACACAGAGGTTCACAACCGGGAGAAAGCCTTAACGGATAACCGCAAACTTCACACTTTTTATCCAGAAACGGCTTAAAGTAAAGCCGCCAGCACAAATTACAGGCAACTTTCTTATGATTTACAAAAAGATATCTACCGCACACACAGCAGTATTCAGGAGAAAGAATATCAAGAAGAGCATCTTTTAAGAAACCTAAAAGTCTATCTCCAATCCCGTATTCTCCTTTATAAAGTTTGAAAGAATGTCGCGAATCTGCTCCGAAGGAGAGGAGGCAAGCTCTTTTGCAAGTTCCCTAACAACCTTTTTCTGTCCCTTAAAATAGTCATCAACCACCTTTTCAAGAGAAACGGTTTCAGTAACTCCTCCCAACTCCTTCCTTTCAGCTACCTCTTTTTGAATAACCCTTACAATAAGGGCTTTCTCCTGTATCTTCTTAAACATCTCCCTGTCAAAGGAAAACGGCTTATCCACATAGGAGTAACGAATAGTTACAACAGGAGGCTGGTCTCTCTCAACCACCTTATCATAAATCTCTTTTAAAACCGCATCCTCTTCACCTTCAGAAATATCAAAAATCATAAACTCTCTTAGATTTTCAAGCTTTATACGAGTTAAAGAACCGTCAGATAGGTTAAAAATATTAAATCCTCTATTGTCAAGAACAGCTTCCTTCACACTTCTAAACTCGGTAGCTCCTGCATAACTGAAAAGACCTTCAAAAACTCTCTCCTTTGCAAATATGTGAATATGTCCC
Organism: Desulfurobacterium atlanticum; assembly: GCF_900188395.1. Taxonomy (NCBI): domain Bacteria; kingdom Pseudomonadati; phylum Aquificota; class Aquificia; order Desulfurobacteriales; family Desulfurobacteriaceae; genus Desulfurobacterium; species Desulfurobacterium atlanticum. The sequence continues at coordinate 176,691 of NZ_FZOB01000001.1, read as the reverse complement.
CCTGCATAATAGGAAAATCCGGGGGGCAGGTCAGATAAACTTAACTCAAAAGCGTTTTCAAAAGGAAGATAGATATCAACACCCTGATGAAAGAGAAACACAGAGCCTGAAAATGAAGTAGCCTGCTCAGAAAACCTCTCCAGCAATTTCTCATTTAAAATCTGCTCCATATAAAGCCTTGGCATAAAATGAACACCAGCCACAAAAACATCTTTTACAACCACTGAACCAAAAGGCTTACCGCCACCTATAAAAGTTAAAAGACCAAGTTCCTCAAGAATCTTATGCGGTGGCATTTTCCCCTTTCTTAATACTCTGTCGTGATTTCCCATTATTGCGATAAAAGGTATCCCCCTGTCTTTTAGAAGTTTCAAACAGTTTATAACCACAGATAGAGAGTTAATATCCGGCTGAGATGACTCAAAAAGATCACCTGAATGAACAACAATATCAACCTGTTCTTCAACCATTCTCTCTACAGCCTGCCTGAAGGCGGAAAAAAAATCTGCTCTTCTCTCGGTAAGGTTATACTGAGAATAGCCAAGATGGGAATCGGACAGATGAGCTATTTTCATCTACTCCCCTTTAGAAAGTAGCTTTTTTATCTTTTCATAAATTTCTGGCAGGCGGTTTATTAAAGCTTCTGTCTTACGCCAGACTCTATAGTCCTTTATTGGAAAACCGGCATAAACACCGGCCTTTTCTATAGACTTGGTAACTCCAGCCTTTGCTCCAACTGTAATATTGCTTCCTATTTTTATATGTCCCGCCACACCAACCTGGCCAGCAAGGGTAACATTATCACCTATCACAGTTGACCCGGAAATGCCAACCTGAGAAACGATAAAACAGTTCTTACCTACTTTAACGTTATGGCCTATCTGAACAAGATTATCAATCTTTGTCCCGCTGCCTATAACAGTTTCTCCTATAGTACCCCTATCTATAGTTGTATTAGCTCCAATCTCAACATCATCCTCTATCACAACTCTACCTATCTGAGGAACCTTATATATCCTCATCTCTTTTTTGCTAAAAGCGTAACCAAATCCATCAGACCCTATGACAGCTCCACTGTGGATTCTTACCCTTTTCCCTATCACTGTCTGCCGGTAAATGGAAACATTGGAAAAGATAACCGTATCATCACCTATAACCGTACCATCACCAATAAACGTCCCCGGAAAAATCTTAACCCTGTCTCCGATTCGGCAATTTTCACCTACAACAACGTTATCCCCGATATAAACGCTCTTTCCAATCTCGGTTCCTTTACCAACAGTTGTCTCAGGAGAAATGTAATCTTCAGGAAAATTTTCTTTATAAAAAAGCGATAATGCTTTTGCAAAAGCGACATAGGGCTCATCACATATAAGCTGGGTTAAAGGAAGATCATACTCCTTCCCTGTTATAACGGCAGATGCCTTTGTTGTTTTTAAAAATTTTTCATACTTTGGATTTGAAAGAAATGTTAAATCTCCCTTTTTTGCATTCTGAATCTCATTTACCCCTATTATTTCTAAATCACCATCCCCTTTAACCTTGCAACCTAAAATCTCCGCTATCTCTTTTACTCTCATAACTACTTACCCTGCTTACTAAACACTTTAAGAATTTTATCTGTAATATCATACTTGGGATCTGCGGCTATAATTCCTCCCTCATTTCTTTCAACAACCATGGGAAGATGATGCTCCTTTCTATACTTTGCAACAACTTTAAAAACATCTTCCACTATCTTTGCAGTAAGCTTCTTTTGAAGCTCTGCAACCATCTGCTCACTTTCCTGCTTGAGCTGTCTGAACTCCATTATCTTCATCTGAAGTTCATTCTCTTTCTTTTTCTTTGTACTGTCATTGAAAAGAGGAGAGGAAAGTTCTTTTTTCAAAGCGTTTATCTCATCAGCAAGTTTTTTAAGCTTTGACTCTGCAGCTTTTATCTTGGATTCAAGCTCCTGCTTGGCTTTTTTCCCTTGAGGAGACTCATTAATTATCTTCTGCATATCTATGTAATACACTGCAAAATTTTCAGCTCTCACCGTATTTACAAAACCTAAAGAGAAAACTACCGCACACGTTGCCGCAGCTAAAAACTTTCTCATCTCTGTTATCCTCCAGTTTTAGTTAAAAGTAAGTTCCAAGACCGAAGTGCCACTCTGACGCTGTTTCACCAGGCTTCTTATCAAGTTTATATCCTATATCAAGCCTTATAGGACCAACAGGGGTTAAAACTCTCATACCAAAACCTGCAGCCTTTCTTAAAGTGGAAAGATCGATCTCATTCCACCAACCAGCACCTATATCAAAGAAACCTATAAATCTTAAATTTCTTGAAATATCATACCCCACTTCAAAGTTAGCAACAAGCTCCCTATTTGCACCTATCGGATCACCGTTTTCATCTACCGGACCGGCTTCTCCCCATCTAAAGCCTCTAACAGTTGTATCTCCACCCACGTAAAACCTGTAATCTATTGGAACATTTTCAGTATCTCCGTAAGTTCCGGCATATCCAATTTTCAAGTGCCCGGAGAGAACAACAGGAATCTTGTGCTTTTCTGAAAAGTCATCAAGATAGATATGCTTTGAAATATCAACAACAACCGTGTAGAAATTATCATCGCCACCAAAAGCTTTACCTGCAATCTTGTCAGCTATTGCAAACATAAAACCTCTGTGGGGAAGGAACCTGTTATCCCTCAAGTCAAGAATCGCCCTTGAAGAGATATAGGCAACAGTGGATGTTCCCTCTTCCTCAGTAATGATAGAGGTAGCGTTGGGATCTATATCGCTTATTGTGGTTCTTGAAATAGTGTACCCGACTCCAACATTCCAGTCTTTCCCAAGCCTTCTTGAAAGATTAATAGAGAACCCTTTTTTAAGACTTGTATAGGTTGTATATTCGTTTTTATGGTTAAAAACTCTAAAACTTAAAGTCTGAGGTCTGTCAAGCCACCATTTATGACTGTAAGCCACATCATAATAAGCAACCTTTGAACCAAACTGTCCGGAAACCGAAATAGTATCTCCAGTACCGAAAAGATTTCCTTTCCTTAAAGAAATCATCGCCGTTAAGTTGGTAACAGAGCTGTAACCAAGACCTATAGAAAACATTCCAGTAAGACGCTCTTTAAGGTCTATATCAACATCAAGAAGATCTTTCCCAACTATTTTCGGCTTCACATTAACCTCATCGTAGTATCCTGTGTTGTAAAGCCTTCTTATTGAACGTTCAAGAGAATCGGTCTTAAAAATTCCCGTTTCATAGATATCAAGTTCTCTTCTAACAGTTCTATCCCTGCTATCAAAATTACCTTTTATGTTTATGCGTCTTATTTTTGCCCTATTCCCCTCATGGATCAGGAAAGTTATATCAACAGTGTGTTTTTTTCTGTCTATCTTTGTATCGGACTGAATATTTACGAATATAAACCCGTATTTTCCGTATTCTCTTGAAGCCTTTACAACAAAAGCTGTTAAAAGTTCGGGGTTATAAGGTTTTCCGGTTGTTAAATCCGGCACAAGAGAAAGAAGTTTCTTCCTGGTTATTATCCTGTTGCCTGAGACATTAACAGTTCCGATCTTATACTGAGGTCCTTCATGCTTGATCGTATAAACCACCTCATAGCAGTTTTTAAGCTGTTTTACCTGAGGCTTACCAACCTCTATCTCAATGTATCCTTTGCTTTTATAAAGCTTCTCTATTCTTCTAACATCCTTTTCAAGATTCTCCTCAACAAGTTCTGGATGGAATCTCAACCGCCAGATTGAAGGTTCTTTAGTAAGAATCATATCTTTAATCTCATCCTCTTTTAAAGCTTTATTTCCTTTTACAACTACTCTACACACATAAGCCTTTTTACCTTCTTCTATCTGGTAAACAACATTCACCTTCTTGGGAGCAATCTTCTCAACTTCAAACTTAACCTTAACATTCAAGTAACCCTTGCTCTTATAAAGTTTCTCTATCTTTGACCTCAGGTCTTCAAGCTTCCCATAATCAAGAACCTTACCGGTAAAGTTACCTTCATCAAACCCTATTTTTTCCTTAATGGTTTTTGTGGATATCTCCTCATTACCTTTAAATTCAACTGCTTCAACTTTTGGCTTTTCATAAAGAATGTATTTTAAAACAAGTCCTTCGGGAGTTTCTTCAGCAACAACTTTAATTGTTTTATAAAATCCAAGATAATAGATACTCCTTATATCTTCTGCTACCTTTTCCGGATTCAAATGTTGACCGGGCTTAACAGAAATCTTATAAAGTATCGTCTCTTTCGGAAGATAGGTATTCCCCTCTATCTTTATCTCCTTTATCACTGGAGCAAGTGTTATTTCTGTACTGTTTGTCTGGGAAAATGAAACTCCACAGGTTGACAGCAGAAGCAGAACAATAAATATAAACTTTTTCAACCATACCTCCTGAACCAAAAATAAAAACTGCTGACAGAAATGATAACACAGATTAAGTGTATGGAAGGTAAACTTTGAAACAGGTTCCTTTTCCAACTTCACTTTCAACATCAACTTTTCCGTTTAGTTTTTCAACAGCAAGCTTCACTATTGAAAGACCAAGTCCTGTCCCGCCAAGTTTTCTTGACCGAGATTTATCAACTCTATAAAATCTCTCAAAGATAAACGGAAGATGGGACTTAGGAATTCCGGGACCTGTATCGCACACCGAAATCACCTGTTCCTTTGGAAGGGTTGAATATTTTATCTCAACCTTACCACCTTCATGGTTATACTTAATAGCATTATCTATAAGATTTTTAAAAATAAAGTAGAAAAGCCTCTCATCACCTTTCACCTCAAGTTTTTCAGGAACGTCAAGGACGACAGTTACATTTTTACGTTTCGCTATAACAGAAGTCTCTTCAACTATTCTGGATAAAAGGTTGGAAAGATTTATGCTTTTGTTCTCAAAAAGGATTCCCTTACTCGTTTCAAGCATAGTAAGAGTTATAAGATCCTGAATTAACTGTTCCATATACTTTATTCTATCCTGAGCTTTCTTTATAAACTCTTTTGCAGTTTCATTTTCATCACATTCATCCTCAAGAGTTTCCATTAAAACCTTCAAAGTCGCAACAGGTGTCTTGAGTTCGTGGGAAACGTTGGCTATAAAGTCTTTCTTTAAATTCTCATACTTTTTAATCTGTGTTAAATCCCTTAAAAGCAAAACCTTTTCATTAATATCGGAAGCAAAAACGAGTTGAACATAACGGTTTTTTATCTTCTTACTTTCCCAGACATTGTAATCTTTATGGAAGTTCTCATTTATAAACGATATCACATCAAGATCACTTATCGCCTGATAAAAATATTTGCCTTTATAGCTCTCTTTATCTATATCAAGAAGTTCTCTCGCAAACCTGTTGGTATAGATAACCTTTCCTGCAGGAGTCATAATAACCAGTCCTTCATTTAGAAGGTTCAAGGCCTGAGAAAGAAGATGAATGTTGTCTTTATACTGCCTTTCCTTCAACTCTTTATCAATAACCCTTAAAATCTCACTCCAGGAAAGGTCGGTATGAAGGGATAAAAGATTTTTCAAGGAAGTTTTCACCCTCTCTGCTTCTCTTACTTTATAGTACAGATAACCTGAAACTCCAAGAAGAAAAATAGAAATAACCGAAGATATAACCATACTACTTCTGCTCCCTAAATCAATTGTAAACCTTGAAAATAAAGTTTATCATTTAACTGTTAGAAATAAACCTTTTTCGGAGGAAAAGATTATGGGTGTAAGGGTAGCAATAAATGGATACGGAAGAATCGGAAGATGCTTTCACAGAGCAATTCTTGGAGACAAGGATATAGAAATAGTTGCAATTAACGACCTTACAGATGCCAAAACACTCGGACATCTTTTAAAGTATGACTCGGTTCACGGAAAGTTTCCAGGAACTGTTGAAGTTAACGGGGATAAACTGATAATAAACGGAAAAGAGATAACCGTTTATGCCGAAAAAGACCCTGCAAATCTTCCATGGAAAGAGCTAAACATAGACATTGTTCTTGAAGCCACAGGAAGATTTAGAGATAGAGAAGGTGCAGGAAAACACATTGAGGCCGGAGCAAAAAGGGTTGTGATTTCCGCTCCAGCAAAAGAGCCCGACGCCACATTTGTTTTTGGAGTTAACCATAAAAATTACGACCCGGAAAAGCATTTCATAGTATCCAACGCTTCCTGTACAACAAACTGCCTTGCACCTGTTGCAAAGGTGCTTCTTGAAAAATTCGGCATAGAAAAAGGATTCCTTACAACCGTTCATTCCTACACAGCAGACCAGAGACTTCTTGATGCTCCACACAAGGACTTAAGAAGAGCAAGGGCAGCTGCAGTATCAATGGTTCCAACGACAACAGGGGCGGCAAAAGCTGTAGGACTTGTAATTCCAGAGCTTAAAGGGAAATTTAACGGTATCTCAATAAGAGTGCCGACTCCCGATGTTTCACTCATAGACTTTGTTTGCGTTGTTGGAAAAGAAGTAACGGTTGAAGAGGTTAATAAAGCTCTTAAAGAAGCAGCTGAAGGAGAATTGAAAGGAGTTTTAGGTTACACAGAAGAGGAGCTTGTTTCTGTTGATTACATAGGAAACAGACTATCATCAATAGTTGATGCAAAATCAACAGATGTTATAGGCGGAAACCTTGTAAAAATAATCTCCTGGTACGACAACGAATTTGGTTATTCTGCAAGACTTGGAGATTTAATCAAGTACATGGCTTCTGTTGGAATTTAACTTTTACGGGGAGATATTTTCTCCCCCTTAACTTTCCAGCTCTGTCTATTTTTAACCAGAAATTCTCTTGATATTTTCCAGTTTTTAATAACTTTCTCCTTTGCTTTCTCCGGCAGGTGAGATACGATCATATCAACAACGGGAACTAAAAATCCGCCAAGATAACTATTTCTTATCAAACCGCTATCTGGCATTGTAGCTCCAATAAACAGAACGAAAATAGATGAGAGCACCACTCCCCTCAATATACCAAGGATAAATCCTAAAATGTTATTAACCAGACCCAAAAAGCCCCTATTGAAAAATTCATTTAGAAGAAATCCTATATACTTAAATACAATAAAAAGAACCCCATAGATAACAAAACCGGTGAAGATAATAACAGGAGCTTCCGGATTTTTTATCAATTTTGAAGCAACAGCATGGGAAAATTTAACAGCCACAAACAGACTAACAATTACACCTATAAGGGAAAAAATCTCCTCCACAGCTCCTTTTTTAAATCCTCTTATAAAATTCCAGCCAAGAATCAGAATTATCATAGCATCAAGAACATTAAGCGGTGTAAGTGTCATTTCACCTCCATTCCTATATCAACCCATCTTGCTGCGGTTATCAACTTACTGGTTGAAATAAAATCTATGTCTTTATTTCTCAATAATTTTAATGTTTCCAGCGTTATTCCCCCTGAAATTTCTATTTTCACATCAAAAGAAGCACTCCTTAAAATTTTAACAGCTTTATCTATCTCTTTTAAATCCCAGTTATCAAGCATAACAATATTAACATATTCAATAACTTTCAAAACATCCTCAAGCTGCTGCCAGTTTTCAACTTCAACTTCCACCATAGTGGTTACAGGAATTTTCTCTTTTAAAATCTTCACCGCGTTTACTATCCCACCATAAGCTTTTATGTGATTGTCCTTAATCATCACAGCATCATAAAGCCCCATACGGTGATTAAACGCACCTCCCACTCTGGTCGCATACTTTTCAAAATATCTAAGCCCCGGTGTGGTTTTTCTTGTATCAAGCAACTTTATCTTTGTGCCTTCAAGAACCTTCACAAATTTTCTTGTATTTGTAGCTATACCGGAAAGGTGCTGAAGAAGGTTAAGCCCTGTTCTTTCCCCTGAAAATAAAACCCGCTCATCTCCCTCTATCTCACATAAGACATCACCTTTTGCTATTTCATCTCCATCTTTTTTAAACCACCTAAAAGAAATAGCTTCATCAAGTAGCTTAAAAACTCTCTCAAAAAACGGAGCGCCGGCAAGGATAAACTCTTCCTTTGCTTCTACATAAACAGTAATTATCTTTCCATTTAAACCCGATGAAGAGATATCACCTGTATAACCAAGGTCCTCTTTCAAAAAAGATAGTATATAATCATCCATCGCCAGTTTTGAAAAGTTCATAACTACCCCTTAAGGAGAAAGTGGTAATGGTTAATATACCAAATGTCATCACCATAATAAGAGCTGTTCTTGTTCCGGTATTTATAACCGCTCTCCACTATAAGAATTTTAAAATTGCACTTATTGTATTTCTTGTAGCAGCTGTAAGCGATGCTGTTGACGGATTCCTGGCAAGAAAACTCAAACAGATAACAATGGTTGGAACAATCATAGACCCTTTGGCAGACAAAGCCCTTATAGACTCAGGTTTTGTGGTTTTAAGTTTTACCCATAAAATCATTCCAGCATGGCTTACAATTTTAGTTCTTTCAAGAGATACAATAATTATAGTCGGCGGATGGCTTTTGACAGTCCTTGGAAAAATTGAAAAAATAAAACCGATACTTCTTGGGAAACTAACATCTTTTTCCCAGTTTTCCACAATATTTTTTACTCTCTTATATCTTAATTTTCACAGTTTCTATCTGGAACTTTTTCTTAAATTTCTGTATCCTTTTACAGGGGGAATGACAGCAATCTCCGGAATAAGCTACATCTTAAAAGGGTACAGGGAGATAGAAAATGGATAACAGCTCATTCATAGATAGATACTTCCCCGAAATTTTCATTTTTTCATCAGTATCTTTACTTGTAATTTCTCTATTTGTTATGAATTCTGTAATGTTTCCATTCTTTGCAGCAGCAGCAAGCGCATACATTACATATCCACTATTCCTATTTACACTAAAAGTGGTTAAAAAAACAAGAGTATCAGCACTTTTAATAGTATTTTTCCTTGTTTTAATAATTGCCGGAACAATCCTTGTAATCTTGCCGGTTCTCATAAAACAGGTGGAAAGCTTCATAGACTACCTTCCAACATTGCTAAATCGTATAGATTTTTACCTTTCAAAGTTTTTAGGAAAAAAACTTTTTGCAGGGAAATTCAATCCAGAAAGCATTAAAACAATCTTATCAACGATTTACCAAAATATAAGTATTGACAGTTCCCTATCGTTTGCAACATTTGCCCAAAAAATATTTTCAGGAGTTTTCTCTATCGCATCAATTATTATAAACCTTGTAATTATTCCAATTCTTACCTACTACTTCTTTGTTGACTGGAAAGGGATAAAAGATCTTTATCTGAAACTTGCTCCTAAAAAACACCGTAAAGAAACAGAAAATCTACTTGAAAAGGTGAATGAATCCCTTGCAGGATACATAAGAGGACAGCTTTTAATGGCGCTTTTTGTCGGACTGTTTTTCGCTGTAACCCTAACAGCAATAGGAATAAGATACAGCTTTCTTATAGCTTTCGCTGCCGGCGTAATGAACATGATTCCGTATGTTGGCTTTTACACAGGTCTTATTCCTTCTCTTCTTCTTGCAATATTTGATAATGGAGACCTTTTCCATATAGTCGGCGTTATCGTTATCTTTCTATCTGAAGCTGCCATAGAAAATGTGATATATCCAATGGTGATGAGTAGAACAACCGGTATAAAACCTTTACTTATATTTTTTGCAATATTTTTTGGAGCCACCTACGGCGGATTTTTAGGAATAGTTATAGGAGTTCCTGTTGTTGCAATGATTCTTCCTGTATTTGACAGCTTTATGAAGAAAAGGGAAACGGAATGATTCTTGGAATAACAGGAAATATCGGTGCAGGAAAAACAACATTTTCAAAATTTTTAAAATTTTACGGTTTCAAAATCATCAACGCTGATGAAATAGGCAAAAAACTCCTGCAAAAAGGAGAAGCAGGGTATGAACCTGTAGTTGAAGCTTTTGGAAAAGAAATTCTTGACAAAATTGGCGAAATAGATAAGAGGAAACTTGCCGGTATAGTGTTTTCCGATCATCACAAACTAAAGCTCCTTAACTCAATCATCCATCCTTTGATAGGAGAATCTATCCGCAACATTAAAGATAACAAACTGCCGGTTTTTATTGAAGCTGCACTTCTTGTAGAAGCAGGATGGCATAAAAATGTTGATGCAGTTATAACCGTTTTTGCCTACAAAGGACAGAGAATTTTAAGAGCGGCAAAAAGATTCGGGATAAAAGAGGTTTTAAAAAGGGAAAGATTTCAACTACCTTACAAAGAAAAACTCAAACACACAGATTTTCTGATATGCAACACTTCATCTTTACTCAAACTAAAAGAGGAAACAGAAGTTTTTATTAAAACTCTGGACAAGCTGCTTTAGAGTTTTTAATATAGCTCTAAAAGATACTGAAATTCCTTCGTGTGCAAATTGATTTTATAACGACTTTCTTTCTACTTGTCATTCTGAGGGCGTAGCCCGAAGAATCTTTTTAATACTGTGGCTGATTGTAACTTTTTTAACTTTCTCAAGTTATGACAAAGAAAAAAAACACTTGAACTGCTATAATAAATGACTGCAAAACTCATTACGGCGGTAGCATAAATATAAAATCCAACCTTTAGAATAAAGCGAGGTTATAATGAATAAGCTAACAGGCGTAAAACTTCTAAGAACAGTTTTTTTAATCCTCATTCCGATAGTAATGGGACTTTTCATAAGATTTGATGACCTCTCTATCTGGAACAAGAACAAAAACAGATTTTACTATAACGATAGACCTTTATTTACAAGCTACGACGCTTTTTACTTTGCAAGGTGGGGACTTGACTACATGGAAGGCAAGTATAAAGCCGGAGAAATGGATCCTTTAAGATTTGTTCCTGATAACTACATAAGAGAAAAACTTACAAAAGAGGAAAGGGAGAAGCTTAAAGCAGGAAGAGTAACGTATCCATCCCCCATACCCATGGAAAGTTTCCTCGGAGCGGTTTTCGCTAAATTTGGCCATACTTATATAGAAAACGTAGCACTCTGGCTAACTCCGGTTTTAGCAGTACTTTTTGTAATTCCATTAATTTTATACTTCTCAGAGATCGGAGCACCTGTTGCGGGATTTTCAGGAGCAATATTTGGCGTTACTGCATTGATGTACCTTGCAAGAACAACGATAGTAAGATTTGATACAGATTCTTTAAATTTATTTTTCCCGTTTATGGTAGCTTACCTATTTTATAAAACCATCTCTGAGAAAGAGATAAAGAAAAAGTACATTTTTGCTGCACTTTCTGGCATTTTTATGTGGATGTTCAACTGGTGGTATGCCCATCCAGACCTTGTTCTAATAATGTTTATAGTTTTTGTAGCAGGGGTTTTCATAAATTACAGAAAATTTGATAAAGAAAACCTGAAACTTATAGGCGTTGTTGCACTGTTTTCAAATCCGCTTATATTATTTCATGGATTGAAAGTTTTCTGGGGAAGATTTTCAGCATACGTAATAAACTTTACCAATCCTGCGACACAAACAGGATTTCCCAATATATTCCAGTCCATAAGTGAAGCACAAAGAGCATCCCTCAAGCTTATAGCTGCAACAACAACAGGAAATATCATTCTTTTCTGGATAGGTTTTATCCTGATATTTGTTCTTTTTGCACGAAAAGGAAAAAAACTTCTCTTTTTAATCCCAATATTCCTTCTTGGCTTAATGGTATTTAAAAGCGGTAACCGTTTCGCAATGTATCTTGCACCATTTGTGGGAGCTGGAATCGGATACCTTTTTGACATAGGAATGGAATACTACGGAAAATTACAGAACAAAGAAATGAAAACATTTAAAGAAACTGGAACCATTTTCTCTGCAGTTATCATCTCTTTAATAGTATTTATATCCCAATCTCAGGCTTTCAAATTTGTTGCAACACCCAAAATAACTCCCGCCCTTGAGAGAGACTTCATTAAACTAAAAAAGATTACACCAGAAAACGCATGGATATGGACATGGTGGGATTACGGAACAGCCATTCAGTATCTTGGAAGAAGAGCAGTTTACCACGACGGACAGTCTCAGTTCTCTCCAAAAACATACTTTGTTGCAACAACATTTTCAAACAACTCTCCTGAAAAAGCTTACAACACAATAGTCGGAATCTCCTCTGTGGGTATAACGTTTCTGGATAAGTGGATAAAAGAGGATGGATTAACCCCCGAAAAAATAAGGGAAAATTTCTTTAATGGAAAATACAACAAACCAATTACACATCCTGTTTACTGGATATTTACAGAGGATGAAATAGGGAAGTTCACATGGATAAACTACTTCGGAACGTGGGATTTTAAGCTTAAAAGGGGAATTAAAAAAAGAATTATTCCTGTGGGAGTCTGTGAAATCGCAAGCAGAAGAATAAACTGCAGCGGCGGAATTTCCGTTGATACAGAAAAGGGTATATTGAAAGCAAACAGATTAATACCTTTAAATTCTATAGCTGTAAGGACAAAAAATAAACTTAAAGAAAAGATATACAACGTTGAAAGCAACCTTCACTTTGAAACTGTTACAACATCAAACGGAAATTTCCTTGGCTTTATCATGGACGACCAGCCATATTACTCAATGTTTAACCAGATGTATATTTTGAGAAAATTTGATCCAAAATTCTTCGAACTTACCTACGACAACTTCCCGACAATGGTTGTGTATAAAGTAAAGGAGGCAAAACAGAAATGAAAGCAGTAATTCTTGCAGGCGGCAGCGGCACAAGACTTTATCCAGTTACAATCACTGTTAACAAACACTTCCTGCCCATCTACAACAAACCGATGATTTACTATCCATTATCCCTTGTTATGCTTCTTGGAATAAAGGATGTCCTTTTCATCGTTAATCCTCAGGATCTTGAAAGTTTTGAAAAGCTATTTGGTAACGGTAGCCATCTTGGAATTAATATATCTTACAAAATTCAGGAAAAGCCAAACGGCCTTGCAGAAGGTCTTATCCTTGCTGATGAGTTTATAGGTGATGATAATGTTTGTTATATGCTTGGAGATAATGTTTTCTTTGGTCATGATCTTGTAAAAATCATGAAAGATGCAAAAAACGAAATAGAGAGTAACGGTGGAGCTTATGTTTTTGGTTATTATGTAAAAGATCCTGAAAGATTCGGAATAGTTGAGTTTGATGAAAATGGAAATGTAAAATCAATTGAGGAGAAACCTGAAAATCCAAAATCAAACTATGCTGTTGTCGGAATGTACTTTTACGATAATGAAGCAGTAAAAATAGCCAAACAGGTAAAACCCTCAGATAGAGGAGAGCTTGAAATCACTTCAGTAAATGAGGAATACCTGAAGAAAGGCAGACTTAAAGTAAAGCTTCTTGGAAGAGGTTTTGCGTGGTTTGATGCAGGAACCCATGACAGTTTCCTTGAAGCCGGCGAGTTTGTAGCAACCATAGAAAAAAAGACAGGACTGATGATAGGTTGTATAGAAGAGATCGCTTTTAATAACGGCTGGATTAGCAAAGATCAGCTATTAAAAATTGCTCAGCCACTAAGAAAAACAGATTATGGAAAGTATCTAATGGAAATCGCTAAACAGGAGAGGTGAAAATGCCTTTTGAGTTCATTAAAACAGAAATTCCGGATGTAATAATAGTAAAACCAAAAGTGTTTGGCGACGAAAGGGGATTTTTTCTTGAAACATACAAAAAATCGGATTTTGAAAAAGCAGGAATAGATACAGATTTTGTCCAGGATAACCATTCAAAATCGGTAAAAAATGTCCTGAGAGGATTGCACTTTCAAAGAGCACCAAAAGAGCAGGGAAAACTTGTTAGATGTATAAAGGGGAAAATATTTGATGTTGCTGTGGATATAAGAAAAAACAGCCCAACTTTTGGTAAGTGGGTAGGTATTGAATTATCAGAAGAAAACAAGCTTATGCTGTGGATTCCAAAAGGGTTTGCTCACGGATTTCTCACTTTAAGCGAAGAAGCTGAAATAATCTACAAAGTATCAGGCTCAGAATATTCACCAGAGCACGATGCTGCAATTAGATGGGATGACCCTGAAATAAACATCAAGTGGCCTCTTGAAAACAGCACAGAACCTATCCTATCTAAAAAAGATAAAAATGCACCATTCTTAAAAAATTTAAAAGACTCCCTATAATCTAAATAATGAAATCACAAGGAGGAATACTTCCAATGAAACTATTGGTTACTGGAGGCGCTGGCTTCATAGGAAGCGAATTTGTAAGACAGGCCATAGAAAAAGGAATAGAAACAATAGTTGTTGACAAGCTTACCTATGCCGGAGATATGGAAAGATTAAACTGTGTGAAATCTCAGATAAAATTTTATAAATGTGATATAAATAACCGAGAATTTCTGGAAGATATTTTTCAAAAAGAGAAACCAGATATCGTTGTTCACTGGGCAGCAGAAAGTCATGTTGACAGGAGTATTCTTGATGCATCTCCATTTATCGAAACAAACGTTAAAGGAACACAAACCCTGCTTGATATTGCAAAAAACAGTGATATAAAACTTTTCATAAACATAGCTACAGATGAAGTTTACGGCGAACTTGGAGAAGAAGGACAGTTTTTTGAGACCACTCCGTTAAATCCAAATTCCCCCTATTCAGCAAGTAAAGCTTCTGCTGATATGCTCGGAAGAGCTTACTTCAGAACTTACGGTTTACCGGTTATAACAGTGAGACCTTCAAATAACTACGGACCGTGGCAGTATCCTGAAAAACTTATTCCTGTTGTAATTCTAAAAGCTTTAAACAATGAACCGATACCAGTGTATGGAACCGGAGAAAATGTAAGAGAATGGCTTTTTGTTTCAGACTGTGCAGACGCAGTGTTTAAAATTGTTGAGAAAGGGAAGCCGGGCGAAATATATAACGTTGGAAGCGGAGAAGAAAGAAAAAATATAGAAGTGGTTAAATCAATTCTTCAAATTTTAAACAAACCAGAATCCCTTATAACTTTTGTGAAGGACAGGCCAGGACACGATTTTAGATACTCTCTTAATACAGATAAAATAGAGTCTGAACTTGGCTGGAAAGCAAAGGTAAATTTTGAACAGGGAATAGAAAAAACTGTAAATTGGTATCTTGATAATATGCCGTGGGTAGAAAATAAACTTGAACAGCTTAAAAACTATTGGAAAAAGATTTACAAGTAAAATTTCTATTCTTAAATACTCTTCTCTATCATCCTAAAAACTACTTCCCTGTCCTTCCGAGCACACTTTTTCTGCCATCATGAACGATTTTCTCTGTCATCCTGAGCATTTTCCTGTCATTCAGAGCGCCAGCGAAAAATCCCATCCTTTCAGGACTTTCATCTACTACGCAGAAAGAAAGTCATCCTCAGAGCGAAGCCCGAAGGATCTCTTCTTTCCAATACTTGAGACTCTTCGGCTAATACATAACCTCAGAGCGACAAAAAAAACATCATCCTGAGCGATTCCCTGTCATTCTGAACATTTTCCTTGTCATCCTGAGCGAAGCGAAGGATCTCATCCTTTCAGACTCTTCGATCGCTACGTTCCCTCAGAGTGACAGAACAGGAAGTCATTCTGAGCGCCAGCGAAGAATCTCACTTCAATTATTACTCTAAAAATCAACAACAACCTGCTTGAAGCCCCACAAAAGAAGCATAAATTATGTTATGATACACTTGTTCAACTCATGACGGTAGTCTGAAAAAACAGATTGCTTTTTTTTTGAACTACATAAAACCATCAAACAGGAAAAATGAAATATCCCACAAACATAACTAACCTAAAAGATTTTTTAGAACTTTTTTTCAAAGAAAAGAACAAAAAGGTAAAAATCATTCTTTTTGGTTCAAGGGCAAGAAATTCCAATACAAAACATTCAGATATTGACATAGCTATCATAAGTAAAGAAGATATTTCAGAAGAAATAGTTATACTAAAAGAACTACTTGAAAATTCACTACTCCCTCAGAAAGTTGATATTATTAACTTTAGCAAAGCACCTGATAGTTTGAAAGAAGAAATACTAAAAGAAGGAAAAGTATGGATAGACTTAACAAAGTAATTGAAGACTTTGAAAAATCCGTTACACGCCTTGAAGAAGCAATCTCAAAAACAGAAAGTTCCATAAACACAGAGGACTACCCATTCTTCAGAGACTCTGCTATTCAACGCTTTGAATTTACTTTTGAAATAATGTGGAAAGCTATAAAACTATTTCTTGAAAAGGAAGGCATTATATGCAGAAGCCCAAGAAACTGTATCAGAGAACTTTTTTCAACAGGATTTATTTCTGAAGAAGATACAAAAAAACTCCTGTTTATGCTGGAAGATAGAAACGCAACCGTACACACCTATAAAGAAACCATCGCTGAAGAAATATTTAAAAAATTACCACTACACCTCAACCTTGCAAAAAAAGTCCTAAAAGTAATCAAAGAAAACACCTTTTAAACCTCTGTTATTCTAAGCAAAGCCCGAATAATCCCCAAAAAATCATCCTTACCCTCACCTTCCGTCATCCTGAGGGCGAAGCCCGAAGGATCTCATTCTCTGAAACTCTTCGGTCGCTACGTTCCCTCAGAGTGACAAAAAAACGTCATCCTGAACACCCAATTTCGTCATCCTGAGCGCAGCGAAGGATCTCCTAAAACCAAAGTCATTCTGAGGGCGAAGCCCGAAGAATCTCCAAAAATGTTATAATCAAACAATTAAACTAAATCTATTCGGAAACTTAAATGACCAATATCACTCCCAAAAGCAAACAAACAGAAAATAAAGTCCAGCGAATAATAAACGATATAATTACCACCCTCATTCCATACGGTCCAGAAAAAATCATTCTATTTGGCTCACGAGCAAGAGGGGATTTTAGAATAAACTCAGATATTGACATAGCAGTGGATTTAAGACTTTCTTTCAGAGAAAAGCGAAAACTGAAAGAAAAATTGGATAATATAAGTGGCCTTTACTCTGTGGACATTGTATTCTTACCCGATGTGAATAAATCATTTAAAAATAAAATTCTGAAAGAAGGGAAAGTTCTATATGAAAAAAAGTGATGTTATTCAGAAAATAAATAGATTCGAAAAAGCTTTAGGAAGATTACAGGAAGCTGTTAAAGTGGCAAAAGACGATCTTGATAGAGATGGAGTCATCCAGCGCTTTGAGTTTACAGTTGAACTTCTATGGAAAACGCTAAAAGCAATTCTTTCATATCATGGTATTGAATGCCATTCTCCAAGGCATTGCATAAAAGAAGCTTTCAAAGCAAATTTGATAAGTGATGATGAAATAATACTTGACATGTTAGAAGATAGAAATTTAAGTTCTCACATATACAACGAAGAAGAAAGCAAGAAAATCTTTAATAGAATAAAAGACGTATATGTAGATTACCTTTCTTCTTTAAACCTGAGAGAAAAGTTATAATTTATTTTTTAAGAAATCACCAAAAAGTTTCTAAAAGAAACACTATTTACAGAACTTCCTCTTCTGTCCTTCTGAGCGCCCTCCATTCCGTCATCCTGAGCGAAGCGAAGGATCTCATTCTTTAGAGACTCTTCGGTGCATAGCACCTCAGAGTGACGGGTAACAAGTCATCCAGACCACTCCCTTTTCCGCCATCCTGAGCACTCCCCCTTTTTCGTCATCCTGAGGGCGTAGCCCGAAGGATCTCCTGAAACCAAAGCCATTCTGAGCACCAGCAAAAGTCTCTCCTTCACACTAGACTCTTCGGTCACTACGTTCCCTCAGAGTGACAAGGAAACGTCATCCTGAGGACACAGTCCAAAGAATCCCTTTTCCGCATGAACAATTCCCATTCAAAGAATATATTTAATAACACAACCACTCATCAAAACTTGATTAAGGAACTAAATCATAATGTTAACAAAGGAAAGAAAAGTCAGGTTAACAGAAAAAGAAATTACGAAAATAAAAGAGGCTATTTTATCTTCAGACCCTTCCGCCGAAATTATCCTATTTGGTAGCAGAACAGACTTGAATAAAAAAGGCGGCGATATAGATATTCTTGTTATCTCTTCAAAAATCGGTTACAAAGATAGAAGAAAAATAAAAGTCAACCTTTTCAAAGAATTGGGTGATAGAAAAATAGATTTAATCATTACCCATGACCCTTCTAAAGATATTTTTACTAAACTCGCTTATAAATACGGAGTCAAACTGTGAACATTGAAGAGCGGAAAGAAATACTTTGCCAAAACTTGAAGCTTCTCAATAAGAGTATATATTGGCTGAAAAGATCTATTCAGAGAGTTAAAAATGTTAGAAACTTTGAGAATCTTTCAGAAGAACAACTTGAAATAATAGAAGCATTAATGAATAGGTATTCCAGAGCTGTTGACATACTTATTAATAGAGTATTGAGAAGCCTGGACTATCTGGAACTTGAAGAAATCAATAGAAAACTTGATGTCGTAATAAGAGCCGAAAAAAGGGGATTCGTGGAAGATTATAACATCCTTATAGAAATGAAAGACCTAAGAAATGAACTTGCTCATGAGTATCTTGAAGAACGCCTGAGAAATAGACTGGAAGAGGTAATAGAAAAAAGCGAAAAATTACTTGAAATAGCAAACAAGATAAACCGTTACGTTCAGAAATCAAACTACTGTGAGTGAATTTAACATTTTATTAAAACATCTCTCTATCATCTAATGACACAGCCCAAAAAATCCTCAAAAACGCCATCCTGACCCTCTTTTTTCGTCATCCTGAGCACTCCCCCTTTTTCGTCATCCTGAGGGCGTAGCCCGAAGAATCTCCTAAAACCAAAGCCATTCTGAGCACCAGCAAAAGTCTCTCCTTCACACTAGACTCTTCGGTCACTACATTCCCTCAGAGTGACAAGGAAACGTCATCCTGAGGGCGTAGCCCGAAGGATCTCCTGAAACCAAAGTCATTCTGAGCAAAGCGAAGAATCTCCCCTTTCCAAATAAAAACCATTTCCCTACAAAATCCAACAATAAAACCAGAGAACATTACGAAAAATAATTTACTGTTAAGAAAAATCTGTTATAATACTTTTTGAAGATTCGCAGCGGTAGCATAAGAAATTAATTGAAAAATTAGAATTAAATACTTGATTGATAAACAATTAAAAAAGATTTTAATAAGTCCTTTTCAAAACCTTAAATTAAAACTCCTTCACTAACTTTCAAAACAAGGAAAACTTTACTCCATTGGGAGGTTTAATGAAAATAGCAATAGCAGGAACGGGATATGTTGGCTTAAGTAATGCCGTACTATTAGCTCAGCACAATCAAGTAATAGCCCTTGATATAATCCCTGAAAAAGTGGAAATGATAAATAAAAGAATTTCTCCCATAGAAGATAAAGAAATCACAAACTTTTTCCAAACAAAAGAATTAAATCTTAAAGCTACTACTAACAAGGAAGAAGCCTACAAAAACGCAGAGTATGTAGTTATAGCCACTCCTACCGATTATGATCCAACAACCAACTACTTCAATACAAAAACAGTTGAAGCTGTAATAGAAGACGTGATTGAAATAAATCCCAAAGCTACCATAGTTATCCGTTCAACTATACCTATAGGATATACTGAAAGTATAAAAGAGAAATTCAACTATAAAAACATATTCTTTGTTCCCGAATTTTTAAGAGAAGGAAAAGCTTTATACGACAGCCTATACCCAAGCAGAATTATAGTTGGAGAAAAATCTACAAAAGCTGAAATTTTTGCAAATCTTCTAAAAGACGGAGCATTCAAAGAAACAATCCCAATTCTTTATACAGGCAACACAGAAGCTGAAGCGATAAAACTCTTTGCCAACACATACCTTGCCATGCGAGTAGCTTTTTTAACGAGCTTGATACATTCACCGAAAGCAAAGGACTTAATACCAAAGATATAATAGAAGGGGTTTGTCTTGACCCAAGAATAGGAAATCACTATAACAATCCAAGTTTCGGATATGGCGGATATTGCTTACCAAAAGATACAAAACAGTTAGTAGCAAATTATAAAAAAGATAATATCCCCGAAGAACTAATGTCAGCCATTGTTAAATCCAACTCTCTAAGAAAAGAGCATATTGCAAAAAAAAAAATATTAGAAAAGAAACCCAAAACAGCTGGAATTTACCGTTTAACTATGAAAGCAGGAAGTGATAATTTTAGGAGCAGTGCAATTTTTGACATAATAGAAATGGTTAAACCATTTACTAAAATTCTAATTTATGAACCTTTAGCAAAAGGAAATGAAATAGACGGTGTTGAATTCACAAAAGATCTTAGAAATTTAAAGGATAAAAGTGATATAATCATCCCCAATAGAGTGGACAAAGATCTTGAAGATATAAAAGAAAAACTATATACAAGAGATATCTATAAGAGAGATTAAACAAGGACTATCCATGATGATATCTAAATTAAAATTTTCTGTAAATACACCTGAGAAAAAAAGACTTTTAGAAAATTTCATCTCTCTATCCTTTTTACAAGGAGCAAACTATATTCTCCCTCTGATTACTTTGCCTTATCTTGTAAGAGTTTTAGGACCTGAAAAATTTGGCCTTATAGCGTTTGCACAAGCATTTATTCAATATTTCAATATTCTCACAGATTACGGCTTTAACTTATCAGCTACGAGGGAAATTTCTATACATCGGGAGAATAAAGAGAAGATTGCAGAAATTTTTAGCTCTGTAATGATTATAAAATTTGCTTTGCTTATTTTGTCTTTCATAATTATGACAATTATTGTTTTTTCTTTTGAAAAGTTTAGGAAAGATTGGTTGGTTTATTACCTAACTTTTGGAATGGTAGTTGGACAGGTTTTATTTCCTATATGGTTTTTCCAGGGAATGGAAAGAATGAAGTATATAACTTTTTTGAATATTACAGCTAAGTTGATCTTTACAGTTGCTATTTTCATTTTTGTTCATAAAGTTTCGGATTATTTTTACGTGCCATTACTAAACTCTTTAGGATTTTGTATAGCTGGTATTTTGGCTTTATGGATTATTTTTAGAAATTTTAATCTTTCCTTTAAGGTGCCAAAATTTATAACAATAAAATATCAATTAAAAGAAGGATGGTATATATTCATTTCTACCGTTGCAATAAGTTTATATACAATTTCTAACACTTTCATCCTGGGTTTATTTACAAACAACACAGTTGTTGGATACTATTCAGCCGCTGAAAAAATAGTAAAAGCAGTTCAAGGATTATTAGCTCCACTTTCTCAAACAATTTATCCGTATATTAGTAAACTTGTCAAGGAATCGGAAGAAAAAGGTCTTAAATTTATACAAAAAGTAACTTTTATAATTGGAGGAATAAGCTTTCTTTTATCATTAATTCTATTTTTCTTCGCAGATTTAATTGTTAAGATCCTATTAGGAAACAAATATGAAGCATCTATTGTAGTTTTGAGAATTTTAGCTTTTCTTCCATTTATAATAGCTTTAAGTAATATATTTGGTATTCAAACGATGTTAACTTTTAATTATAAAAAAGCTTTTTCAAAGATTTTGATAACTGCAAGCATTATTAATATTTTTTTAGCTTTTGTTTTAGTTCCTCTTTATCAACATATTGGTATCTCTTTTGCTGTGTTAATATCTGAAATATTTGTTACAGTTTCTATGTTTTCGTATTTGCAAAAAAAAGGGATAAAAGTTTTGGAGGGAAAAGTTGTTTGATTACATAGTAGTTGGTTCAGGCTTCGCAGGATCAGTAATAGCCGAGAGAATAGCAAATATTTTAAATAAAAAAGTTTTGATCATAGAGAAACGAAGTCATATTGGTGGAAATTGTTATGACTATAAAACTAAGGAAGGAATAATTGTTCATAGATATGGTCCTCATTTGTTCCATACAAACTATAAGGATGTTTTTGAATACCTTTCCAACTTCACAGATTGGCAACTTTATCATCATAAAGTTTTAGCCTTCATAGAGGGAAAGAAGGTTCCTATACCCTTTAACTTTAACTCTATTGAAATGTTATTTCCTCACATTTTGGCAGAAAGGCTAATAAATAAACTTCTTTCTAAATATTCCTACTGTTCTAAAGTTCCAATATTAGAGCTTAAAAAAGAAGATGATAAAGATTTAAAATTTTTAGCAGATTTTATATATGAGAAAGTTTTTAAAAACTATACAGCTAAACAGTGGAATAAAAGACCTGAAGAAATTGATCCTGAGGTTACTGCAAGGGTTCCAATTTTTATAGGTAGAGATAATAGATACTTCAACGATAAATATCAAGCCGTTCCAGTAGAAGGTTATACTAAAATCTTCGAGCGAATGCTTTTCCATCCGAATATAAAGTTAATGTTAAATACAGATTTTAGAGAAGTTATAAAAATAGATTTAGGAACTAAAAAAATATTCTTTTTTGAGCAGGAATTTAAAGGGAAAGTAATATTTACAGGAATGATAGACGAACTTTTTGAATACAAGTTTGGTAAACTTCCGTATCGTTCTCTTGATTTAAAGTTTGAGACTTTAGAAACAGAATACTTCCAGGAAGTAGCAACAGTTAATTATCCTAACGATTATGACTTTACAAGAATAACGGAATTTAAACATATTCATCCTATAAAAGTTAATAAGACGGTTATACTAAGGGAGTATCCTAAGGATTATAATCCTGAGAAAGATATACCTTATTATCCTGTATTTACAGAGGAAAATCGTGAATTGTATTTTAAATACAAAGAACTAGCTGAAAAGTTTGAGAATCTTATTTTGGTCGGAAGATTAGCGGAATATCGTTACTATGATATGGATGATGTGGTTAAAAGAGCATTAGAAGTTTTTGAGGAAAATATAAGATGATAGAGAATAATAAGGAAACAGTTTGTGCAGTAGTTGTAACTTATAATAGAAAAGACTTGCTTATTGAATGCTTAGAAGCTTTAAGAAAGCAAACGAGACCATTAGAGGGAATTTACATAATAGATAATGCTTCAACTGATGGAACTCCTGAACTCTTAAAAGAAAAAAGCTATATTAAAGAATTACCTCCAGAAAATCTAACTGAGCCGTGGGAAAAAGAATTTGAAGTAAAAAATTTAGTAGATGATAAACCTATAAAAATCCACTATGTTCGTATGCACGAAAATACAGGAGGAGCAGGTGGTTTTTATGAAGGTGTAAAGAGGGCGTATAAAGAAGGATATGATTGGTTATGGTTAATGGATGATGATGCAGAACCAAAAAAGGATGCATTGGAAAAGTTGTTAAAAGTTCGAAAACACTACTGCGTCAGTGCCTTAGCCTCTTTAAAGGTAAATATAAATGGAAAGGTTATACATCCTCACAGAGGATATTTTAACTTTAAGAATATTTTTAATGGTATTGTTAAACCTTTTGATGAAGCTACTTTAGGAAGGAGATATTTAAAAATAGATCATGCTTCTTTTGTTGGAATTTTAGTTAATAGAGAAGCTATAAAAAAAATTGGTTATCCTAAAAAGGAATTTTTTATCCATTACGATGATGTGGAATATTGCATAAGATTACGTAATGTTGGAGAAATTCTTTTAATTCCTAAAAGTATAATAATTCATAAAGAAGCTGCTAAAAAAGGTATTTATAAAAGATTTCTTTGGAAGAAGTCCTTGAGAGTTCCTTATGAAAAGTTGTGGTTATCTTACTATAGTGTTAGAAATTTAACATGGTTAGGAAAAAAATATGGGACAAGTAAAATTCATTTTTACTATGGATTAGTAAAAAACTATTTGCGGAAAATTATTGGTATAATTTTATTTGATGATAATAAGTTTAAAAGAATTAAATTTTTTACTAATGCATATTTAGATGGACTAAAAGGGCATTTTGACAATGAAAAACCTAAAAAACTTTTGTATAAGGAGGATTAAAAATATGTGATAAAAATCAAATCATAGACTGGTTAAAAGATAATCACCCAGAATTAAGCTGGACAAGAGCTCCTGGAGATGAACCTCCAACGGGAATAGATAGTTTGTATATTAATAGAAAGGAAGGATACGAAATAGCTTATTTGATGTATAAGTTTTTTAAAATTTGTTATATAAAATGTAATGATTCCAATCTTAAGAAAGTTTATGATGCAATTCAAAGTTATAAAAAAGGTGAGAAGGTCAAAAGAGAGGAACTCATTAAATTTTTACGGAAAAAATTTAATTGTTGAAAAGAAAGAAATTCGCACATAAGGAAAGACTGATATGTGCTTAACGAGGTAGAATGAATAGTAACTGGAAGAAAATTAGACTCTCGGAAGAAGAAATAAAGAAGATAAAAGAGACAGCGTATGAAGTTTTTGGAGAGGAAGTTAAAATTTACATTTTTGGAAGCCGAAGCGTTCCTAATAAACGGGGAGGTGATATAGATATTTTGATTAAAAGTTCCAGACAAATTTCTGTAGACGAAAAACTTAGCTTTCTGGCAAAGCTTGAATTAAAAGGCATTGAAAGAAAGGTTGATTTAATTACAATTTCTTCGGGAACCAATCTTAAGGATATTCGTAAAGATATTTTAAAAACAGGGTTGGAAATATGAGTAAATTTCCAAAAGTTTATATCATCATTCTCAACTATAACGGTTGGGCGGATACGATTGAGTGTTTGGAAAGTGTATTAATAAACGATTATCCAAATTATCAGGTTATTGTTATAGATAATAATTCTCCAAACAACTCAATGGAATACATAAAGAAGTGGGCTGAAGGCAAATTAAATGTTTGGGTAAAACCGGATCATCCTTTAAGACATTTATCTTTTCCGCCTATTAAAAAGCCAATTACTTATGTTTACTATACTCGCGAAGAAGCTGAGAAAGGCGGCAATTCAAAATTAGAGGCAAATTTAAATAGAAAGATGCCTGAAGGAATTACAACAAAATATCCATTAGTTTTTATTCAAGCAGGGAAAAATTTAGGTTTTGCAGGTGGAAATAATGTAGGGATTAGATATGCTTTAACCAAAAACGATTTTGAATATATATGGTTTCTAAATAACGACACTGTTATAGAAAAAGATGCATTATCTAAAATGGTTCAAAAATTTGAGAAATACAAAAAGGAAGGAAAAAAAGTTGGTATTTTAGGTTCTAAACTCCTTTATTATGATAGACCTGAAATTATCCAAGGTATTGGTGGAATCTATAATAAATGGTTCGCAGTAGCTAAGCATTTGGGAATTTTTGAAGAAGATAAAGGACAGTATGATAATGAGGAGGTTATTGATAAAATAGACTACATCATTGGGGCATCTATGTTAGTTAGTAAAGAGTTTATAGAAGAAGTTGGGGTAATGTGTGAGGATTATTTTTTATATTTTGAAGAAATGGATTGGACTTTAAGAGGAAAGAAAAAAGGCTATCAACTAGGATATTGCTGGAAAAGTAAAGTTTATCATAAAGAAGGAGGAAGCATTGGTTCAAGTTCAAAAGGAAATAAGAAGAGTGAAATTGCCGATTATTATGGACTCAGGAATAGAATTGTTTTTACAAAGAAGTTTTATCCAAAGTATTTGTGGAGTGTTTACTTGGGGTTTGTGGTTGTGATTTGGAATAGAGTAAGGAGAGGACAAATAAAAATTATTCCAAAAATTTTGAAGATTTTGTTTATTTAAGCAGATGTTTGAGATAGGCCATAAAATTGAACTTGTAAGTGGTTTGTTAAGATTTTCTTTACCTTTATTAACTTTAGATATTATTTTAATTTTACACTTTATACTATCGTGGCATTATACTAAAAAGAAAACAGGTTGGGTTATAGATTACTGGTATTTTACATTATTTTTATTATTTTTTATTCCAGTTTTGCTGATGTATCCTTTTAATGCTTCTTTTATGAATATTATATCGACAGGAAATGATTATTATAAATTAGAGAAATATATTGACAAAGCATTTTTAATTACTGTAACTGGTTATGTTAGCTTATGGATTGGTAGGTATATCTATGATACTTTAAAGCTTAAAACTATTTTCAGTATATTATATATTTTTATATTACCCATTGAAAAGGTGGTTTATTCAAACCTAAGAAGAGAAGTTGCTGTAACTATTTTATCAAGCATAACTATTATTATGCTCTTTTTTGTTTTTTTAATACAGGTTAAGTTTGGATATTTGTTTAATCCGCGAGGCTTTTTCCTTAAAAATGATGTTTTAAGACCGTTATATAATGTTACTATTTCATTATATCCCATTTCTTTATTGTACTCTTTTTTATTTTTCTTAAAATATAAAAAAGTAAAATTTAAACTTTTAGTTTATATTTTAATAGCAGGCGGGATATTTTTAGGAACAAGAGGAGCTATTTTGGGTTCATTAGTTACTTTATATCTATTTTATATTTTTGATAAAAATGGTAAAGAAAATTTCTTCAAAATATCGTTAGTAGGTTTGCTTACTCTTTTTTTAGCACTTTATATAGACTCCTTAAGGCATGGTCAATATAATATTTCAAATGTTTTATTAAAAGGTTTTATTAAAATCTTTTATGGTAATAATTTTTCAGACACAAGAGATTTCGCTTGGATATTATCGTATTGGAATGGAGAATACTTTTTAGGAAAAACTTATCTTGCGGGATTAATTTCATTTATACCAAGATTTATCTCAGATTTTAGATCCCAATGGGCTATTTCTGTAGTAACAAATAAAATAGTGGGTTTTTCTCCTTCAGAACATGCAGGTTTAAGACCTGGTATGTTTGGTGAAGCATATTTTAACTTTGGTATTTTAGGAGTAATATTTTTAGGATTAATAGCTGGTTATTTTTTAAGGTACGTAGATTTACAAATAAAGAAATCCGTTATGCTTTATGGAGATACAATAAAGGGTTATAGTAAAACAGTTATATATAGTTTTGTTTCAAAATTCTTTATTACTGCTGGTTTTTGGTCTTTTTATGTGTTTTTATTAATCAATGTTTTTCTCTTTTCTTTAAATTCTATTATCTTTTGTAAGGGTAAAGGAGAGTTATGAATATTTTAATTAACTCTCGCTTCCTAACTCAGAAAATTACAGGAACTCAAAGATTTGCGATAGAAATTTCACTTCAACTTAAAAAACTAATGCTAAATGTAGTGTTTGTCTCTCCAAGAAATATTCTTCATACTAAAATTGCAAATGAATTGAATGTTAAAACTATAGGAGTAAATACTGGGCATTTATGGGAGCAAGTAGATCTGCCTGTGTATCTAAAAAAAGTTGGTAATTCTCTTTTAATAAATTTAGTTAATGCTGCTCCTTTAATATACAAAAATCAAATTATCACTATCCATGACTTAGCTTTTTTAAAACATCCTGAATGGTTTTCAAGAAAGTTTTACCTATTTTATAGAACTTTAATTCCAAAAATAGCTAAAAAAGCAAAGATAATTCTAACTGTTAGCAATTTTTCAAAAACAGAAATTATTAATTTGCTTAATATACCATCACAAAAAGTAGAAGTAATTTATAACGGAATTTCGAACAAGTTTTCCTTTAATCCTTCTATAAAAAAAGAAAATTTTATCC
Source organism: Desulfurobacterium atlanticum (assembly GCF_900188395.1). NCBI lineage: Bacteria > Pseudomonadati > Aquificota > Aquificia > Desulfurobacteriales > Desulfurobacteriaceae > Desulfurobacterium > Desulfurobacterium atlanticum. Next base: position 149,185 of record NZ_FZOB01000001.1, on the reverse strand, counting down.
TTGCAGTATCTTCTTTAGACCCACGGAAAAATTTCAAAAATCTTATTTTAGCTTTTAAGAAACTGAAGTTAAAAGAACATAAACTTTTAATAGTTGGAAGCAAAAATAAAGTTTTTTCTAACCAAGAAATTGAACAACTGATAAAGGAAACTCCAAATATAGAGTTTACAGGCTATGTTCCAGATGAAGAATTAGTTAATCTCTATCAGAGAGCAAAATTATTCGTTTATCCTTCTCTCTACGAAGGCTTTGGTCTTCCGCCACTTGAAGCTATGGCTTGCGGAACTCCTGTTGTAGTTTCAAATGTTGCAAGTTTACCTGAAGTTTGCGGTGATGCTGCTTATTATGTAAATCCTTATGATGTGAATGATATTGCAAAAGGTATAGAAACTGTTTTAAAATATGAACTGCTTCAAAAAGAATTAATAAAGAAAGGATTGGAAAGAGTAAAATTATTTAGCTGGGAAAAATCAGCAGAAAAGCTTGCAAAAATAATAGAAGAGGTTGTTCAAAATTGAAAATAGCGCTTGTTCATGATTGGCTTACAACTTTAGCAGGAGCAGAGAAAGTATTAGAAGTTATTTATAAACTATATCCTTCTCCTATTTATACTCTTGTAAAAAATGAAGAGAATTTCAAAAGTTCTATCTTTGAAAAAGCGGATATTAGAATTTCATTTATTCAAAAACTACCTAAATATAGGAATTATCTTGTGTTTTTTCCATTAGCAATAGAACAGTTTGATTTATCAGAAGATGTAACTACAATATCCCAAGTTAGAGAAAATGGATGTAAAAATATGCACGAAATTATCAGATAAATCGAAAGAGGATTTATGGCTAATGAAAGAAGAGGAAATCGACTGAAAACTCCAAAGAAAAAGCCGAAGGTTATAAAGCCAAGGAAAATACTTGGGATAGATGGCACAAAGTTTGGGATAGATAGGCCTGGATGGGCGACCCTGATAATAGTGATTGACTGGTACACAAAAGAGATACTTGGATATGAAATTTCCCTAAGAAATAAAAGCAGTCAATGGATAACTGCTCTTCAAGAAGCACTCTTCAACGGTTATCCTGAAGGAGCCATGGGCAAAGGGATAAAACTTGTCAGTGATTATGGAAGTCAACCTACGAGTAAAAGCTTTATGAAATTCTGTTCAGAACTTGGGATAAAGCAAATATTTGCAAGCTATAACAATCTGAAGGGAAATGCAGAGACTGAATGGAAAAAGAAGGAGATGAAGAAGTTGCATAGGGAACTTAACAAATTTTCTGAATTTTTGGTCTTGATTTTTAGGGGAGTATGACAGTGTAGATGAGGCATTTAATAAGCTAGTGGAGGTAGTGAATGATAATAACGGAAAAAGCTTTTAAGGAACATTTAGAAACCGTAACTAAATTGCGAAATCTTCTGAACGAAATAGAAAATTTAGGAAAGAAACTAAGTGATATTTTAAAAAAACACAATAAAGTCTTACTTATGGGCAACGGAGGAAGTGCAGCAGATTGTCAGCATATAGCAGCTGAACTTGTAGGAAGATTTAAAAAAGAAAGAAAAGGGCTACCAGCAATAGCTTTAACGACAGATACATCTATTCTAACAGCGGTAGGAAATGATTATTCCTTTAATGAAATTTTTGCAAGACAGATAGAAGCTCTGGCTAATAAAGGAGACTTAGTAATAGGTATATCAACCTCTGGTAATAGCGAGAATGTGATAAGAGGTATTTTAAAAGCTAAAGAAATTGGATGTTATACAGTAGGTTTGCTTGGAAAAAACGGAGGAAAGTTGAAAGATTTAGTTGACTTAGCCATAGTAGTTCCTTCAAATAATACTCCGAGAATTCAGGAATGTCATATATTAATCGGACACATAGTATGTGAAATTGTAGATAGGGAGTTTTCAGATGTTTGATAAGTTGGACTTTTCTAATGCTTCAGTCCTTGTCCTTGGTGATTTGATGTTAGATAAATACTATTTTGGAAATGTAAATAGAATTTCTCCTGAAGCTCCGGTTCCTGTAGTTAAAGTTAATCGTGAAGAATATACTCTGGGTGGTGCAGGTAATGTAGTTAACAACATTATCAACTTAAAAGCTAAAGCTTACATGATTGGAGCTGTAGGAGAAGATTCTAATAAAAGCGTTATCAAGCAGCTCTTAGACGAAAAACAAGTTAAATATCATCTTTTAGAAAGAGATTTACCTACAATTACTAAGATAAGAGTTGTTGGTGAACATCAGCAAATAGTTAGAATAGACTTTGAGGAGATAAAACATTTAGAACAGGAAGAGATAGAAAGGGTAAAAGAATATATTTTGACTCTAATTAATAAAGTTGATTGTCTGGTTATCTCCGACTATGGTAAAGGAATGGTTAACTTTGAGTTATCCCAATTTGTTATAAACCAAGCTCGAGAAAAAAATCTCCCTGTAATAGTTGATCCTAAAGGTAACGATTGGAGCAAATATAAAGGAGCAACAATTATCACACCTAACCTAAAAGAGCTTTCTGATTTACTGAAAATAGAAATAAGAAATGATGATAAAGAGATAGAAACTTATGGACAAGAAGTTAGAGAAAAGTATAACCTAAAGTATTTATTGGTAACCCGTTCAGAAAAAGGAATGTCTTTAATTGCAGAAAACGAGGTGCATCACATTAGATCCGAAGCAAAAGAGGTTTATGATGTTTCAGGGGCTGGAGATACTGTAGTTGCAACGTTGGCAACGGCTATATCTGCAGGGATTAATATTTCAGATGCTATCAAGATAGCAAATACAGCAGCTGGAATAGTAGTAAGGAAAATAGGTACGGCACCTATTACTTTGGATGAGTTAAAGAACGCTTTAAAAGTTTATAGGAATAGAAAGCTTAGACATCTTCAAGACCTGATAGTAGAGATAGCTATGTTGAGAGAAAAAGGAAAAAAAATTGTTTTTACAAATGGGTGTTTTGATATTTTACATAGAGGACATATTGAGTATCTGAAAAAAGCTAAGGAATTGGGAGATGTTCTTATTGTAGGTTTAAATAGTGATGATTCTGTAAAGAGAATAAAAGGTAAAGATAGACCTATAAATAGGCAGGAAGACAGAGCAGAACTTCTTGCAAGTTTAGAGTTCGTTGATTATGTAGTTATTTTTGATGAAGATACGCCTTATAACCTTATTAAGGAAATAAAACCTCATGTATTAGTTAAGGGAGGAGATTACAAATTAGAAGAGATTGTTGGAAGAGAGTTTGCGAAGAAAACTATAACTTTACCTTTTATTGAAGGCTATTCTACAACATTTCTAATAGAAAAAATGAGAAATAGATAGGAGGAACTAGTGATAATAGTTACTGGAGGAGCTGGTTTCATTGGAAGTAATATAGTTAAGGAGCTAAACGAGAAGGGAATTGACGAAATATTAATCGTTGATAACTTAGAAAATTCAGAGAAGCATAGAAATCTAAATAGGTTAGAATTTTTGGATTTTATAGATAAACGAGACTTTATAGAGAATCTTTCTAAATTCCAAGGTTTAAACATAGAAGTTATATTTCATCAGGGAGCATGTTCAAATACAATGGAGTATGATGGTAGATATATGATGGAAAATAATTATGCTTATAGTAAAAAGTTGTTGCATTTTGCTATGGATAATAAGATAAGGTTTATTTATGCATCATCTGCATCTGTTTATGGGACTGGAAAAAATGGTTTTAGAGAAGTAAAAGGATGCGAATATCCTCTGAATATTTATGCCTTTTCAAAGTTTCTATTTGATCATTATGTGAGGCGGATTATTAACAATGTAGAGGTTCAAATTGTAGGACTTAGATATTTTAACGTTTATGGTCCTCAGGAAAATCATAAAGAAAAAATGGCTTCTGTGGTATTTCATTTTCATAATCAAATATTAAAAGAAGGAAAGGTGAAATTATTTGAAGGTAGCGAGAACTTCAAGAGGGATTTCATATATGTAAAAGATGTTGTTAATGTTAATATGTTTTTCTTTGAGAATCCAGATAAAAAAGGAATATTTAATTGTGGTACAGGTAAAGCAAGAAGTTTTTTAGATATAGCAAAGATAATGCAACGATTATATGATAAGGATGTAAAAATTGAGTTTATTCCTTTTTCTGAGCAATTAAAGGGAAAATATCAAACTTTCACAGAGGCAGATTTAACAAATTTAAAGAAAACAGGATATGAGAAGTCCTTCACAGAATTAGAAATAGGAGTTAAGGACTATGTTCAAACTTTGAAAAGGAGTGGAGGTTATCTTTAAATGGGTAAAAAATATAACAATGAGAGGGGCAGTAAACTTTTAAAATTTTTAGATAGATATTTTGGTATTCCAGTAATATTCACATTAGGATTTTTTAACAGAAAGAGAAAAAGACCTCAATTAATTGAAAAGATAGCTTTATTAAAAACAGCTGCTATAGGTGATACTGTTTTACTTAGTGCTATTATAAGAGGTATAAATGAAAGTATGCCTCAAGCTAAAATAACTTTATTTACAGGTTCAAGTAATTACGAAATAGCAAAGATAATAGCTGAAGCATTCTTTAATGTGAACGTTATAAAGCTACCTATAAAGAATCCATTCAATGCAATTTCTATAATAAAACAATATGAGTTTGATGCTTGGCTTGATTTTGGTCCATGGCCAAGGTTGAATGCTTTATTTTCTTATTTTGCTAATGCTAAGTTTAAAGTAGGATTTAAAACTAAGAATCAATATAGACATTACATTTATGATACTGCCGTAGAGCATAGTGATAAGATTCATGAATTATTTAATTATAAAAATATTCTTAAACAAATAAATATAGAAGATAGCAATTTCCCGCAAATTAAAGTAGATACTAATGTTAAGAAAGATAAAAAACTAATTGTTATTCATATGTTTCCAGGAGGTTCAAGAAGTTATCTAAAGGAGTGGCCTGAAACTTACTGGATACAACTTATAGATTACTTGACGAGTAAAGGATATCTCATTACTTTAACTGGGGCAAAAGTAGATAGAAATCGTGCTTTACACATTTATAATTTGTGTAAAAGAAAAGATTTTGTAAACGTTGTCGCTGGTGAATTATCTCTAAAAGATGTAATTCTTTTACTAAGGAAAAGTTTTTTGGTAATTAGCGTAAATACCGGCATTATGCATTTAGCTTCTGCTCTAAACTGTAATCTTGTGGCTTTACATGGCCCTACATCTTCTAAAAGGTGGGGGCCACTAAATGAAAACTCTGTTGCTATTCAAAGCCCATTGAAGTGTTCTCCGTGTTTAAACTTAGGATTTGAATATGGTTGTAATAAAAATAAATGTATGGAATCAATTTCTGTAGATACTGTTCTTGATGCAGTAAGAAAATTTTTAAGAGATATTTAATTTTTGATATAGGATGTTAATAACGAATAATCTATGAATAAAAATTCAAAAAAACGCTGAAAAATTCAGTAAAGAAAGGTTTAAAAAAGAATTCAAGGAATTTGTAGATAAGAAAATAGAAGAATTTTTTGGTTAAAATTGGAGGAAAGTTAATGAAAACAATAATTCTTGCTGGCGGAAGTGGTACACGGCTTTTTCCAATATCAAGAAAAAAATATCCCAAGCAATTCTTAAAAATCGGTGATGAAAAATCCTTATTTCAAAAAACTGTTGAAAGAAGTTTACTTGCTGTTAATCCGGAAGATTTAATCATAATAACTAATAAAGATTACCAATTCCACATTAAAAACCAGCTCTCAGAAGTATTTAACGATTCAAGCGTTGAGTCTTTTAATCTAATTCTTGAACCGTTGGGAAGAAACACGGCTCCAGCAATAGCGCTTGCAGCAAAGTTTGCACTTGAAAAGCTTAAAGTATCTGAAGATGAAGTTTTATTTGTATCTCCTTCTGACCATATTATTTCACCTGTTGAAAAGTTTGCTGAATACATGAAGAAGGCTGAAAAAATAGCAAAAGAAGGATATATCGTAACTTTTGGTATTAGACCTACAAAACCAGAAACAGGCTACGGCTATATTGAAGCCGATAGTGCTCTATCACTAACCGAAACTAACCACAACTCACCCTCAACTAACCCTACCATTTACAAAGTGAGGCAATTCCACGAAAAGCCCGATTTAGAAACTGCTAAAGAGTATTTAGCAAAAGGAAATTACTACTGGAATAGTGGAATGTTTGCTTTTACTATAAAAACGATTTTTGAAGAATTTAAGAAAAATGCACCTGAAATTTATGAAAAAGTAGAAAATAGTACATTTGAAGAAGTTTTGGAGAACTTTGAATCTATGCCGGATACTTCTATAGATTACGCTGTAATGGAAAAAACAGAAAAGGGTGTTGTTTTGCCACTTGACATAACTTGGTCAGATGTAGGCTCATGGGATGCTTTTTATGAAGTGATGGAAAAGGATGAAAATAGAAATGTAAAGGTTGGTAATGTTATCGATATTAATACAAAAGATTCTTTGATTTTGGGTAATAAAAGAGTTGTTTCTACTATTGGAATTGAAGACTTAATGATTATTGAAACAGATGATGTTTTGTTAATCGCAAAGAAAGGGGAAGGTCAAAAGGTTAGAGAAGTTGTAAGAAAGTTAAAAGAAAGTGAGAAGTTTAAGCATTTAACAGAATTTCATACAACAGTTTATCGTCCATGGGGAAGTTTCACTGAGCTTGAAAAGGGGGATAGATACAGAATAAAAAGGATTACTGTAAAGCCGGGGGAGGCTTTAAGTTTGCAGCTTCACTACCACAGGAGTGAACACTGGGTAGTGGTAAAAGGAACAGCTAAGGTTATCCTTGAAGATGATAATGGAAATTTAAAGGAAATTTTTGTGCATGAGAATGAAAGTATTTTTGTTCCGAAAACAAGAAAGCACAGGCTTATAAATCCGGGGAAGATACCTCTTGAGTTGATAGAAGTTCAGGTCGGAGAATATGTTGAAGAAGATGATATAGTCAGGTTTGATGATAGGTATTGTAGGGAATGAGATTCTTCGCTTCGCTCAGAATGACGGAAGGGGGGGCTCAGGATGACGCTTTTCTCGTCACTCTGAGGGAGCACAGCGACCGAAGAGTCTCAAGGGATGAGATCCTTCGCTTCGCTCAGAATGACGGAAAGGGAAATGCTCAGGATGACGCTTTTCTCGTCACTCTGAGGGAGCACAGCGACCGAAGAGTCTCAAAGAATGAGATCCCTCGGGCTGCACCCTCAGGATGACGAAAAGAGGGATGCACAGGATGAGTTGTTATTCGTCACTCTGAGGGAACGTAGTGACCGAAGAGTCTCAAGGGATAGATCCTTCGCTCCGCTCAGGATGACGAAATGGAGCACTCAGGATGACACTTTCCCGTCACTCTGAGGCTACAAAGTAGCCGAAGAGTCTCAAGGAATGAGATCCTTCGGGCTGCGCCCTCAGGACGGTGGATTCTTCGCTTCGCTCAGAATGACGGAAAGGGAAATGCTCAGGATGACGTTTTTCCTGTCACTCTGAGGGAACGTAGTGACCGAAGAGTCTCTAAAGGATTATGAATGAAATTCTTTACTGGCACCAAGGATGACAGGAGAATTTGAAAAACAACCTTCCTGGTATAAATTTCAAATAAAATTAAATGGAAAAGCAGCAGATGGCGATAGACAGACTGCAATCTTATTTAAAAGAAGCTCAAAGCCACGTGGAAAGGTTAAATAATGTTCTTGAAAGATTGAGACCTTTGTATCCACTTAACATAGAGAAATTTAGCAATTTAACATCTTCTCAGAAGGATATACTTGACGCTCTTGCTTTTAGATTTTCAAAGTTACAGGATCTTCTTGGCTCCAGAATATTTAGAGAGTTTTTAAATCATACAGGATACATAACAGAAGGTAAAACATTTCTGGAACTCCTGAGAGAAATAGAAAAAGAAGGTATAATTGATATTGATACATGGAGTCAATTCAGGAAAATAAGAAATTTACTTGCACATGATTATCCAGATGAAATACTGGAGAAAATTGAAGCCATAAATTTCTTAATAGAAAACGCACCAACACTCATAAAGGTGGTAAAAAAAATTGAAAGTAAGGCTTACAGATGAAGAAATACTTGCTATAAAAAGATTAGCACAGGATATTTTTGGAGATTGTGAAGTATATATTTTTGGAAGCAGATTAAAAGAAAAAAAAGGAGGAGATATAGATATATATATTGTTCCAGAGGAAAAATCAAATCTCTTCAAAAAAAAGTTAAAGCTCTCATCTAAACTTGAAAATTTACTGGGAAAACCTGTTGATGTTGTGGTAAACAGAAATACAGATAGAAAAATTGAAAGGGAAGCTCTAAAGGGAGTGAAATTATAAGAATTTCGGTAGAATAGATTCTTCGGGCTGGGCCCTCAGGATGACGGAAAGGGAAATGTTCAGGATGACTTTCCTCTACCGTCGCTCTGAGGAAGCACAGCGACCGAAGAGTCTCAAGGGATAGATTCTTCGCTGCGCTCAGGATGACGAAATGGAGGCACTCAGAATGACGCTTTTCCCGTCACTCTGAGGGAGCACAGCGACCGAAGAGTCTCACGTCTTGGTGAAAAAATAGATCCTTCGCTTTGCTCAGGATGACAAAGAAATAAAATTCATAATGACTCTTCCTCTGTCACTCTGAGGGAGTATAGCGACCGAAGAGTCTCAAATGGGATTCTTAGGGCTGCGCCCTCAGAATGACAGGGAAGATGCTCAGGATAACAGAAGAATAGGAAGAATTTATAATTAAAAAAAGTAAGAGGTTGGGTTGAAAAAAGAGTTTAAAATTCCGTGGTGGAAGAGACCTTTTGATGTTGTTTTTTCTTTGTTTGCCATATTGGTAACACTTCCAATAATGATTCCAATAGCAGCAGCAATAAAGTTAACTGATGGGGGAAGTGTTTTTTTTAAACAAAAGCGACCCGGGTTAAATGGCAAAGAATTTTTTGTTTATAAATTTAGAACAATGTATCCAAATAACGAAAAGATTCTTGAAGAATATCTTGAAAAAAATCCGGAAGCTAAAAAAGAATGGGAACTTTATAGAAAACTTAAAAGTTATGACCCAAGAGTTACTCCTATTGGTAGATTTTTGAGAAAGTATAGTCTTGATGAGCTCCCCCAGTTTTTAAATGTTTTGAAAGGCGATATGAGTGTTGTAGGGCCAAGACCCTATATATACAAAGAATTTGACGACTATAAAATCCCTGAAGATGTTAGGAAAAAGCTTTTATCTGTAAAACCTGGTGTAACAGGTCTCTGGCAGGTAGAAGGAAGAAATGAAGCAACTTTTGAAGATAGAATTAAATTTGACTTAAAGTATGTGGAAAATCTCTCATTCTGGAAGGATATAAAAATTATTTTAAAAACAATTTGGGTTATGCTCACGGGAAAAGGGGCTTATTGATGATAAATTCTTGGGATTTCACCCTAAAGATGACACTTTTCTCGTCACTCTGAGGAAGCACAGCGACCGAAGAGTCTCAGAGAATGAGATCCTTCGCTAACGCTCAGGATGACAGGAAAGGGGAATGCTCAGGATGACACTTTTCTTGTCACTCTGAGGGAGCGTGGTGACCGAAAAGTCTCAGAAAAGTCTCAAAGGATGAGATCCTTCGGGCTGGATCAGGACGGTGGATTCTTCGCTTCGCTCAGGATGACAGGAAAGGGGAATGCTCAGGATGACACTTTTCTTGTCACTCTGAGGGAGCGTGGTGACCGAAAAGTCTCAGAAAAGTCTCAAAGGATGAGATCCTTCGGGCTGGACCCTCAGGACGGTGGATTCTTCGCTTCGCTCAGGATGACAGGAAAGGGGAATGCTCAGGATGACACTTTTCTTGTCACTCTGAGGGAGCGTGGTGACCGAAGAGTCTCAAGGGATGAGATCCTTCGCTTCGCTCAGGATGACGTTTCCTGTCACTCTGAGGCTACAAAGTAGCCGAAGAGTCTCAGAGAATGAGATCCTTCGGGTTGCACCCTCAGGATGACAGGAAGGGAAAAGGGCTCAGGATGATAAAAATAGAAGTGGTAAGAATGACGAAAGGAGAAATCCACAAACGGCAGAAAAATATATGGAGTTATGAGCAAACAAGGGTTTGTGTATATTGTGACGAATAAAAACAACAAAGTTTTATATATCGGTGTTACAAGTGATTTGGTAAGAAGAATCTATCAGCACAGAAATAAGCTTATTGATGGATTTACCAGTAAGTATAACTGCACTAAATTGGTTTATTATGAAGTATTTGACTCAATTGAGGAAGCAATTAAAAGAGAAAAGTATTTAAAGGGAAAGAAAAGGCAGTTTAAGGTTGATTTGATAAATCGCTTTAATCCAGAGTGGAAGGATCTCTATGAGAGTATTTTAGATAGTGAGATTCTTCGCTATCGCTCAGAATGACGGAAGGGGAATACTCAGAATGTTCACTTCTTCGTCACTCTGAGGGAGCGTAGTGACCGAAGAGTCTGGAAGATGAGAACCTTCGCTGGCGCTCAGGATGACGAAATGGAAAAGCGCTCAGGATGACGTTTTTGGAGATCCTTCGGGCTACGCCCTCAGAATGACGAAAAGAGGAATACGCAGGATGACAGGGAATGACAAACCAGGCAGTCAGGATGAAAGGATGTTCCTTATAAACAGTCTTTCCCCTTCTGAAAGTTTTTTATCTCTTATCCATGTGACAGTTAAAGGCAGGAGAACTTTGAACCAATCTTTACTTTTCAGCTTCTCACGGTATCTATAACAGAAATAAACTATGTTCATCCTTGTCTTTAAAGGGATATTCCAGCGGAAAGCTATCTTTTTAATGAAATTCTCCACCTTTAAAAAAAGAGCTTCTGGAATTTCCACTTTTGAAAGCGCCGCTATAATGTAATCCATATAGAGAAGATCTTTCCTATTCTTAAAAGTTAAAAGTCTTGAAATATTAACAAGTTCATTTACAAATTTAAATCTATCCTCCCCGCCAAGCTCCTTCTCCGACAACAGTTCAATAAGGTAAAGTCCTTTTAAACTTCTATCTTTAAAAGCTTTCCTTAAATCAACAATAAACTCTCTGAACTCTTTATCTTCACAAATTTCCCTCTCTTCTTTAACTTCAAAATAGTCGTATCCTTTGTATCCCTTTATAAATCTCTCAAAAGACACTCTATTTTTAGAGAAAACAGGTTCTCTTTCCAAAAGATCAGAAGGATTAATGATTTCAGGAGAAATTCCAAATATTCTCTCAAAAACAGGCTTATAAAGATGAGCTATCCTGCCGATCAATACAACTTTCCTTATCTGAGGTTTTACCTTCTCTTTCTCCTCAAAAAGGTAAAGTGCACTGACAACAGCAGATGAAATATCTGTTATCTCTGTGACGATATCTCCAAAGTTTACTCTCCCTGTAAGGGGTGAAAGGGCAAGATCAAGTTCACTTTGAGAGATTGTCCTCTTATAACTTTCCTCCTGAAAATCAACTTTATCAGTTCTACCAAAAAGAATTCTTGCACCATTTCCTCTCAACTTATCAAGATAAACTCCCCTTTTTCCGCTCTTTCTAAGCTCCACATTTGAGATTTTCTTCTCCGCAAGAAGTCTATTAAAAAGATAATTTCCAAAATTATCAACAAAATCATACTCCCCAATATTGATAACCGTTAAAAGGTCTCCGCACACAGAGATTGATGTTTCCCGGTATCCTATGTTAACAACAACTGTATCTTTTGGGAAAAAATTAAAATCGTGGTATATGTTTGCATTTCTGCCAAATACAGTTTTTAAAAGCTCCCTTACTATAAAAGTTGATTTTCCGTAAGTGTATCCAGGTAGAATAACGGTATCTACACTTTCATTTTTAAACTTAAAAAGGGCAAACTCAAGGATGTCCGATGCATCATACTTTATCTCATCCATAAATATGTAATCCGATTCTTTCAAAAAACTTAAAACTCCAAGAAGTTTCTTTTTCACCTCTACAGGAACAGTTTTATAATCAACTCTTACTTCGTTCAGAAAAAGATCTTTTATATTAAAATGCTCTCTTCCGATATAAGACTCAGGATAACCAAGGTAGATTTTCAAAGATAAACAACCTCCCTGTTGGCTGCATGACGGATTCTCTTTTCCTTTGACGGATAACCGTGTACAAGAATAACTTTATCAGGAGAAAGCACACTTTCTATCATTCTTAAATCTTTCCCGCTACCGTGAGCTGAAAGGTGATGTTTAAGTATCTGGCACTTAAAATTCTTCAGCTTTTTCTTCTCTTTAAGCAGTCTGTATCCAAAACTTTCCTCAGAAAGATAACCGCTGAATATTATCCCGTTATTAGCTCTCTTACCTATCAATTTCCCGTAAATGTAGGAGGGAGTATTTTCCATAAGCATCCCGGATGTTGCAATTATACAGTCCGCTTCCCTTAAATTCTCCTCACAAGCCTCCTCGTAAGAAAGCCCTTCGTAAAAAGGAGCAGGCTGGATGTAGAAGTTAAAAAACTCTTTATCTATGTTATGTTCATAAATGTTACAAACCTCTCTCGCAAGGCCATCAACATAAACATTTATCGGCGGAATCTCCCCTTTCATCATACCTTCTTTTAAGATAGATATAATCTCCTGAGCCCTTCCAAGGGCAAAAACAGGAATGAGAATTTTCCCTTTTCTTTCCACTATTTCCTTTACACCTTCAACAAGAGAGGTTTCATCTCCGCCGTCTCTGTCTGTGTAGTAGTAGGTGCTTTCCATAACGAGAAAATTCACCTTTTCATCAGGCAACACCGCTCCCTTTACAGTGAATTGATCTTTTAAGGATATATCTCCCGTGTGGTAGAGAGATTTTCCATCCCATTTAAAAAGAACAGATGCAGCACCAAGAATATGTCCTGCAGGGAAAAGTGTTATCTCAATATCCCCAAAAGTAAACGGCTCAAAGAAATCCTTTCTTTCTATTCTTAAAAAAGCTTCATCAAACAGCTTATACTCTGTAAAGCTTTCCTCTTCCCTTCCTATATATCTGACCTTAATTGCATCTTCAACCATTAAAGATAAAAGTTCTGCTGTTTCAAAAGTTGTTATAACAGGTGTGTCCGGATAAAGGGAAGATGCTATATGAAACGCACCACAGTGGTCTATGTGTGCATGAGTGATAATTATCGCATCAATTTCAGGAGCTAAAGACTTTAAAAATTCAAGATCAGGAAAAGACTCTTTATTATTAAACCTTATCCCATAGTCAATAAGTATCTTTCTTCCGCCTATAAAATAGAGATAGGCACTTGCACCTATCTCATTGCCACCACCAAGGGGTATCATCATATCCATGGAAAAGTAATTTATGCTCTGTGGAGGATTTTGCCATGAAATTTGAGACTCTTCGGTCGCTGCGCTCCCTCAGAGTGACAGGAGAGGGAAGTCATTCTGAGCGCCAGCGAAGAATCCACCGCCCTGAGGGCGCAGCCCGAAGGATCTCATTTGAGACTCTTCGGCTACTTCGTTCCCTCAGAGTGACGGGAAAATGTCATCCTGAGCGAAGTGAAGGATCTCATCCTTTACCAGGATATGAGACTCTTCGGTCGCTGCGCTCCCTCAGAGTGACAGGAGAGGGAAGTCATTCTGAGCGCCAGCGAAGAATCCACCGCCCTGAGGGCGCAGCCCGAAGGATCTCATTTGAGACTCTTCGGCTACTTCGTTCCCTCAGAGTGACGGGAAAATGTCATCCTGAGCGAAGTGAAGGATCTCATCCTTTACCAGGATATGAGACTCTTCGGTCGCTGCGCTCCCTCAGAGTGACAGGAGAGGGAAGTCATTCTGAGCGCCAGCGAAGAATCTCTTCTTTCCTGTTGCCAGATAAAAATCTTGCCAAGTTGCTATAATCTTACTCCTCTTAAAGCTTCTCTTTCAATTTTCCTATTTATATCCCTGCTTACAACAACATCAACGGGCTTTCCCAGTAAATTTTCAAGCTTGGATGAAAATTTCAACTTTTTTTTAAACAAGTTCGTTTTTTCTTCTGGAACAACATATATATCTATATCTCCCCCCTTTTTGTCTTTTAACCTGCTTCCAAAGATATAGATTTTACACTCACCAAAAATATCCTGTGCTAATTTTTTTATTGTGTGAATTTCTTCATCTGTAAGCCTTATCTTCAATTTTCTCCACCACCTTTATTAATACTGGCGCATTTTCTATTAAAAAATTTATGGCTTCAATTTTTTCTGATAGTTCATCTGGATAATCATGTGCAATCAGATTTCTGATTTTCCTGAATTGACTCCATGTATCAATATCAATTATACCTTCCTTTTCTATTTCTCTTAGAAGCTCCAGGAATGTTTTCCCTTCCGTTATATATCCTGTATGATTTAAAAATTCTCTAAATATTCTGGAACCAAGAAGATCCTGTAACTTTGAAAATCTAAAAGCAAGAGTATCAAGCATATCTTTCTGGGAAGATGTCAAAACATTAAATTTGTTTGTGTTAAGAGGATATAAAGGTTTTAATCTTTCAAGGACATCATTTAACCTTTCTACATGGTTTTGAGCTTCTTTTAAGTAAAATTGCAATCTGTCTATTGCCATTTGCTATTTTTCCATCTACTTTTACTTGAAATTTATATCAAAATGATCCTTTTTCAATTTTTCCTGTTGTTTTGAGCTGACACCCTAAACGTATTTCCTGTCATCCTGAAGGTGAAGCCTGAAGGATCTCATCTGAGACTCTTCGGTCACTTCGTTCCCTCAGAGTGACAGGAAAAATGTTATTCTGAGGGCGCAGCCCCAAAATGAGAGAAGAAAAAAAGCATATTACACTTTAAATTTCTCTAACTCTTTTAGAATAAAATTTAAATGGCTGTTCATCCTTGTATAAGAATCTATCAGTTGCATCTTCAATGATGGCTTAATTCTATTTATTGCATCTATGATTACTTTTTTAAATTCCGGAAGGTCGTTTTTCACAACATTCCAGACCACTTCTGCATCTATCCCAAAACAATGATGAATCAACAGATTTCTGAAGTCAAAAACAACTCTATAATCTTCATTTATCAATCCTGAACTGATAAGATGTTTTGCTGCCTCTCCTAAAATTTCAAATTCCCTTATAACACTATTCCAACATACGAAATTGCGCAATAAAGACTCTGGACTTTTGAATTTCACAGTGACTTTTTAAGCATCAAATAAGAAAATTTCCGGAAATTTTCTTTTAGACACTGATCATTTCCTTTTTAACAATTTCCTTTATAAAAGGATTAAGCGAATCGTAAAGTCCCAGATCAACGTTTCTGTTTAGTTCACTTTTCAGGAAATTTCTGGCACCAGCAATTTTAAAACCATTTTTTTCTTCATTTTTAGAATAACTATATCAACATCACTATTTTCAGTGCATTCACCCCTTGCTACAGAACCAAAAACTGCTATCTCTTCTATTCCATAAACTTCCCTGAGTTTCTTTTTTAAACCCTTGAGCTTCATCAAAATCTCTTCTTTCACACTTATCACCTGTTTAATTAGGTTTCTACTACTAAAATATTAAAAATAACTCAAATGAACTTCAAGCTTTTATGTAACCCTGAACACTTTCTTTTTGTCATCCTGAACACTTTTCACTCCCCCTCATCCTGAGTTTTTTCCCGTCACCCTGAGCAAGGCGAAGGGTCTATTTTTTTGCCAGGACTTTAGACTCTTCGGTCGCTGCGCTCCCTCAGAGTGACGGGAAAATGTCATTCTGAGGGCAAAGCCCGAAGAATCTCATCCTTTTAGACTCTTCAGTCGCTACGCTCCCTCAGAGTGACAGGAGAGAGAAGTCATTCTAAGCACCAGCGAAGAATCCACCGTCCTGAGGGCAAAGCCCGAAGGTTCTCATTTGAGACTCTTCGGCTACTACGTAGCCTCAGAGTGACGGGAAAATGCCATTCTGAGGGCGAAGCCCGAAGAATCTCATCCTTTCAGACTCTTCAGTCGCTACGCTCCCTCAGAGTGACAGGAGAGAGAAGTCATTCTAAGCACCAGCGAAGAATCCACCGTCCTGAGGGCAAAGCCCGAAGGTTCTCATTTGAGACTCTTCGGCTACTACGTAGCCTCAGAGTGACGGGAAAATGTCATTCTGAGGGCAAAGCCCGAAGAATCTCATCCTTTTAGACTCTTCGGTCGCTGCGCTCCCTCAGAGTGACAAAAAAGCAACAACTAAAAAAGCCACTAACTAAAAATCAGCTTCTGTAAAACACTTTTCCAAGAGATGCTGGAGGAGTGGCTTTAAATATCTTTGAAAGAATCCTCAAAAATCTATTTGTCTGAGCCTTTTCTTGAACCTCTTTTTTATTGAAAAAGTTTATTACCAGAAGCATAAAAATCATCAGCGGAAAAGGAGCCACCTGAAAAACCTGCGCCGGAACAGACGGAAATCTGTCCTGAAGAAGTATGCCTGCAATTTGAAGGAAACTGAAAAGATAACATCCAAGAGCAACCTTGAAAGGTTCCCAACCGCCGAAAATAACAATAGCAAGGGCAATCCAGCCTATTCCTTCAGCGCCCTGCGGTCTTCCCCATCCCGGTTTAACACTCAAAGAATAAAGAGCTCCAGCAAGCCCCACCAAAAAACCGCCTACCAGAGTAAATATAAACTTTAATTTCTCTGCCGGTATTCCCCTTGTGAAGGCAGCTTCAGGGTTTTCACCGCTACATCTTAACATTAAGCCAAATCTGGTTTTATAAAGGAAAAACCAGACAAGAAAAATCAGAATATAACTTAAGTAAACCATCACGTTCTGCTGAAAAAATATTTTTCCTATTACAGGAATCTTTTCAAGCAAAGGAATCGGCATATAAGAAAGCTGGGGACCCTGAATCCTGCTGAAAGGATTTCCAAGAAAGTATGCAAGATCCTTACACATAAGGGCAAGAACAAAACCCACGGCAACCTGAGATACCCTTAAAAACAGAGTTGACCCGGCAACCACTCCTGCAACAACTGCACCAACAATTCCAGCAGCTAAAAAACCGTAAAATACATTTCCGGTTTTAAAGGCAACAGCAAATCCTGTCATTGCCGAAAGCAGTATCGTCCCGTCAAGAGAAAGGTTAATAACTCCTCCTCTTTCTGTAACTGTCTCTCCAAGAGATGCAAATATTAAAGGAGCCGCTCCACTTACAATTGTTGCCATAACGGTTGAATAATCCACAGCCATTACTTTTTCCTTTCTCCTAATTTCTGGAAGTTATAAACTATAAGGAACACAAGAACAGACAAACCCTGAATAATACCACTTAAAGAGGAATCTATCTTCAAAACCATAGGAAGCTGAATACTGCCTACGTTAAGACACGCAAAAAAGAAAGCAATAAACGGAACCGGCCAATACTTAAAGTTTGCAAGCATAACAACAAGCAGAGCAAGATAACCGTAATTACTTGATATGGCAGGAATAAGTCTGTGGTAAACTCCTGCCGTTTGAAAAAAACCTGCCATACCGGCAGCAGAACCGGCAAAAAACATTGCAAGTAAACTGTAACGGTTAACAGATATTCCAAAAAGTGTTCCAGCAGTCGGATTATCCCCTATAGCTTTAAAAAACAGTCCGAGCCTTGTATATTTAAAAACGAAAACAGTAAAAAGAAAGAATACCACTGCCATAATTAAGCCAGCCGGAGCAACTTTAAACCCTCTTATTACACTGAGCCAGAGCTCTCTACTGAAAGGTTCTGTTCCACTCATAGAAGCAATACCCGGCCTTTTCCACGGTCCAAAAATAAGCCAGAGTATAAGACCCTGAGCCACAAAGTTCAATCCAAGACCTGCAAAAATCTCGTTAACACCACCTTTCGTCTTTAAAATACCGGCAAGCAGCGCCCAAATTCCTGCAAAAAGAACAGCGGCTAAAAACCCAGCCATAAGAACATATTTTGCTGGAAATTGAGGATAGAGCCACTTAAAAGCTGCAGTTGCTCCCACAGCACCGAGCATTATCTGCCCTTCAATGCCTATATTCCACAAACCAAGTGAAAAGGTATATAAAAGACCGCATGCACACAGGGTTAAAGGAATCCATACATTTAAAACCCTTGCAATTCTATATTTTGAGCCAAGTGCCCCCTTTAAAAGTAGGGTGTAAACCTCAAAAGGATTAACTCCAATAGCAAGAAGGAGCAAAGTTGTAATCAGAAAAACGGACAGAATCACAACACCTATTCTTACAATAGGCTTTAAGAGTTCCTTTATCCGCTCCTTTCTTTTCAACTTTCTATAAAGCTTTATCCCATCAGAAGTAACGATTTTAGTGTTCAACTTCAGCTCCTTCAACATTTCCTGCAATTGCCGCCGCAACTTCTTCCTGAGAAGTTTCCTCTTTAGGCTTTGAAAGAACAACCCTGCCGTTAAAGAAAACCACTATTTTCGTTGCCACAGAGAAAATCTCATCAAGCTCGGGAGATGTGAAAACTATTGCAGAACCTTTTTTTGCAAACTCTTTAAAATGTTCCCACATCCATACTGATGATTCAGTATCAAGCCCTCTTGTCGGCTGTTCAAGTAATAAAAGTTTTGTGTCTTTTTTTATAAGGGAAATAAGAAGCCTCTGCTGATTTCCGCCTGATAAAGAAGCAGCTTTATCCTCAAGACTTCCTTTAATTTTAAATTTTTCTATAAGTTTCTTTCCTTTCTCTCTCGCTTTTGCCCACGGGATTATAAAGTAGTTTTTAAAAAATCCAAGGGCGTAATGCTCAAGAAGGGTTAGTGATGGGAAAAGCCCCTCTTCAAGCCTTGAAGCTGGAAGAAAAACTTTCTCACTTAATTTATTTCTGAAAATTTTCCTATTTTTCCTTACTTTTCCCTTATAAGGTCGTATAAGACCTGCAGCTACCCTTAAAAAAACCTCCTGACCGCTCCCTTCAAGACCGGCAAGACCTATAATTTCCTTCTCTTTTATTTCAAGATTTAAATTTTTTAATCCAGCTCTGCCTCCGTGGGCGTAAACATTCTCAAATTTTAATATTGTTTCTCCAGGAACTACCGTTTCATCTTTAATCTCTGGTGGCTTTTTACCAAACATCATTTCAAGAAGTTTTTCCCTGTTAAAGGGTCTTTCCATTTCACCTGCAACTTTACCCTCTCTTAAAACGGTAACTCTATCACATATCACTTCCACATCTTGAAGCTTATGAGAAATAAGGATTATAGATTTCCCTTCTTTTGCAAGTTGCCTTAAAGCGTTAAACAGGGTCTCTTTCTGCTTTTTTGATATTCCTGTAGTGGGTTCGTCAAGAATCAAAGTCTTTACACCGAGAGTTAAAAGCCTGATGATCTCAAGCTGCTGTCTTTCTCCAACTGTTAAAAGCCCTACCGGCTTATCAGGGTCTATGGAAAATCCAAGTTTTTCACTTTTCTCTTTAAGAATTTTTCTATACTTTCCCTCATCAACTTTCCACTCTTTTGAAACTCCTACCATAAAGTTTTCAATAACTGTCATGGTAGGAAAATCGCAGGGTTCCTGATAAAGCATTCCTATACCAAACCCGGTAGCTTCTGCTGGGGAAGAGAAGTTTACCTCTTTACCGTCAAGATATATTTTCCCTGAGCTTTTAGAAATAAAGCCGGCAAGAATCTTCATCAATGTGCTCTTGCCGGCTCCGTTTTCTCCTATCAATCCGTGAATCGTTCCAGCTTTTACAGTGAAAGTTATCCCTTTATTTGCGTGAACCTTACCAAAGTATTTATGAACGTTCTCAAATCTTATTTCCATTTTTATCCTTTATTTTGCAGCGCTCTGCCCTTCCATACCTTTGAGAAGTTTTTTCATATACCAAATCTGTTTATCCGTTGCCACTTCACCAGGCTTAAGAAAAACAGTTCCATCCTGATAGTATAAAGGACCTTTGAAAAGCTGGATTTTTCCATCAGCAAGACCTTTAATAAACTTATCTAGTTTCTTCTTCACTGAAGGTTTTAAAGCAGGGCCTGTAACAAAACCAACAGAACTTGTTTCAGGATTGTTTATGTCTTTCCAGTCAGGGCCAAGCCAGAGCCACTCCTGCTTCCATTTGCCACTTTTTGCCATCTCTATAAAATGCTTGTATCCCGGTTTCCAGTTAAAATAGGGGACTCCAAGACACGCATCTGGAGCTATTTTGCAGGCACCTTTGTAATCATAAGGAATCGCCCATACCTCTTTTCCCTTCTTTCTCATCTGACCGGCTACAACAAGAGCTTCTGTTGTATCAATTCCGGAAATCACAACATCGTATCCTTCATTAAAGAAGTTTTTACTTACCTGTGTAGGGTCAGCAGTAACACCAGGAATGTTAAACCAGAACCCTATCCAGTTTACTTTAAACTTCAACTTTTTAGGGTCTTTATGGAGAACATTAACCCACGCATACCTTGCACCAAGATACGCAGCAACTGCAAGTCTTCTTGTTTCATCGTTAATAAGTGGACCGAGATACCCTATTTTTCCGGTTTTTGTTGTCATTCCAGCAACAAATCCCGCCATCATTTTGCCGTAAATCATCTTACCCATGAGATTTGAAAGGTTTTTAGGAGCTTTCCCAGTAAGAGCATCATCTCCGGAGATATGGATAAAGTAGATTTCAGGATGCTCAAGAGCAGCTTCCCTAATTCCATCTTTCATATCATCAGAGTTTGCTATTATCAGCTTAACTCCCTTATCCGCAAGGTCATCAACAAGTTCAGGAATTGTAATTCCCGGTCTGTCAGCAGGATTAACCTTATCAATGTAAATCATCTTTACGCCTTTAAGCTCTCTCTCAAGCTCTTTTCCAGCTTCATAGTGAGCCTGACTCCATCCGTGGTCGTTGTAAGGACCGACAAGCAAAAGCCCAAATCTAAACTCAGCCTTGGCAGATGAGAATGAAAAGAAAGCTGCCATAAATACCATAAAGCCGATTAAAAATCGCCTCATCGTCCCTCCTGAATAGGATTAAAAATTTAGAGGGAAAATTTTACCATAATCACTTCAGCGCAAGTAAAGCAAGCACAATGCAGCCTAAAATTATTCTGTAAATTCCAAAAGGCACAAAGGTGTGAGTTTTAACAAACCTTAAAAGCCACTTTACAGAGATATACGCAAAGATAAACGCCGTGATAAATCCAACAATAAGAACGGTTAAATTTTCAAAATTCAGAGTATGATAGTTTTTCACAAGCTGAAGCCCTGTAGCCGCTCCCATCGTAGGAATTGCAAGAAGAAAGGAAAATTCCGTAGCTGTCACCCTGTCCATCCCAAGGATTAAACCGCCTGTTATGGTGGCTCCTGAACGGGAAGTTCCCGGAACCATTGCAAGGGATTGAAAAAGCCCCATAAATATAGATTTTATATAACTGATATCCTCCGGCTTATGGATAGAGTGCTCCTTCTCTTTATACATTTTCTCTATAACGATAAAAATGATACCCCATACAATGAGAGAGATACTTACAACAACAGGATTAAACAGTTTCTCTTCTATGATTTTATGAAACAGAAGACCCAGAATGCCTGTTGGTATAAATGCAACTATCAACTTTTTCCAGAGCTCAAAATCTGTTTTTAGTTTCTCAAAATAGATAAGAACAACTGCAAGAATCGCTCCAAGCTGTATCACCACCTCAAAAGTCTGCTGAAACTGATTCTGCTCAAGCCCCATAAAGGTGGAAGCTATTATCATGTGCCCTGTTGAAGATATTGGAAGAAACTCAGTAATTCCTTCAATTATTCCAAGAATTATTGCTTCAAATATTGTCATTAAGCTCCTCCAAAATGGTCAAATCCTGTCGGTTCAACTTTCTCACCGTTAAGATAAACACCTTCTCCGCTTTCCACCCTGCCGATTATACTCACTGACGGAATTTTTTCAACTTTCTCTTTAAGATTTTCAGGAAACGTGAATATAAGGTTGTAATCCTCTCCACCTGTAAGTGCAAGCACTTCTGCTTTTTCACCAAATAATCTTTTAAGCTCTCTGGAAACGGGAATTTTGTCTTTATCAACATTCAAAGCCACTTTGCTCTTTTCTGATATTAAGTAAAGAGAAAACAAAAGGCCATCACTGTTGTCAATGCAGCATTTTACTCCAATTTTAACAAGGAGTTTTCCAGTTTCAGGTGAAGGTTCCGGAAAGAAAAATTTTTTCAGGAGTCTTTCCTCCTCTTCTGAAAATGGAGGATTTCTGTTTTCAATAAGATAAAGTCCACCAGCGGCATCACCAGGGGTGCCTATCACACCCACAAGGTCTCCAGGCACAGCACAATCTCTTGTCATTAAAGCATAAGCTTTTCCTGTCAACGTAAGGGAAAACACTTCCGAATCCCCCTTTACAGTATCTCCGCCGATTATACTCACTCCGTAACGGCTGGCAGCTTTTGAAAGACCTTTTGAAAGCTCCAGAACCTTCTCCTGTGAAAAATTCTTTTCCAGACAGAAAGACAGAAGAGCAAATTCAGGAACACCTCCCATTGAAGCAACATCACTTACAGAAATTGCTAAAAGCTTCCACCCAAGAGAAAAGTAAAGCTTTTTAAATTTTTTTTCCCAGCTTTTCCTGTAGTGAGTATTGGCTGTAATTGTATCAACGGTAAAGAGCAAATAACCGTTATCCGTTTTAACAGCCGCCGTATCATCCCCTATCCCTATATCTGCCTTCTGCGGGAAGATAGCTGTAATCTTTTCTATAAGTTCAAACTCTTTCAAATCAAAACTCCGCTACACATTAAATCTAAAGTAGATAATATCACCGTCCTGAACCACATAATCCTTACCTTCAAGTCTTACAAGTCCCTTCTCCTTGCATTTCTGCATAGAACCTTCTCTAATAAGGTCTTCATAGCTCACCACTTCAGCCCTTATAAAACCTCTCTCTATGTCAGAGTGAATCTTACCTGCAGCTTGCGGAGCTTTTGTTCCCTTTTTTATTGTCCATGCCCTTACTTCCTGCTCTCCAGCTGTAAAGTAGGTTATAAGATCAAGAAGTTTGTATCCTTCTCTTATTACACTGTTAAGCCCCGGTTCTTTAAGGCCAAGTTCCTTTAGAAACTCCTCCTTTTCTTCAGCATCAAGCTCAGAAAGCTCAGACTCAATTTTTGCACATATCTTCACAACAGGAGCTTTCTCTTTTGCCGCAAACTCTTTTACCTGCTTAACATAATCGTTATCTTCAAGCAGACCTTCCTCATCAACGTTTGTTATGTAAAGAACCGGCTTTGCCGTGAGAAGCCCAAGCTCTTTCACAAGTTTTATCTCATCCTCTCCAAACTCTTCCATATGCGGATAAATTCTTTCTCCGTTTTCAAGTATCTCTTTAAGCTTCGTCAAAATTTCAACTTCTTTTCTTGCAGCCTTATCTCCCGACTTAGCCTGCTTTGAGACCTTTTGAAGCCTCTTCTCAACAGTTTCAAGGTCTTTAAAAATCAGCTCCATATTTATGGTTTCAATATCCCTAATTGGATTAACACCACCGTCAACATGAACAACATTCGGATCTTCAAAACATCTAACAACATGAGCTATCGCATCAACACTTCTTATATTCCCCAAAAACTGATTACCAAGCCCTTCTCCTTTACTTGCCCCTTTTACAAGGCCTGCAATATCCACAAACTCTATAGTTGTGGGAACTATTCTTTTAGGATTTACTATTTCGGCTATTTTCTGCAATCTTTCATCTGGAACTTCAACCACTCCTACGTTCGGTTCAATGGTGCAAAAGGGAAAATTGGCAGCAGCTGCCTTCGCAGAGTTTGTCAGTGCGTTAAAAAGAGTTGATTTTCCAACATTTGGAAGTCCCACTATTCCACAGTTAAAACCCATTTCTGCCTCCGTTTAATCCGTTTAAAATTAATAGAATGAAAAGTAAAAACTATCCTGAAAGTGGTATTATTGCAAATAGAATTATATTTCCTATCTTCATTACTCAAAAGAAAATTACGGAGGTACAGAAAGGCTTGATAAAGATATCTCTTGAATTAACACCGGAAGAGTTTTACACCCTTGTAGGACACGGTGAAGAAAACCTTAAAAAGATAGCGAAAATTCTAAACGTTGATATCGGCTCACGAGGAACGGACATAATAGTTAAAGGAACTAAAGATAAAGAAGTTAAACTGCAGAAATTCTTTAAAGATATTGAAGATCTCTTTCACTCCGGCTACTCCCTTTCAAAAAGCGATGTTCAGATGTATATCAACCAGCTTGAAAGAGATGCCGATTCTGTTGTTGTTAAAGATGATACGATAGTTACAACATACAGAGGAAAAAAGATAACGGCAAAAACACCCACTCAGAGAAAATACATAAACGCAATTAGAAAGAACACAATTGTTTTCGGAATTGGGCCTGCTGGAACCGGAAAAACTTACCTTGCAGTTGCAGCAGCAGTCGCAGCTTTCAAGAAAGGGCAGGTGAACAAACTTATACTTACAAGACCAGCCGTTGAAGCCGGGGAAAAACTCGGCTTTTTACCGGGAACTCTTCAGGAAAAGATAGACCCTTATCTGAAACCGCTTTACGATGCCCTTTTTGAGATGATAGAACCTGACAAAGTCAATCTTCTGATTGAAAGAAACATTATTGAAATAGCCCCTCTTGCCTATATGCGGGGAAGAACCTTAAACGATGCTTTTATAATCCTTGATGAAGCTCAAAACACAACAAGAGAACAGATGAAAATGTTTTTAACACGTCTTGGATTTAACTCAAAAGTTGTGATAACAGGAGATATAACTCAGATTGATCTTCCGAAAAAGAGAGATTCTGGGCTTGTTGAAGCAACAAAGATTTTAAGAGAAATAGACGGCATAGAGATTATTGAATTTAAAAGAGATGATGTTGTAAGACATAAACTTGTTCAGGAAATCATAAAGGCTTATGAGGAAAATGAAGAGTAAGGGAATCAAAGAATTTCTAATAGAATTAACAGAAAAAGTCAGTTTACCTATACTGGCGGTGGTGCTTTCAGCTTTTATCACTTTTATCATGCTTCCCGTAGGATTTGGCAGCATTCCAAAATTAAAAGTTAAAGAGATATCTCCTGTTGATATCCGCTCCCCGGCAAATCTTATTGTTGAAGATAAAAAAGCTACAGAAAAGAAGATTGAAACCGCTTTAAAACAGCTGAAACCTGTATTTAAAGTTGACCCTCAGGCGTTTTCTTCAATCAAAGAAACCGTTCTTAAAAAGTTTTACACATCCCAAGCAGAAAACTCAACAGATAAAACCGGCAGCAGCGTAAAACCAGAATTTATAATAGACCTTCTTGAAAGATACTACTCAGTCGGCGTAATTGATGATAAAACTTTTGAAAAGTTTAAAGGGAAAACCGTTAAAGTTGTAAACCCGCTTACTTCAACCTCAACAGAAAAAAATATCTCATCTTTTTACACCGTTTCAAAAGTTAAAAAAAGAATATCCGCAGAACTGAGAAACTTTTACGGAAGGAAAAAGGGTAAAGAGATATACACATTTATAGAACCGCTTATCGTTCCAAACATTAAATACAGTGAAAAAGCTACTTTCAAAGCAAGGGAGAGAATTTTAAAGCAGGTAAAACCTGTTTTGTATGAAATAAAGAAGGGAGAACTGATAGTAAAAAAAGGAAGCCGACTTACTGAAGAAGATGTCCAGAAAATAAACGCTATAAGAAAACTAAAAGACAGCAACAAAACGGCAAACAGATACATTTCCATTTTTCTCATATCTTTAATAATGTTTTACATAGTTTACCGTCTCTATTTCATCGTAAGCCCTACCGCAGCCAAAGATGTTAAAAACATAACGTTTTCATACGTTGTGATAACTCTTGATGTTTTCCTTATAAGATTTTTCACATTTCTTGCAAAGCTTATGGCTGAAGCTATGAACATACCTGTTAAGGAAGGATTGATATATATTCCCGTAATAACTTCTGTGATTTTTGTTTCTCTTTTCCTGAACAAAAAAGTTGCTTTTATCCACTCAATCCCGGTATCCATTCTTCCATCATTTATTTTGTCAAAACCGCACTTTTTTATAATTCCTGTTGTTGCAGGCTCTGTGTTTTCCTGTCTTGACTCAAGAAGTTATCAGGATAGAAACGTTATCTACAAAAGCAGTTTCCTTGCAGGCCTTGGAATAGCTGTTTTCCAGATTCTTCTGCTTATATACTCAAACGGGCTTGTATTTAAAAGAGAATTTATCTTCTATCCGATTCTTGCAATTCTTGGTTCGTTAATAGCTTCTGTCATAGTTATAGGACTTCTCCCGCTTTTTGGCTCCATCTTCAAATTTACAACAGATATGGTTTACATGGAACTTATCAACTTAAACCATCCACTTTTAAGAAAACTTGTTCTAAAAGCTCCTGGAACTTACAGCCACTCTGTAATGGTAAGCACCCTTGCAGAAGCAGCGGCTGAAACAATAGGAGCAAACTCTCTCCTTGCCAAAGCAGGAGGCCTCTTCCACGATATAGGAAAGCTTAAAAATCCTCAGGCTTTTGTGGAAAATCAGCAGAACGGAATAAACATTCACGAAACCATACCACCTGAAAAAAGTGCAGCAATCCTGAAATCCCATGTTGAATACGGAGTGGAACTGGGAAAAAAATACAACCTACCGCAGCCCATAATAGACATCATAAAACAGCACCACGGAACAAAGCTTATGAAGTATTTTTACGCAAAAGCTAAAGAACAGAAAAAAGAGATTGATGAGAAAGTTTTCCGCTACCCGGGACCGAAACCGCAATTTAAGGAAGCAGGGATAGTTATGCTTGCAGACACTATAGAAGCGGCAGTTAAATCAGTAAGAGATAAAAAAGATGTTGATATAGATAAACTTGTTCATAAACTGATAATGGAAGATGTTGAAGACGGTCAGCTGAATCAGAGCGGTTTAAGTCTTAAAGAGATAGCACTTATAGAAAAAGTGTTTAAGAAAGTTTTATCAGGTATCTATCACAACAGAGTTGAATATCCTGACAACTCTTCTGAAAAAGCCCAGAACCAGTAAGGAGGGTTTATGGAAGAGATAGGAAAAATGCTTCTGTATTTTGGACTTATGATAGCTTTCTTCGGCTTTTTGCTGATTCTCATTTCAAAACTACCTGGCGGATTCCCTCTGGGCAGATTGCCCGGTGATATCTACATAAAAAGAGATAACTTTGTGTTCTACTTTCCAATCACAACAAGTATTTTAATAAGCATTATCATATCGTTAATTTTCTATCTCCTTTCAAAAGTTAGATAAGCAACTTTTCAATTTGGTAAAATAATAGAAATGGGGGATACGGAGAACCTGTAATGAAAGAATTTTTAATCTCTCCAGTTTCAACTCAAACTTTTCCGATTGTAGTATCAGCACTTTCCCTTTTACCTGAAAAAGTAATCCTTTTATCAACTTCACAAATGAAAAAATTTGAATCTTTTATAAAAAATGTTCTCACATACAAAGGCATAGATGTAGAAGTAAGATACATAAACCCTTATTCCCGGGAAAGCATACTAAAAGCTGTAGAAGACATAAACTCAACAAAACTTCTCTTAAACTGTGGAACAAAATATACCTCTTTTATCCTGTTTGACCGTTTTGGTAAAGACGCTCTCCTTTACTACACCCCCGATGGAAAGATAATAAATTTTGAAGGAAAAACGGTTCTAAAAGTAAAACCGGATATTGTTGATGTGGAACTACACTCGGCAATGTATGGCTTCAAAATAGAAGAAGAGATTTCAGAGATAAACACAATTTTTTACAGAAAAAAAATGACAAACTACATAGGAATAAATTTTAAAAAACTTTCCACATTTATGAAAAAAGCGTTTGAAACAGGCTACTTTACGAAAGATACCCCTCATGAATTTATATCCCTTGCCCTAAAACACAACATCATTAAACGTTCTGGAAAAACATTTCCTGTTATTGATAGAAACTACATAGGTGGAAAATGGTTTGAAGAGTTTTTATTCCTGAAACTCACAGAAAAAGACTTTTTTGATATACATATCGGAGTAAAACTTTCATGGTATAACTCTTCTATAACCAATGAAATTGACGTTATAGCTGTAAAAAACAATCGTTTATATCTTTTCTCCTGCAAAACAGGAAAAATCAACAACCTGACTTTCAAGCATATTTACGAATTACATGAACTTACAAAAAGAGTTGGAGGGGATTTTGGCAAAGGTTATCTGTGTGTGGCTTCCCCATCTATATACGACAAACCACCTGAGCTTGAGAAGTTTCCCAATGCTCCCAGACAACCCTACAACCCAAACCTGCCTGAATGGAAGGACTACTTTAAAACTCCAGAAGGAAAACGATACAGAAACATACACCGAAATTCCAGCTCCTTTACCTTCTTAAAAAGAAGAGCCAATCTCCTTGACATAACCGTTTTAACCATTGAAGAGATAATAGGAAACCAGATTTAAAGGGAAACGATGAAAGGATTTCTCTTCATAACAACAAATGGAACAAAAGTTTCAAAAGATGGAAATGAACTTATAGTAGAAACTGATGGAAAAAAACACAGAATCCCGATAGGAGCAATAAGTCATGTATTTTTGATGGGTAACGTTAATATAACCGTTTCAGCAATTAAATTTCTATCAACAAGAGGTAGATACCTTTTTATTCTTAACAAATTTGGAAGGCTTATAAGCGTTGTTTACCCGGAGTTTATTGGAAGTGATAACCGTTATAGAGGTTATCAATATCTGTTCTTCAAAAACCCAGAACTCTGCATCAATCTAACAAAAAAACTTTTAAACCAGAAACTTGAAAGTGTTGTGAAAGTTCTTGCCGGTTTATATAAAGAATCTGGAATGAGCTTTTCTCCAGTCCTTGAGTGGAAAGACTCTGTTTCTGCTTCTCTCAAAAGTGCAGAGAATACAGACTCTCTTCTTGGAGTTGATGGAACAATCTCTCGCTTCCTCTTCTCAAAACTTGCTTCTTTTAACGAAAGCCCTTTCTACTTTGAAAAGAGAGAATACTATCCACCCAAAGACCCGGTAAACGCCCTTTTAAGTCTAACCTACACACTTTTCTATTCTGTTTTACACCCTGTTGTTATATCTGCTGGACTTGACCCTTATTACGGCTTCTTTCACGTCAAAAGAGGAAAACACGCTGCACTTTGCTCCGACCTTTTAGAACTTGTAAGGCCAGAGCTGTCCCTTCTTGTCTTTAACACGCTTAACGATGGTTTTTTTGATGAAAACGATTTTCTAAAAGAATCGGGGAAAGTTTACCTTAAAGGAGATGCTCTGAAAATCTACCTCAAGTATTTTACAGATATTGTTATTCACAACAAAGAAGATACATACTTTTCAAAAATTGGAGAATTCATAAAAACTATTAAACAGGAACTTAAAAGATGTTCTACGTTATAACCTACGATATAAGCGATGATAAGATACGAAACAAACTTATGAAACTTCTCAAAAACTATGGCAGAAGAGTTCAATTCAGCTGTTTTGAGGTTGACCTGACAGAAAAAGAACTTGAAACTCTGAAAGAGAAAATAGAATCGCTGATAGATAGTTCCACAGACAAAGTTTATATCTTTCCCGTTTCAAATTATGTGATAAACGACATAGTCAAACTGGGAATAAAAGAAAAACAAAATGAGAGTTACATACTATGAAAAGAACCAGAATTTATAAATATCTTGCTGTTTACGATATATGCGTTAGAGACGGAAGCAAACTTGAAAGGAAACTTTCAGCGAAGAGAAGAAACAGAATAATGAAACTGTTATTTAAATACGGAATTAGAACCCAATTAAGCGTGTTTGAAATTGAACTTTCATCATCTGAAAAAATGCAGTTAATTATGGATGTAAGTAAATACTTAAGAAAAGAAACAGACAGGTTTTACCTGTATCCTCTTGATGAAAGAAGCTCTAAAGCCATCTCAAGATTTGGAAACTTCCAAAATTCTCTCATATACGACTTTTTCTTTTAAATTTTTGGTATAATTCTTAAAGATAACTGCTCTTTGTAAAGTGAATAAGGCAAATTTTTACAGGGTCAGAGGTTTTGTATTGCAATGCATATTAGATATTTATCAAAATTTTAAGTTTTGAAACTATTGAGTTTCAATGTCTGGATTTTGCCACTGTTGAAATGCCCTGAAAAATGCGAGGGATTACGACTTCAATCAGAATGTACTTATTGGTTTCTCTAATTTTCATCACAGTTGAAATGCCCTGAAAAATGCGAGGGATTACGACTCTAAGTAACATACCAATCCACCACAAGTTCAGTCTTGCTCCATGTTGAAATGCCCTGAAAAATGCGAGGGATTACGACTTAAAAATATGATAGACAATATTCCATTTGATTCTTACGAGTTGAAATGCCCTGAAAAATGCGAGGGATTACGACATTACGACTTGGTTTGTTATCTGTTTGTTTTTTTGCGTTGAAATGCCCTGAAAAATGCGAGGGATTACGACACAGGTAACCTTATCCCCGCATGTTCTACTTCCCCTCTTTTCTTGTTGAAATGCCCTGAAAAATGCGAGGGATTACGACTTTATATTTTTTTATTCGGCCTCATCTACTTCTGAGGCCAAGTTGAAATGCCCTGAAAAATGCGAGGGATTACGACTTTTTATTCTTAATGGAAAGGTGGATGTTAAAGGTAACTGTTGAAATGCCCTGAAAAATGCGAGGGATTACGACATCAAAAGAGTTGTAGACATTTAATATTGATATATTGCTGTTGAAATGCCCTGAAAAATGCGAGGGATTACGACAATTTCCACTTCTTCCTTTAAAGGCTCAGGAAGATTTGAAGAATAGTTGAAATGCCCTGAAAAATGCGAGGGATTACGACCTGGAAATCTTCTTACTACACTTTCTATGTCTTCAATAGTTGAAATGCCCTGAAAAATGCGAGGGATTACGACGGAACTCAATTAGTACAAATCTTTTAGTTTCTACAAATGTTGAAATGCCCTGAAAAATGCGAGGGATATGCTTTTCGTTTTTTTAACAGACAGGAAGGGAAGGATGCTTGAAAAGTGGCTATAAACTTTAAGAGATCCTTCGGGCTTTGCCCTCAGGATGACTTTCTCTGTCATTCTGAGGTTGCTTTGCAACCGAAGAATCTCAACACCTTTGAAAGCTAAAAGATTTCAAGCAAATTGAAATGCCATGAAAAACATGATGGATTAATTTTCCTTAGACACTCTACCATAATAAAATGGTATAAGCTTTTGAAAAAACGAAACGGATGGCTTTGACTGCCCTTCATTTAAACGCGGTGAAGACGATGAAATCTCCAACATAATTTCAACTATTCTTTCTGCCACCGATGGTTTCATTCCAAGAAAACCAAAAATCATAATAAGCACCAATATTCACTTTAAGGAGATAGATTCTGCTCTTACAAGACCAAGCAGATTGTTTGATATTCTGGAAATCAAACCACTACCAAAAGAGTTCTTCTTTAAATTGAGAAAAAAGTATCCTGAACTTTCTGCTGCCAAACTTTTATATGAAAAGGAAAAGGAAGTTGAAGTTGCCAGGATATGTGATTTCCTTTCAAGAATCAAATACACAGACCATTTAAAAGATAAAAATGTTTCAAAGAAAAACGAAATCACAAATAGAAGAGTGGGATTTTAAATTGCATTGGCAAAAATTTTGTAATCCAGGCACTAACAATATACAACCATATTCTATCTAAATCAATTGATTTTTATAACCTCTCTAAAACTCACAGCTTCAGCCACATGATGGGATTTAATAATCTCTTCTCCCTCAAGGTCTGCAATGGTTCTTGCTAATTTCAGTATTCTGTTATACCCTCTTGCAGAAAGCCTGAACGTTGAAACAGCTTTTTCAAGAATAGCTTTAGCATCAGAAGAAAGAGAACAGAACTTACGAATCTCAGTGCTTCCCATATGGGAATTGAAAGAGATTTTTAATCCTTTAAACCGCTCCCTCTGAACAGCATGAGCCTTTTCAATCCTTTCCCTGATAGATGCTGAAGTCTCTCCACATTCCATCTTTGAAAGTTCATCAGGTTTAACAGCCGGAAGGGAAACGTGAATATCTATTCTATCAAGAATTGGGCCGGAAACTTTTGAAAGATACCTTTTTACCTGAACAGGAGAACAGCTACACTGGTGAACATCATCTTCAAACCCGTAAAATCCGCAGGGACATGGATTCATAGCCGCAACAAACATAAACCTTGCAGGAAAAGAAACGGTTCCTGAAATACGGGAAACCGTTACCATCCCATCTTCAAGAGGCTGTCTCAAAGCTTCTATAACAGACCTTTTAAACTCCGGAAACTCATCAAGAAACAAAACACCATTATGAGCAAGACTTACTTCTCCAGGTTTAAGACTGCTACCGCCACCAACCATTGCAACATCAGAAACAAGGTGATGTGGTGACCTGAATGGCCTTTTATCAATAACACCCTCAGAAAGCAAGCCTGCTGCACTGTAAACTTTCGTTGTCTCAATAATCTCCTGTTCTGTCATCAGAGGAAGTATCGTTGGAATTCTCCTTGCTATCATCGTCTTGCCAGACCCGGGAGGACCAAAGAAAAGAAGATTATGCCCACCTGCCGCAGCTATCTCAACAGCCCTTTTTGCGTGAAACTGTCCAGAAACATCAGCCATATCAATATCAAACTTTGACTCTCTAAAATCCCCCTCTCTTTTAAACGGCTCTATAGTTAAATCTCCATTTAAAAACGCAACCGTTTCGGTAAGAGTTTTAACCGGAACAATTTCAATACCACTTATAAGCGAAGCTTCTTCTGCATTGTTAACTGGAAGAATAACCCCTTTATATCCCTTCTCTCTTGCAAGAATAGCGCAGGCAAGAGCTCCTTTCACCCTGCGAACTTCACCGTTTAAACCAAGCTCACCGGCTATAAGATAATCTTTAAGTTTTCTACCAGAAACGATGTTTTGAGAAAACAGAATCCCTATGGAAATGGGAAGGTCGTATATTGTCCCCTCTTTTTTAAGGTCAGCAGGAGCAAGATTTATAACAACCTTTCTGGCTGGAAAAGGGAAACCGGAATTTATAAGTGCAGACCTTACTCTCTCCCTGCTCTCCTTTACTGCAGAATCAGGAAGACCAACAATGGCAACTGAAGGAAGTCCTCTGCCTGCATCAACCTGAACAGTAACTTCAACAGCATCAACCCCTAAAACGGTATAACTTTTTATTTCAGCTACCATTTTAACCTCTTTAGCAATTATTATATTACAATTTCTCTGAACATTGAGGTATTGCAAATGGAACCGGGAGAAATTCTCATCACAATAAAGGTTTTACACAAGGAAACAGGATGGCACTGGCCCAAACTTCTGATTTCTGCTACCATCCTTTCCGGTAAAATATACAAAAAATCATCATGGTCCAGGAGAAAGGGAGAAGCTGCCCAATTGATAAAACGGCTTGCGTTTATTCCCGCTATTTACATTGAACTCTCTCAAAAGTATGGAAAAGAAAAAGGAGAGGAAATTACAGAAAAAGTAGTGATGGCAACCAGCATAAAGGAAATGGAAAAGTTTCTTCCAAAAGAGAAACATTTAACCCCGATGAAAAGACTTTTAAAATTCAGAGAAAAAATGGAAAAAGAAGGTATCTCTAGATTCAACACAGTGGAGGACGTAAAATGCACAGAAACCATCTGCCATTTCAGAATAAAAGAATGCATTATCTACCAATTTTTCAAAGAAATAAATTTTCCCCATCTTACACAGATGTTCTGCAGGGTTGATAATCTATTTTTCCAGAAAGCGTTTCCAGAGTTTAAATTTCACAGAGGAAACGGAGAAAACACTATCTACCACGGGAAAAAATACTGTGAATTTATATTTGAATTAAAGGAGGAGAAAAGTGGAAAAATTTATAACGGTAATAACAACCACAGAAACGGAAAAAGAAGCTGAAAAAATTGCTGAAACACTTGTATCGGAAAAGTTAGCAGCATGTGTTCAAATTATACCTTCAATAAAAAGCGTATATAGATGGCAGGGGAAGGTAGAGAAAAGCGAAGAACATCTACTTTTTATAAAAACAAAAGAGAGTCTCTTTGAAAAAGTGGAAAAAGCTATCAAAGAAAACCATTCATACGAAGTGCCTGAAATTATCTCAATTCCTGTAAACAGCGGAAGTAAGGAGTATCTTGAATGGATTAAAAGCGTGACACTGTAAAACACTACTTAAGCTCAACCACCGTAACTCCGTCCCCCCCTTCCTCTATCTTACCGGGACGGAAAGATTTAACGTAGGGAGAATCTTTAAGATACGTTCTTATAAGCCTTTTAAGAATTCCCGTTCCGTGTCCGTGCACTATTTTTACACGGGAAAATCCTGCAATACGGGCATCATCAAGAAACTTCTCAACAGCATCAAGGGCTTCATCCCCTCTCATGCCAAGAATTTTAAGTTCCGGGAAAAATCTCTCAGGCATTCTGGCGTTAACTTTTATTTTTGGCTCAACCTTCTCAGGCGGTTTCTCAACCGACTCTATTTGAGCAAATTTAACATCCATTTTAAGAGAACCTACAGCAATTTTTACAATCTTCCTGTTTAAGTCAACCTCAATAACAGTTCCTTTTCTTCCGCTTCCCTTAAGTTTTACAACCATACCGGGCTCTATTTTATTTTTAACATCCTTACTGCTTTCTTCTTCAAGTTTCTCAACTTTACCTTTTGCTTCCTTTAAAAGCTCTTTAACCCTGCGTCTTAACTTCTCATCATTTATCTCTGAAAGAAGCTTTTCACTTTTTTCTTTAAAATGGGTTATGTATTCCTGAAGTTCCTTAACCCCTTTTTCCTTAAGTATTTTCTTCTCTCCTTCAAGTGCTTTCTTTTCTCTCTCAAGTTCTTCTTTCAACTTTAATAAATTCTTCCTTTCATCCTGAAGGGCAACATACTCAGATTCAAGGGCTGAAATTATATCTGAAGCAAGCTTATCATCAGAGGAAATAAGCTTTTCAGCTTTTTCTATCACCTTATCGGGCATTCCGTAACGCCTTGCTATAACAAAAGCATAACTTTTTCCTATAACTCCGTAGGCAAGCCGATAAAGAGGTTTCAGGCTCTTCTCATCAAAAAGGACAGAAGCAACATCGTAAAAAGGGTCTTTATACGCATAAAGCTTAATAGGTGTAAAGTGGGTCGTAACAACCGAAAACACCTGTTTCTCTTTAAGATAGTCAAGAATTGCAACACCAAGACTCGCCCCTTCAACAGGGTCAGTCCCTGCTCCAAGCTCATCAAGCAGAACAAGAGTGTTTCTATCAGCTTCAAGAAGTATTTCGGAAATATTTTTTACATGGGCGCTAAAGGTGCTTAAACTCTGCTCTATGCTCTGCTCATCACCTATATCCGCCATCACTTTATTAAAAAGCCTGATTTTACTCCCTTCAGCACAGGGAATAAGGAAACCGCTCTGAGACATAAGGACAAAAATTCCAATAGTTTTAAGAATAACAGTTTTTCCCCCGGTATTTGGCCCTGTTATAACAAGCCCTCTACGTAGCTTAATGTCAACAGGGACAACCTCCTTCCCTGAAAGAGCAAGAAGAGGGTGCTTTGCATCTTTAATATCAATAAAATCTCCAACATCTGGAAGAGTCCCTTTCAGCTTATAGCTCATATACGCCACAGCATATCTTTTATCAAGCTCCACAAGTGTTTGATACGCGCTTTCAAGACGATACCTGTTTTCCCTGATTTTTCTGCTTATCTCTGAAAGAATTCTCTTTATCTCTTTCTGTTCCTCTATCTCAAGGTCTCTGAGCCTGTTATTATCTTCCACTATAAATGTCGGTTCCACATAAACCATCTGACCGGAAGCAGACCTGTCGTGAACTATCCCCGGAAACCTTTTTCGGTATCCTGCTCTTGCAAGGACAACATATCTGCTGTTTCTTATAGTTATTATCTGCTCAGGACAGATATCCTCATTTCTCCTTACAAGAGACTCCAACCTTTTCTTTATCTTATCAGCAATCCTGCTTTTTTCACTCCTTATAAGCTTTAGATTGGAAGAAGCCGTATCAAGAATCTCTCCACTCTCATCTATGGCAGAGTCAACCATCTCTCTTAGCTCAAGAAACGATGAAAGAGCGTGAGAAAATGCAGAAAGTCTTGGAAACCTTTCTCTTATTTCATTTAAAAATCTTTTAACATTTTTTGACTGAACACAGACAGACCTTACCTTTAAAATCTCTTCAACAGAAAGAACAACCCCTTCAACTTTAAGTTTTTCAATAATGGCAGATATATCAGGGAAAGTTTCAAGAGGAAAGTGTCTTTCAGAAAGAAGTCTTACAAACTCAAGGGTAAAAAGTCCCCTTTCGGTAATTTCAATTTTATCGTTTAAAGGTTTTATTGAAAGAACAGCTTCTTTCCCGGATTCACTTTTGGCAAGAGAAGCGGTTTTTTCAAGAAGGGTATCAAATCCAAGGTGGCGCCACACTCCTTTGAACATTAGTATGAATACCCCCTCCAATACACCAAAGGAGTGTGAACGCCCCGATTATAAGCCATAACTTTTATTCTCCAGAAAGAAGTTCCTTAACAATCCTGTTTACAACAGAGCCGTCAGCCCTTCCTCTAAGTTTAGGCATAACTGCCTTCATTACCTTACCCATATCTTTCACAGAGGAAGCACCAACTTCTTCTATTGTAGATTTTACTATATTTTTTATCTCATTTTCATCAAGTTGCTCTGGAAGATACGACTCAACAATGGCAAGCTCGGCTTTCTCTTTCTCCACAAGGTCCTGTCTGCCACCTCTCTCATACATCTCTATGGATTCTTTACGCTGTTTGGCATACTTCTGAAGTAAGCTGATAACCTCTTCATCTGTAAGCTCGCCACGCTTATCTATTTCAGCATTCTTTATAAGAGACATAATCATTCTTATGGTGCTGAGCTTCACCTTATCTTTGGCTTTCATCGCCTCTTTCATATCATTCTTAAGCTGCTCTTTTATACCCATTATAAGCTCCGCCTATCGGATTACTTCTTCTTTTTCTTACCCTTTGGTGGCAAAAGACCGCGCTTTTTGAGAGCCTTGATCAGACGCTTTCTTGCTGCCATAGCCTTTCTTTTTCTCTTTTCACTTGGTTTCTCGTAGTATTCCCTTCTCTTAATCTCTGTAAGAATACCCTCTTTCTCACACAGTTTCTTAAATCTTTTCAGCGCCTTCTCAAATGGCTCTCCGTCACGGACATAAATTGTTGCCATTAAGCATCGCCTCCTTTTCTGATAATTTTGCTAAACGGATTATATTACTGAGATTTCCAATTTGCAACCGTTTTTGAGAAAGTAAGCCAGAATTTATACTTTCAATTTCCTTGTTCCATCAGCTTCTCTCTCTGTTATACCTTCTCTATCAAGCAGTTCAAGTAAAGGAATTGCATGTTTTCTTGAAATGGAAAGAAGGTCTTTAAATTCTGCAACTTTAAAGGAACCGGTAGCTTTAAACGATTTAAGTTTCTCAACTATCTCATCAAAAATCTCAGGATGGATAAGAAACTCCCCTGCCATTTTATATCCGTTTTTTTGAAGAAATTCCAGAAGGGCGTAAAACTTATCTTTCGGTTCACCAATCTCTTCTCTCAGCTTTTCAACAGACGGGGGAGAAAATTTTTCCCTTAAAAGAACAGTATCAACTTTTTCTTTAATCTTTTTAAAAGTTTCATCAAGGTAAGGATTAAAATCTTTCAATTTCACATATTTTGAAACAGAAAGAAGCTCCGCAGATTCTGAAATCACCTTTTCAAAAAGAGCAGAGTCAACATTGAGAAAACTTTTAAGAGTTTCCCTGTTAATCCCTTCAAGAACAGGATACTTTTTGTGAAAATCGGAAACAAACTCCAACGCTTTTCTAAAAACTTTATCAACACTATCTCTTCTATAAAGGAAATCTCCAACCCTGACAATATCCCCCATTTCTTCCACTTCTTTGAGAAAGAGATTTAAATTCTCACCGTAAAGATTAAGAAACTGTGGAAGTTTTGATACTTCAAGAGGTTCAAACTGAGAAACAAAAACTTTAAGAGCTTTTTTTCTGCCTTCTTCAAGCTGTTTTATCTTTTCAACAAATTCCTGCTTAAACTTTTTCCTATAACGTTTTCTTTCAAGAGGATGGAGAATCATACCCCCACCTATAACCTCTGAAGGAGTTATGCTCCTTAAGATAAACCTATCACCGTAAACCGGAAAAATTTCTCTATCAAGAATAATCTGCACCCTGGAAGAAGAGGCAGGTTCAGCTACATCTTTATCTATTAAAACAATCTCTCCTTCAACCATTTGAGTAAGATAATGAAAATGGATACGTTTCCTTTTTTCAAAAGGTTCCATATTTTTTGAAAATGTTATAACAGCATCTATCAGATTACTGCCGTCTAAAATACCAGCAGGAGCTAAAATGTCTCCCCTTTCAATCTCATTTAAAGAAAGAGAAACATTTAAGGCAACCCTCTGACCCGGATAAGCCTTTGAAACTTTTTCTCCTGCAACCTGAATCCCTTTCACCTTCAAACTCTTCAAAGAGGGATAAACAGATAACTCTTCTCCTTCCTCTATCAAGCCTCCAGAAAGTGTTCCAGTAACAACGGTGCCAAAACCTTTAACAGAAAAAACTCTGTCAACAGGAAGTCTTGGAAATGAATACTCTTTATTTTCCGGAATATTTTTTACAAGTTTTAGAATCTCCTCTTTTAAAATGTCAAACCCTTCTCCAGTTTTTGAAGAAACCCTGACAAAGGGAGCATTTTCAAGGAAAGAACCTTTTAAATAATCCCTGACGTCCTCTTCAACAAGTTCAAGCCACTCATCATCAACCATGTCAACCTTTGTAAGAACGACTATTCCCTTTTTTATACCGAGCATTTCACAAACTGTGAGATGCTCTTTTGTTTGAGGCATAACTCCTTCATCAGCGGCTATCACAAAAAGAACACCGTCTATTCCCTGAGCTCCTGCAACCATATTTTTTATAAATTTTTCATGGCCGGGAACATCAACAATACTTATCAGATAATCTCCAAGCTTCATGTGGGCAAACCCAAGCTCTATGGTCATGCCCCTTTCTTTCTCTTCTTTTAGCCTGTCGGTATCAACACCTGTTAACCGCTTTACAAGGGATGTTTTTCCGTGGTCAATATGGCCAGCCGTTCCTATTGTTACACTCTTTTTCATTCTTCCTTCACCGGTCTTGAGAGAAGCTCCACCATAACCCTTTCAGGGTCTTTACCATCGTGAACAACAGAATAAACAGCTTCAGCTATCGGCATTTCAACATTAAGTTTTTTGGCAAGCTCAACAGCCGCTCTCACAGTGTGAACACCCTCAACAACATATTTCTCGTCAACTTTACCGGTTCTTTTACCTATTGAAAGTCCAAACTGTCTGTTTCTTGATAAATCCCCTGTGCATGTCAGGATAAGGTCTCCCATACCTGAAAGACCGTAAAACGTTCTTTCCTGAGCACCCAATCTTACACCAAGGTTTTTAATCTCATGAAGTCCCCTGGTTATAAGAGCCGCCCTTGCATTGTTGCCAAGACCCATCCCATCTGAAATTCCAGCAGCAATCGCAACAACATTTTTCATAGCACCGCCTGTTTCAACACCGATAACATCGTTAGAGGAGTAAAGCCTGAAAATTTTACTGCTGAGCATGTTAACAAGAGCAAACGTTTCCTCCTTATCCTCACCTGCAACAACAGCAGCAGAAGGAAGCCCTTTTGCTACCTCACGGGCAAATGTGGGACCAGAAAGAACAAAATACTTTCCACCGACAACCTCTTTATAAACCTGAGACAGAAGATTTAAAGAACTTATCTCTATTCCTTTACTTGCACAGATAACCCTTCTCCTTTTAAGCTCATCTTTGAAACGGCTCCAGAAATCCCTGCTAAATTGAGCAGGAATAACGGAAAAAATCACATCTCCCACTCTCTTAAAAAACCGTTCAACATCTGAAATAGCTTCCACCGTATCAGGATAGGAAATTCCCGGAAGGTATCTTCTGTTTTCCCGTTCCCTATTTATACTTTCAGCCACATCCTCTTCTCTACACCACTGAATAACTTTAAATCCAAGCCTTCCAAAATGAACGGCAATGGCAGAACCCCAGCTTCCTGAACCAAGCACACCTAAAATCATAATCACACCCCGGTGAAAATCCCGAAATTTAAATCTTCAAGTTTTATATTAAGCATACCAAGAGCTATGTCCGGTTTATTATAACCGTGGTAATCACTGCCACCTGTGGAAAGGAGAGAAAGTTCTTTTACAACACCTTTTAAAGCTTCAACATCTGCAGGCGTATGGATAGAATGAATTATCTCAACACCTTCAAGACCTTCCTCTTTCAGTTTCGTGAAAAAAGATAGATAGTAATTTCTTGGAATTTTAAGAGTAGGCGGATGGGCAACAACAGGAATACCGTTTGCCTCTTTTAAAAGCCTGAAAATCTCTCTGTAATCAAGCTTTTCTCTTTTCACCCTGTATTTCTTAATAAGAGAAAAAGCTTCCTTTCTTGTAGGAACAATCTTTTTTTCAACAAGAAGAGTAACAATGTTCGGTTTCCCAAAGTTTTTACCAAACAACGATTCAACATCTTCATAGTGAATATCATAACCTGCATCTTCAAGCCTTTCTATTAAAAGCCTGTTTCTCTTCTCTCTCGTCTTAGAGAAAAACTCAACAAGCTCCTTTATGGCAGAAGATTCTATGTCTATAAAGTATCCGAGTATATGAAACTCCGCATCAGAGGGCAGGAAAGAGGTATCTGCAGTAACTTCTATTCCCGGAATAAATTCTATCCCTTCTCTCTTTGCTACCTCTACAGCTTTTTGAACACCTGAAACCGTATCATGATCGGTAATACTTATAACTTTCAGATTTTTTGAAGCGGCAAGCTTAACAATCTCTCCAGGAGAATCTGTCCCGTCTGAACAGGTTGTATGCATATGAAGGTCAACATTTACTTTCTGGCAGCTACAGCTATCCATCCATTTTCCCTTTCAACTTTTTCTACGGTAAAACCATGTTTTTCAATCTCTTTCACCATATCACTTTCCTGGGATTCAAGAATCCCGGAAATAAGGAGAGTTTGCGAAACTTTTCGGACAATTTCCGGAAAAATTGGAAGAAGCAGGTGTTTCTCTATGTTTGCAACAACAATATCAAACTGTCCTTTAACTCTATCAACACTTCCGTGAACAAACTCAACACCTGAAACACCGTTTATCAGCGAATTTAATTCAAGTTCATCCTTTGCCTCTTTTTGAATATCACACGCCACAACCTTCCCTGCACCAAGCTTCTTTGCAAGAATTGAAAGAATACCACTACCGCTTCCAACATCAAGAAAAGAACAATCTGGAAAAACATACTCTTCCATAAGCTTCATCATAAGTTTTGTTGACTCATGACTCCCTGTACCAAATGTCTGACCTGGATAGATGTAAATGGGAATTCTATCCTCTGGATTAAACTCTTCCTTAAGCCAGGAAGGAACAACAACGATAGATTTTCCTATTTCAACAGGTTTAAAATGCTCCTTCCAGTTCTCATTCCAGTCCTGCTCCTCTATACGAAAAGAACCTATAAGATACTCTTTAAGTGGAGTCTCTTCAGGATGAAAATCAGCATTCCCATCAAAATAAACTCTTACATAATAAATTCCGTTCTCCTCCTTTAAATCCTCCACCCCTTTGCAACCTGCTTCAAAAAACATTCCATCAGCAATATCTCTCATCTGAAATGGTATGGCAAAATCAAAAACGAGATAGTATCTTTCCATCTTCCCTCTCAAAGAAAATCCTTTTAACCCTGGGACTTATATCACACATAATTTCATAAGATATGGTTCCCGCTTTCTCAGCCATTTTATCAAAAGTAAGAGCTCTGTCTGTAATAACAACTTCATCACCAACCTTTGTATCAATCCTTTCAACAGAAACAACAGTCATATCCATGCAGATTCTTCCAATAACAGGAGCAAAACAACCGTTTATCTTTACCTGCCAGTTGTTTGAAAGTGAACGGATAAATCCATCGGCATAACCAAAAGCAACAACCGCTATCTTTTCACTCTTTCTTGTAATATACGTTCTTCCGTAAGAAACACCCCAATCTGGAGGTAGCGTTTTCACATCTATAACTTTTGATTTAACCTCCATGACCTGCTCAACCGGAACAGGAAAATCAGGATACGGTTTACTCCCGTAAAGAGCAAGGCCTATCCTTGAATGGGTTAAAAGTCCGTCAAGAGAAAGAGGAACAGCCCCACTGTTATCTATATGAACAGCAACCTTTTTAACAGACAGAACTTTTTTAATAAGCGGTATAAACATATTATACTGATAACGTGTAAACTCAACATCAGTATCAGAATCTGCAAAATGGCTCATAACCCCTTTAAGAAGTGAAAAATCCAGCTTTTCAAGAACACTCTCCCACTGATAAGGAAGAAATCCTAATCTTCCCATACCTGTATCAACTTTAAGGTGAAAACCTATACCATTTTTTACAGCTATTTCAAGACTTTCAAAATCAAAAACTACGGGGGTCAAATTAAGCTCTTTTACCTCATCAACACCTTCAATTAAAGGATTGCTCATAACAAGAATCGGGCTTTTTACTCCCCCTTCTCTAAGTTCCTTTCCTTCATCAATAGTCGCAACAGCAAACATATCAACATCTGTTTCCCTCTCAAGAAAAAGGGAAACGGGAACACTGCCGTGGCCGTAAGCATTTGCTTTAACAACGGCAATTATTTTCTTTCTTCCTGTAAATTTTTTTAAAGAGTTGTAATTGTTCTTAAGCCTATTAAGATAGATTTCAGCCCATCTCAGCATCTATTATCTCTCTTAACTTTTTTGCATTTTCATAAGGGTCTCCCTGAAAGATACCTCTTACAACAGAGACACCCGCAGGCTTACATTCTAAAACTTCTCTTATATTATCGCTATTAATCCCACCTATCGCAACAACAGGGTGAGTTGAAACAGAAACAGCTTCTTTCAAAAGTTTCGTTCCCACAACAGGGTCAGGTTTCTCTTTCGTGTTTGTCAGAAAAATCGGTCCAAATCCTATATAGTTAACATTTTCTCTATCTGCCCTTTCCACCTCTAAAAGATTATGGGTTGAAAGACCCACAATAAAACTTTCCCCGACCATTTTCCTCACAACAGAAACAGGTAGATCTTTCTGCCCCACATGGACACCATCAGCCCCAACAGCAATCGCAAGATCAACCCTGTCATTTACTATAAAAGGAATGTGATACTTTTTTGTAATCTCTCTTACCTTTAAAGCCTCTTCATACATATCTATCGCTTCTTTCTTTTTAGCTCTGTATTGAATTACAGTTACCCCTCCCTCTATTGCAGCGGCAACTTTTTCAGCAATGTCCTTAAGCCCCATAAACCTCTCATCGGTTATTCCGTAAAGTCTTAAATCCATAACCAACCTCATCTAAATGTTTAACCTGATATAATATATTGCATTCCTTACCATCAGCACTTTTGAAAAAGTTGTTTAAAGAAATAAATTTAGCCAGGACAGTTTACCAAATTATTTTAATCGTAAGGAGCCGAAAATGCTCGGGTTTTTCAGAAAGAAATCTATTGAAGATGAGTTAAAAGAGAATCCCAATCAACCACAGTTGTGGCTTAAACTTGCAGACAAAAATATAAAGAAATTCACAGAAGGAATAGCCAACGCCATTCACTACAGCAACGGAGAACTTGTTGTTGAAGCAGCAACACTATTAAAAGAGAAAATCTCTTACAGAGACGTTGATATAGATACAAACCTTATAGAAGAGAAGGCAGGAAAATACACAGCTGCTTTAATATCGGGAATCCTTGAAAAGTATGAA
The DNA here is from genome assembly GCF_900188395.1 of Desulfurobacterium atlanticum. Classification (NCBI taxonomy): domain Bacteria; kingdom Pseudomonadati; phylum Aquificota; class Aquificia; order Desulfurobacteriales; family Desulfurobacteriaceae; genus Desulfurobacterium; species Desulfurobacterium atlanticum. The sequence continues at coordinate 105,321 of NZ_FZOB01000001.1, read as the reverse complement.
AACAAAAATTTATCAAAAGCCAGAAACCTTTTTGAAACAGCATATCAATCTGAAAACAAACAGGAAAAATTTTTAGCAGGATTTGAACTTTCAAAGCTTTTAATAGAAGAAGGGTTTTATGACCAGGCAAAGAAAATTATATCTGAAATAGAACCCTTTACACCAGAGAGCTACAAAGATGAGTTAAACGAACTTAAAAAAGAGATAGAAAAGGCAACAGAGGAGAAAAAAGGCGGAATTTTTAAAAGCTTTAAAGAAGGTTTAAAGAAAACGCGAGAAGCCCTTAATTTCTCTGTATTTAAAGGAAGGGAAGTTAACGAAGAGTTTTTTGAAGAGCTTGAAGAGAAACTTATACTTGCAGATATAGGAGTAAAAACAACTCTTGAGCTTATAGAAGAGCTTAAAAGAGAAGCCAAAAAGAAAAAAATCAAAGAGTCGGACAAAATTCTTGAACTTCTTAAAAGCAGACTTAAAAGCATTCTCTTAAAACATAAAGGAGAGCTGAAAATAGACCACAAACCATTTGTAATTTTAGTGCTTGGTGTAAACGGTGTTGGAAAAACAACCACCATAGGAAAACTTGCAAAACAGCTAAAAGATGAAGGAAAAAGTGTTGTTCTTGCAGCAGCAGACACTTTTAGAGCAGCGGCAATAGAACAGCTTGAGGTATGGGCTCAAAGATCGGGAGCAAGAATCATAAAAGGAAATGAAGGCGCCGACCCTGCATCTGTGGTTTTTGATGCTGTTCAAAGTGTTAAAGCCAAAGGAGATGACGTGCTCATTATAGATACTGCCGGAAGACTTCACAATAAAGATAGACTGATGAAAGAGATACAAAAAATCAAAAAAGTTGTCAGTAAAGAGCTTCCCGGAGAACCTTCTGAAATCCTTCTTGTCCTTGACGCAAACACCGGGCAGAATGCAATTTCTCAGGCAAAGGCGTTCAAGGAGATAACAGATGTTACAGGAATTGCACTGACAAAGCTTGATGGGACAGCAAAAGGCGGAATTGTTATTGCCATCTCAAACGAACTTAAAATTCCAATAAAATATGTTGGAATCGGCGAAAAAATAGAAGATTTAAGGAAATTCAATCCTGAGGAATTTGTTGAAGGACTATTTTCTTAAAACCTTCTCTGGAGTTTTTTATGGATTTTTTAATAGTTGGACCGTTAAACGGGCACGATAAAAGGTTAAAAGGGCTTGTTGAAGTTACATCTCCTGATATTACAATAGCTTTTGGACCGATGAATCTATCCCGTCCTTTAACTCTCAAAAGAACGTGGTTTTACATACATGGTAAAGAGAAAGACTTTGAAATTCTTTCAAAAAGCGACGGTGTTGATTTTATGTCAAGAATTTTTAAATACAAAAATATCTACTTTTGCGGACTAAGTGGTATTTTTCATCCACAAACATACAAATTCACACGAAAAGAATGGGCAAAAAGAAACAAAGGAAAATTTCCTAAAAAAGATATGGGATACATCTTCAATGAAGATATTCTTGCCCTTTTTGCCACTTTTGAAAAGCTAAAAATCCCAAAAGTTAACATCTTCGTATCAATGCTATCTCCTGAAAACAAACTTTTAAAAGAGATAGTGGAAACCATTAACCCTGATTATTGTATCTATCCATCTAAAAGATTCCAGAAATTTAAAGAAGGAACAACAAAATATATAGGTATTGAAGATGCTCAATCGTTTAATGGAAAATACATAATTCATTTTTAAGGAGAAGCACAATGAAACATAAAGACTCCTGCGGTGTTGGATTTATAGCTGATATAAACGGATATAAAAGCTACAAAATTCTTCATCAAGCACTTAGCGCAGTTTCAAACCTTACACACAGAGGAGCCGTTCTTGCCGACGGAAGAACAGGCGATGGTTCAGGCGTCCTTTTCCAGCTACCTGTGGAATTTTTTAGAAAAGAGGTTGAAAAAGCAGGGGAAAATTTCGGAGATGAGATAGCAGTTGGAACCTTTTTTATAGACAGCAGACAGGTTGATAAAAGTATTAAAACTGTTGAAAATATTCTAAAAGAGAAAAACCTTCCTTTTCTGTGGAGGGAAGTTCCTGTTAACATCAACGAATGTGGCGAAATTGCCAGAAAAAGCCTTCCTTTCATTATTCAGATAATAACTCCATTTCCCGGTGAAATTGACCTTTACATTTTAAGAAGAAAGATTGAGAAAGCATTAAGACAAATTTCCAAAAATAATTACGTTTTATCTTTCTCTGATAAACTTATAGTTTACAAAGGGATGCTTCTTGCTCCTGACCTTCAAAAATTTTATCCTGACCTTAACAATGACCTTTTTAAAACAGCAATTGCTGTATTTCACCAGAGATATTCAACAAACACAAATCCTGAATGGAAACTTGCTCAGCCTCTCAGAATGATAGCCCACAACGGAGAAATAAACACAATAACAGCAAATAGAAACTTTATAAAAATAGTTGAACCGATAATAAAAAGCTCCCGTTTCGGTAACAGAATAAAAGACGCATTACCTGTAATAAACTTTGACGAAAGTGATTCTGCATCTCTTGACAGAGTTTTTGAACTCATGGTGTTATCAGGTTATCAACCTGAAGAGGCAATAAGTGTTTTAATCCCACCTGCTTATGAAATGCTTGATCTTGATGATGAAGAAAGGGCATTTTTCCTATATCATCTTCTTTTAATGAAGCCGTGGGACGGACCTGCTGCAGTTGCATTTACAGACGGAAAAGTGGTAGGAGGAAAACTTGATAGAAACGGACTGCGCCCTGCCAGATATACAATAACAGAAGACGAAACTGTTATATTTGGCTCTGAAGAGGGAATGATTGAAATAGATGAGAGCAAAGTAGTTTCCCACAACAGACTCTCTCCCGGAGAGATAGTTGTCGTAAACACAGAATTTGGAACAGTTGAAACAAACAAAGAGGTGTTAAAACGCATAGCCCGTCAGAGAGATTTAAGGAGAGAGATAAGGAGAAAACTTTTCAAGCTTTCAGACCTTAAAACAACTCTTGAAAACTCTCTCGTTAACGAAAGTAAACTAAGAGAAGAATTAATTAAATTTGGATACTCAAAAGAGGACCTTGAGTTTATTATTGACGAAATGGCAGAATTTGGAAAAGAACCTGTTTTTTCCATGGGAGATGACACGCCTCTTCCATTCATATCCGATGCACCTTTTTCCCTTTTCCGCTTCTTTAAGCAGAAATTTGCTCAGGTTACAAATCCTCCCATTGACCCTATAAGAGAAAGGGTTGTAATGTCATTGAAAATACGACTTGGTGGAAAAGTAAATTTCCTTGAGAGAGAAGGAAAGCTGCCAAGAAGAATTGAACTTGAATCTCCACTGCTTACTCCCGGTCAATTTGAAAACCTGAAAAACGCCTCATTTATGAAAGTGGAAACCTTTAAACTTGAGTTTAAAGAAGATCTTGAAACAGCCATAGAAAACCTTTTTAAAAGTGTAAAAGAAGCGATAGAAAAGCACGATATTGATGTTGTTATCCTTTCTGATAGAAACTGCAAAAAGCCTATTCCTTCACTTCTTGCAGTTTCAGGACTTTTAAACTTTTTAAAGAAAGAAAATCTCATGCACAAAATCTCTATCGTTGTTGAAACAGGAGAGGTAAAAACAACACATGAAATAGCAGCCCTTGTTGCTTTTGGAGCAAGTGCGGTTTATCCCTACCTTGTGTTTGAATACCTTAAAACCCGCGTAATTGAACTGAACCTGCCGTATGAAACTCTCATTGATAACTACAAAAAAGCTGTAAATAACGGTCTTCTTAAAATAATGTCAAAAATGGGAATCTCCCTGCTATCTTCATACCATCTGAGTCAGAATTTTGACATACTCGGCCTTTCAAAAGAGGTGGTGGATAAATTTTTCCCTCACACATTCTCCCCTATAGGTGGTATGACACTTAAGGACATAGAGAGAGAGATAAATAGAAACTGCAATGCTTCAGAAACTCTTGAAGATATTCCAGAATCAGGCGCTTTAAGATTTAAACCAGGTAAAGAGAAACACGGTTTCTCTCCGCAAGTAGTAAGAGCAATTTTAAAAAGTGCAAAAACAGGAAACTTTGAAGAGTTTGAAAAACTTTACGATTACTATAACGAAAATCCTATTTACATAAGAGATCTTTTAAAAATAGAATCGGACAGAAAACCCATACCGATAGAAGAGGTTGAACCGGTAGAAAGCATAGTCAAACACCTGATGGTTCCAGGAATGTCAGTCGGAGCTTTATCAAAAGAAGCTCATGAGGTTCTTGCAGAAGCGATGAACCTTTTAGGAGCAAAAAGCTGTAGCGGAGAAGGAGGGGAAGACCCTGAAAGATACTACGCCGCAAAAAACAGCAAAATAAAACAGGTAGCTTCAGGAAGATTCGGTGTAACCCCTTCTTACCTTGCATCTGCTGAAGAGATTGAGATAAAAATTGCCCAGGGAGCAAAACCGGGAGAAGGAGGACACCTTCCAGGCAAAAAGGTAACAAAATATATAGCCCAACTGAGATTTTCCATTCCGGGAGTGACACTAATCTCGCCACCTCCACATCACGATATCTACTCAATAGAAGACCTTGCACAGCTTATATATGACCTGAAACTGGCAAATCCAAAAGCAAAAATAGCGGTAAAACTTGTTGCTGAATCCGGAGTTGGAACTGTAGCAGCAGGGGTTGCTAAAGCAAAAGCTGACGTTATTCAGATTTCAGGCAGTGACGGAGGAACAGGAGCTTCACCGATAACTTCAATAAAAGGAGCCGGGCTTCCCTGGGAGATAGGACTTCCTGAAACTCACAGAACGCTTATTGAAAATGGATTGAGAGAAAACGTCACCTTAAGGGTTGATGGCGGAATAAAGTGTGGAAGAGATATCATAATTGCTGCTCTCCTTGGAGCCGAGGAGTTTGGAATCGGCACGGCTGCCATGATAGCCGAAGGGTGCGTGATGGACAGAGAATGCCACACAAACAGATGCCCTGTAGGCATAGCCACACAGGATGAAGAAAGGATAAAAAGGTTTAAAGGCAAGGTTGAAAGCGTTATAAATTACTTTAAACTGCTGGCTGAAGATGTAAGAAGACACCTTGCCCGGCTTGGTTATAAAAACCTGAAGGAGATAACGGGAAAAAGTGAACTTCTAAAGCCTGATATGGAAAAATTGAAAAAACACTCAAAAGCTTCTTCTGTTGATTTTGGTTATATAACCTCACCATCACTACCTTTCATAAGAGTAAAAGAACCATACAATCCGATCTCTTCCCCGTTAAACGAACGGATTGTTGAAGACGCAAAGCCGTTCATTGAAAACGGTGAACCTTTTAGAAAAACATACCTGATAAAAAATGTTGACAGAGGAGTTGGCATTCCACTTGCATACATAGTAAATAAACACTTTGGAAGCAATGCTCCGAAAGACCTTATCAAGCTTACATTTAAAGGAACAGCTGGACAGAGTTTCGGAGCATTTTTAACAAACGGCATATCTCTTTATCTTAAAGGAATTGCCAATGATTACGTCGGTAAAGGAATGGGAGGAGGATTAATAGTTTTAAATTTCGCAGACAACTTTAAAGGAAAACATTACGAAAATGTTATAGCCGGCAACACTCTCCTTTACGGTGCAACAGGTGGAATGCTGTTTGCATCAGGAAAAGTCGGTGAAAGATTTGCAGTAAGAAACAGCGGTGCTGTTGCTGTAGTTGAAGGTATAGGACAGCATGGGTGTGAATATATGGTAAGAGGTGTTGTTGTTATCCTTGGTGAAGTTGGAATGAATTTTGGAGCGGGAATGACAGGTGGAGTAGCATACATTCTTGACGGTAAAATAGAGCAGAAAATAAACAGAAACTATGTTAAAGTAAAGGAACTATCTCAAAAAGATGCAGATTTTCTGAAAGTCCTAATAAGCAAGCACTATAGATTCACAAAAAGTGAACGGGCAGCAGAAATTCTTGAAAACCATTTCATATTTGAAAAACTGAGAAAAGTGGTGCCTTTAAACGAAAGGGAAGTTGAAGAAGTAAGCATAGGAAGTACAGGACTGCCTGACTAACCAACTTTAAAACAATTTGTGTATAATATTTTGAAATATTCGCGAGTATAGAGGAGGTTTTAATGGCTTCAATAGATGTTAACCAAATATCAAAAGGAATGAAACTTGAAATCAATGGCGAGCCTTACGAGATAGTAGATTACCAGCATGTTAAACCGGGAAAAGGACAGGCTTTTGCAAGAATAAAGCTTAAAAATCTTAAAACCGGAAATGTGGTTGAAAAAACTTACAAAGTTGGTGAAAAACTTGAACTTGCAGACTTTGAAGAGAGAGAGATGGAGTATCTTTACAACGATGGCACATTCTTCTACTTTATGGATACAAAAACATACGAACAGATAGGTGTGCCGTCAGAAAACGTAGGGGATAAAGCAAATTTCCTGAAAGAGAACGACTCTGTTCAGGTTCAGTTTTACAAAGGAGAGCCTATCTCCATAAAACTTCCAAAAACAGTTGTTCTTAAAGTTATAGAAACAGAACCGGGCTTTAAAGGTGATACAGTAAACAACGTTTTAAAGCCTGCAACCGTTGAAACAGGAGCCGTTGTTCAGGTTCCAACATTTATAAACGTAGGTGAATATATAAAAGTGGATACAGAAACAGGAAAGTATTTGGAACGGGTGAACAAGTAAACTGGAGGCTACTGTGATAGAAAAAATTGAAAAACTTTTAAAATCCCTTGAAAATAGTAGTATTGAAGAGATAGAAATAGAAGTTGAAGGGATGAAGCTGAAAGCTAAATACACAAGGCAAAAGCCCTCTTCTCAACCCGTGATTATAGAGAAAATCCCAGAACCTGCCTACCATTCTGTTAAGCAGGAACATCCAAAAGAAGAAAGCATTGCAGAACCTGAGAATATCCATGTAGTAAAATCACCGATTGTTGGAACGTTCTACAGAGCTCCATCTCCCGGAGCTGAACCTTTTGTTAAAGAAGGTGATTTTGTAGAGAAAGGGCAAACCCTTTGCATAATAGAAGCTTTAAAAGTGATGAATGAGATTGAATCTGACGTTTCAGGAAGAGTTGTAAAAATACTTGTAGAAGATGGACAGCCTGTAGAATTTGACCAGCCGCTGTTTCATATAGAAAAAGTATAAAATCTGGAGTTTTGCATGTTTAAAAAGATATTAATCGCCAACAGAGGTGAAATAGCTGTAAGAATAATAAGAACCTGTAAAGAGCTTGGAATAAAAACCGTTGCCATCTATTCAACTGCTGATAAAGATTCTCTACCGGTCTTTCTTGCTGATGAAGCTATCTGCATAGGTGGAGAGAAACCTGCATCAAGTTATTTAAACATTCCGGCTATAATCTCTGCAGCCGAAATATCGGGAGCGGACGCCATTCATCCGGGATACGGCTTTCTATCAGAAAACCCCGGATTTGCAGAAGTATGCAGAGCATGTGGAATAGAATTTATAGGTCCATCTTCAGAGACAATGGTTGTTATGGGAGATAAAGCTCAGGCAAGAAGCATAGCTAAAAAGGCAGGAATACCTATAGTCCCGGGTAGTGATGTAGTTAAAAATGCTGAAGAAGCTCTTCAAATCGCGAAAGAGATAGGATTCCCCGTCCTTGTAAAAGCTGCCCACGGTGGTGGTGGAAGAGGAATGAGAATTATAGAATCTGAAGAAGGTGCAAAAGAGCTTATAGAAACTGCAATGGCAGAAGCAGAAGCAGCTTTTGGAAATGGAGAAGTATACGTTGAAAAACTTATTCTAAAACCAAGGCACATAGAAATTCAGGTGATAGCTGACAAACATGGAAATGTGATAATTTTTGGAGAGAGAGAATGTTCTCTCCAGAGAAGACATCAGAAAGTTCTTGAAGAAGCTCCATCTCCGTTTGTGGATGAAAATCTCCGTCAAAAACTCTACGAAGCAGCAAGAAAGCTTGCACAGTATATAAAATATGAAGGAGCCGGAACAGTTGAGTTCCTGGTTGATGAAGATAAAAATTTTTATTTTATTGAAATGAACACAAGAATTCAGGTAGAACACCCTGTTACCGAAATGATAACAGGAAAAGACCTTATAGCACTTCAGATAAAGACTGCCGAAGGAGAAAAACTTGAAATGGCAGACCCTGAACTTAAAGGCCACGCCATTGAGTTTAGAATAAATGTTGAAGATTATAAAAAGAATTTCAGACCAACTCCCGGCAAAGTGGAAAAACTGCTTCTACCTGGAGGCTTCGGAACAAGAGTTGACACCCATATCTACGAAGGATACACAATTCCGCCTTACTACGACTCTCTTATAGCAAAGCTTATAGTTCACGGGGAAAACAGAAACGATGCCATAAAACGTGGAAAAAGAGCACTCTCGGAATTTTTCATAGAAGGAAACATAAAAACAACCATTCCGTTTCATCTTAAACTTATAGAAGATGAAAATTTCTTAAAAGGAGACCTTGACACCAAAGTTTTAGAAGATAAAATTTTAGAAAGAATACTTTCAAACTAAAAATATTAAATTTTGATTAATCTTTTTGAAGGGCTGTCTGTTGAAATATTTTTTATTTTCTGCAAAAGTATCTAAAAGATTCGTAGAACAAAAAGTAATTAACAAAATTCAGGAGGTCTAATGTCCACAATTCCAAAGCATGAGAAAATAAAAACATGGCTGAAAGAGTATCTTAAAGAGTTTGGTGAATACTCAGGAACAGTAGAAGAGTTAGCACAGTTAACAAACACAAGTGCCTATCTTGTAAGAAAAGCCATATCAGAGCTTGAAGAAGAAGGTTTACTTAAAGCAGAGTCAAAGAGAGGAAAGGGGCTTCACATCACAATGGCCAAAGAAGAAACTGCAAAAGAGATAAAAGACAGTGAAGAAACTTCTATCTCCACTCAAGAAGAGCAAAAAGAAGCACCACAGGAAGAAGCTAAAATAGAAAAGAAAAAAAGAAAAACTTCTCTTCAGGATGAAGTGCTCTCCTCTCTTCTTGGCAAAGAGATAACTGTATTCTTGATAAGCGGAACAAGGCTTGAAGGGAAGCTACTTGATTTTGACAACTTTACTCTCTCCATGACAGCTCCCAAAGGGAAATCCCTTGTCTATAAACACGCAATAGCCACAATAATATATGAATAGGTGAAAAATGAAGAGATACAAAACACTTGAGGAACTTCAACTTGAGCTTATAGATTTTCTTGAAGAACACGGAGAGTTTAGAGGAACCATTCATGAATTCATGAAAACCCTTGATGTCAAACAGGAAGTAATAATCCCTCTTCTAAACAGCCTTAAAGCTTCCGGCGATATTAATTATGAAGTTAACGGTGAAGAGATAATAATAAGACCTGCATCTTTTGCAACAGTGCCTCCTGTATTAACCCCCCAGCAGGAGGAAGAAATAAACAAAAAACTTGCAGAAGGTTACAAAATAGTTGCATCTTCACTTCTTGGCGGTGTGCAAAGCAGAACACTGAGAAATCTTATAAACAAAAGGATCTTAATCTTTTTCAGAAACGGCTCAAAAATAGAAGGGAGATTAAAGGGATTTGATAGATTTGTTTTAAGGGTAAACTCCTACATGGGAAAAATGCTTGTTTATAAGCATTCAATAACTACTATTCTTTATAAATCTTAAAGCTTAACATCAAAATAATCTCTTAAAGCATCACCTAAAAGGTTGAAAGCAATTATAACAAGGAATATAGCTATACCTGGAGCAAGAAGCCACGGAAAAGAGGTAAGCTTTGTAACGTTTTGAACCTCTGACAGCATATTACCCCATGATGGATAAGGCTCCTGAACACCAAGCCCGATTAAACTTAAAGCTGACTCTCCCAGAATATAACCTGGAATAGAGAGCGTAGCTGCTACAATAATGTAGGATAAAGTATTTGGGATAATGTGTTTTCTGATAATGTAAAAACTGCTACCGCCTAAAACCTTAGCAGCTTTTACAAAATCGCTCTCCCTTATGGAAAGAGCCATTCCCCTTACAACCCTCGCAAGGCCTGTCCATCCTATAAGGGAAAGTATCGCCACAATTATAAAAAACACAGCAATACTTGGAATATCAACAGGAAACATTGAACGAAGGGCAAGAAGAAGGTAAAAGGAAGGAAAAACCATGAGCAGTTCAACCAGACGCATAATCACCGTATCGGTAATCCCTCCAAAATATCCGGAAATTGCTCCAACTATCAGACCTATGGAAAATGAAATTGCAACACCAACAAGCCCTATAGTAAGAGATATACGGGTTCCGTAAATAATTCGCGAAAATATATCCCTTCCAAGTCTATCTGTCCCAAAGAGAAAGACTTTTCCGTTACCTTCCACTCCAAAAAGATGAATATCCGTTTTTATAAAGCCAAAAAGATAGTGCGGTTCTCCTTTTACAAAAAACTTTAAAGGATATTTTTCCTCCCACACAGTAGTGTAGGTTTTAAAAACAGGGTCAACCAATTTATGTCCATAAACAAAAGGTCTTAAATGAAAATTTCCTTTTTCATCAAAAAAGTGGACAGGTGTTGGCGGATGGTAGGGAGTATGACGAAACTGAATATCGTAAGGGTAAGGTGCAATAAAATCGGCAAATATAGCGATAAAATAAAGTAAGCATAAAAAAACAAAAGCAACAGCTCCCGGCTTATGCTTTCTGTAAAGCTTCTTTACAAACTCTCTCACAACCTTCCCTCTATCTCTTTTTCCCTTATTCTCGGATCATTAAGGGCAAGAAGAATATCAGCCATAAGGTTACCGATTATAAGCATTATCCCGCCTATATAAAGAGCACCCATTACAACAAAAAAGTCCTGAGCCATAACAGCATCAAACATAAGCCGCCCCATTCCCGGCCAGGCAGTTATAATCTCAATAAGAGCAGCTCCTGATAGCAGTCCGGCTATATCAAACCCTATAAGAGTTATAAAAGGATTTAAAGCATTTCTTAAAACATGTTTAAATAAAATCACTCTTACGGGCAACCCTTTGGCAACAGCAAGCTTAACATACTCCTTTTCAAGCTCTTCAATTACAGTTCCCCTGATGAGCCTGACAAGTCCCGATATCCCGCCAACAACCATAGCAGTTAACGGAATAAACATGTGCTTTAACCTGTCAACTATTTTTCCCAGAACAGAAAGAGATTCATAATTTTGAGATACTACTCCGCCTATAGGAAACCATCCTGTCTTTGCTGCAAGAAACATCAAAATAAAAGCAAGAAAGAATGACGGAATTGAAAGTCCTATAAGAGAGAAAGATGTAATAATTCTATCCACAAACCTGTTTCTATAGTAAGCTGCAACTATTCCCAGAGGCACAGCCACAAGCCATGAAACGATAAAAGCTGTGACAGTAAGAGAAAGAGTGTTCCCCACCCTTTCACCTATCAGTGAAAGAACAGGTCTGTGATAGGAAAAAGAGTAACCAAGATTAAAGTGGAGAGCATTCCACAACCACAAAAAGTACTGTTTTATCAGAGGCTCGTTTAAGCCATAGCTTTTCTCAAGAGCTTTTATAGTTTCTTCGGAAATTGAAGGATTCATCCTGAGAGATGTTAGAAAATCTCCCGGAGCAAGTTTTATTATTAAAAACGATACAAAAGTCATACCAAGTATAAGGGGAATAAAATGAAGAAACCTCTTTACGATATACTTAAACATTTCTCCCTATTTAAAAGGGGAGATTAACTCCCCGAATTTTTCCTTACATACTCTGTAATAACCTGATTTCCACACTTAAAAACAGCCTTAATATCATACCTTTTAACAAGCTCAAGCTTTTTAAAACCCTCACCTGAAACAAGAGAAGGAACATTATCACCGCCAACCACAACAGGAAGATGGATAAGCCTTATCTCATCAACAAGGTCATTTTTAATCATCTCCCAGTTTACCTTTGAGCCACCTTCAACCATAAGCTTTTTAATGCCCATTTCATAAAGCTTTTCTAAAAGCTCAACAAAATCAACTTTATTTTCACCAGCAACAATTACATCAGCTCCCTTCTCTTTCATAGCTTTAATCTTATCTTCAGAACATTTTTTGCTTACAGCAATAATTGTAGGAGCTTTTGCAACATCAAAAATGTTTGCATCAAGAGGGAGATCTCCTGTTGAAGCAGGTATGATTCTTATCGGACTTTCACCTTCCACATACCTTACGGTAAGGCTGGGATTGTCAATTCTCACTGTCGTAGCTCCAACCATTATCCCATCACACTCGGCTCTTACCTGGTGAAGGTATTTATTGGCTTCATCATCCATAAGCTTCATTATCTCTTTACTTGAAACCCCCTCATCAAGAGTAAGCTTCCCATCTATAGTTACTTCAGAAACTATCATCACGTAAGGTCTATTCATAATCTACTCCTCATACTCTCTGCCGTAATTTTTGTAAAGATAGAATATCCTCTGCATAAGAGAAAGAAAACTCATAACACCTATGAACTCAATTGCATATCTTAAAATCTGATTGTTAAACGGATAGATTAGAGAAGCTGCAAAAAGGGTAACAAAAGTTTCAGGTCTTCCAAAAAATCCCGTGTTTTCAAGAGGATCTTTTATTTTTCCTGTTTCCCTTATCTCATAACCTATCTCTGAATAAACAACAGGCTTAATAAATGTATGAAGCATAGAAACAACGACCACAAAAAGTGCTATCCAGTCACCAGCATACCTTAAAGCAACACTACCCAGAACAAATCCATCAACCCACTTATCAGCAATCCAGTCAAATACAGCTCCAAATTTCGTAGCTTTTCTGTTATTTACAGCAACATAACCATCACACAAATCAAGAACGCCTGAAGTAAAAAGCAAAAAAGCACCTATAACAGGATGCCCTTTGTAATACATAAATGCTGCAATTGTCCCGACCACAAGGGCGGAAAAAGTAATAACGTTAGGATGAATATTTGCCTTTGCAAATACAGAACCGAAAGGAGAGTAAAGTTTTTTCAAAGTATCCCTTTTGCTCGTTATATTCATAAATCACTCCAAATTAAGGTTTCCCAATGCCTTCATAAGCTTTTGCATACTGCCTAACTATAGAAGGCTCCCAGAGATTCCTTCCATCAATTATAACTTTATTCCTGAACCTATCAAAATCAACATCTTTAAACTCTGACCACTCCGTCACAAGGATTAATGCATCGCTTCCTTCAAGGGTATCATATTTATCATCACAGAAAATAAGCTTTTCAGGATACTTTTCTATCTCACCTTTAAACACCTTTTTAGCATTCTCCATAGCAACAGGATCATAAGCCTTTACCGTTGCTCCTTTTTCAAGAAGCTTTCTAACAATTGATATTGAAGGAGCTTCTCTCATATCATCAGTATCAGGTTTAAATGCAAGCCCCCATAAAGCTACAGTTTTTCCATTGAGAGCATCAAAATATTTTTCAAGTTTCTCTACAGGCTTTACTTTCTGTTTCTCATTCACATCAAGCGTTGCTGTTAAAAGTTCAGGTTCAACATTATACTGCTTCGCAGTGTAAACAAGTGCCTTTACATCTTTAGGGAAACAGCTTCCGCCGAAACCACACCCTGCATTTAAAAAGTGAGGACTTATTCTGTGGTCAAGTCCCATCCCCCTTGCAACAACGGAAACATCTGCTCCCGCTCTCTCACAAATGTTGGCAATCTCATTTATAAACGAGATTTTTGTGGCAAGGAAGGAGTTTGAAGCGTATTTAATCATTTCAGCCGTCGGAAGGTCTGTTATTATCATTGCAGGTTGAAGTTTCTCATAAAGGGAAGCAACCATTCCCGCATAATCTCTGTTATCAGCTCCCACAACAACTCTATCGGGATTCATAAAGTCTTCAACAGCTTTACCTTCCCTTAAAAACTCAGGATTTGAAACAACTTCAAACATCTTTTCAGGCTCTTTAAATCCTTTCTCTCTTAAAAGAGAAGAGATAAACTCTTTTGCCCATCTTCCTGTACCGACAGGAACGGTTGATTTATTAACTATGATTTTAAAATCTCCCTCTTCCATCTCTTCAACTATACTTCTATAAGCACTCTCAACGTATGAAAGGTCAGCAGAACCGTCATCTCTTGAAGGTGTTCCCACAGCGATAAAGATAAAATCGGAGTTTTTTACAGCATACCCGTAATCTGTTGTAAACTCTATGTTTTTGTTGTCTATTGCCTGCCTTAAAATCTTATCAAGTCCAGGTTCATATATGGGCACCTCCCCTTTTTTCAGCCTTTCTATCTTTTCAGGGTCAATATCAAGTCCTATAACCTTATGCCCTAAATACGCAAAGCACGCTCCAGATACAAGTCCAACGTAACCTGTCCCTACAACAGCTATCCTTTTTGACATCTTCTGGCCTCCTTTAAAGCTAATCCGTATAGTAATCCAAGTTCACTTACTGTAATCTTATCAACATCAAATACTTCACAGAACACTTTAAAAAATGCAAGTCCCGGCACAATCACATCCGCCCTTCCGGCCTCAAGACCAACTATATTTTTTCTCTCTTCAGTTTTCATAGAGACAACCTTTTTATACCACTTTTTTATTAAACTGTAAGTTACTGTATAACCGTGAACCTTATCAGTATCGTAAACAGTCATCCTCTCTTCCATAGCAACAACAGAAGTTATAGTCCCACCTACGCCGTAAACAACAAAAGGCTCTTTAATCCCGGCCCTTTTCTTAAAATTTTCAAGATTATTTTTTATAAATCCCTCCAGATTAGTAAATTCTTCTTCTGTCGGCGGGTCTGAATGGATGAAATTCTCAAGAAGAACAACAACACCAAATTTCAAGCTTTCATAGTAAAGTAATCTTTCCCCTTCTCCGTAAGCTATTTCCGTGCTGCCTCCACCAAGGTCAACAGTCATCGCACTTACAGAAGGTTTAAAGTGGAAAACATTGGCAATATAAACAAGCTCTGCTTCTTCCCTGTCAGAAAGAATTTTTAACTCTATACCGAGCTCTTTAACCCTATTCAAAAACTCATCAGCATTTTTTGCCAATCTTGCAGCCTCTGTTGTTACCGCAATCACCTTTTCAGCTTCATACCTTTCAATTATCTTCTTAAACTCTTCCAGAACCTTTATCGTTCTTTCTATACTCTCTTTTAAAAGATACCCGTTTTTCTTCACCCCCTGACCAAGTCGCGTTACTTTACCTGTTTTAAACAGAGGTTTTACCTGCCCGTTTTCAACATCGGCAATAAGCATACGGGTTGAATTGGTTCCTATATCTATTGTTGCTATTCTCAACTTTGTCCCCTTAAACGTTATAATTTCAAAGTCAGTTTGTAATTTTACCATGTAGAACTTTAAGGAGTTTTTAAATGTTTACAGGAATTGTTGAGGAAACTGGAAAAATTAAGCAGATTTTAAGGCAGGGAAAAAACTCAAGCCTGACAGTTAAATGTAAAAAAGTGATAGAAGAAACCAAAAAGGGAGACAGTATAGCCGTTAACGGAATATGTCTTACAGTAACAGAAATAGAAAGAGACTCCTTAAGTTTTGATGTTTCTTTTGAAACAATAGAAAAGAGCGGTTTCAGATACTTGAGAGCAGGAGATATTGTTAACCTTGAAAGAGCATTAAAGCTGTCTGACAGATTGGGCGGACATATTCTTCAGGGACATGTTGATACAATTACAAAAATAACATCAATCAAAAGAGTAGGTGATAGTTTCCTTTTCTCCTTTAAAACACCTTCAAAATTTGGTCACTTAATAGTTGAAAAAGGCTCTATCGGCATTGATGGAATAAGCTTAACCATAGCTTCAATAAGTGAAAGTAGCTTTTCCGTTGCTGTTATTCCAACAACATTTGAAGAAACAAACCTTAAATTCAAAAAACCGGGAGACGTTGTAAATATTGAATTTGACATAATAGGCAAGTATGTGGAAAAAATGTTAAAACAGATGCCGAAATAGTAAAATACCCTCACAGAAAAAACATTAAACTTGCAGGAGACATACATGAAAGAGAAATTTTACGTAACAACACCTATATACTACGTTAACGATGTTCCCCATTTAGGGCACGCTTACACAACAACAGCCGCAGACATAATCGCCAGGTTTGAAAGATTTATGGGAAAAGATGTTTTCTTTTTAACAGGAACAGACGAGCACGGACTTAAAATTCAGAAAGCCGCAGAAAAGAAAGGAATGTCTCCAAAAGAGTTTGTTGACTCTCTCGTCCCACGGTTTAAAGAACTCTGGGAAAAACTAAACATATCTTACGACAGATTTATAAGAACAACAGATCCAGATCACATCAAAGCAGTCCAACACATCTTTATGAAATGCTACGAGAACGGAGATATCTATCTTGGAGAGTATGAAGGATGGTACTGCGTCCCCTGTGAAACCTACTACACAGAGAAAGACCTTCTTGAAGGTAAACTGTGTCCAATGTGTAAAAGGCCTGTAGAAAAGGTCAAAGAGGAATCTTACTTCTTCCGCCTTTCAAAATATGAAGATAAACTTTTAAAACTGTATGAAGAAAATCCTGAATTTATAAAACCGGATTTCAGGAAAAATGAAGTTGTAAACTTTGTAAAACAGGGGTTAAAAGATCTATCCATAAGCAGAACAAGCTTTACATGGGGAATCCCTGTGCCGTTAAACGAAAACCATGTAATCTACGTATGGTTTGACGCACTGACAAACTATCTTACAGCTATCGGTTATCCCGATGATACGGAAAAAGTTAGCCGCTACTGGCCTGCAGACCTTCACCTTGTGGGAAAGGATATTCTCCGTTTCCATGCCATCTACTGGCCTGCCTTCTTAATGTCAGCAGGACTTGATGTTCCAAAGGAAGTCTTTGCTCACGGATGGTGGACTGTTGAAGGTGAAAAGATGAGTAAATCAAAAGGAAATGTTATCAACCCTTACGAGCTTGTTGAAAAGTTCGGAATTGATCAGGTAAGATTTTTCATGTTCAGAGAAGTTACATTCGGACTTGACGGTGATTTCTCCCACTCAAAGCTTGTGGCACGGATAAACGGAGAGCTTGCAAACGACCTTGGAAACCTGTTTAATAGAACTCTTTCCATGGTGAAAAAATACAGAAACAGCACCGTTCCAGAACCGTCCGGAAATATAACAGAGATCGATAGAGAACTTGAAGAAAAGGCTGTTAAAACCTTTGAAAAGATAGAAAAATTAATTCCAAAAGGTGAACTTACAAAAGCCCTTGAAGAGATATGGCAGTTTATTAACTTTGTTAACCTTTACATTGACAGAACCGCTCCGTGGAGCCTTAACAAAGAAGATAAAGAAGAGCTAAACAGGGTTCTTTACAACATGGTTGAAGCCTTAAGATTCATAACCGCATTTGTCTCCCCATTTATGCCTGCTGCCGGTAAGAAGATGAAAGAGATGCTAAACCTTGATGAAGAAGAGTTTAAAGTAGAAAGTTTCAAAAAGTGGGGTGGTCTAAAAGCGGGAAAAACTTTAAACAAACCGGAAATTCTATTCCCCCGTATAGAGTATGTTGACGGGGAAGTTAAAATAGCAAAAACAAAGAAGGGGTAAAATCACCCCTTCCTTTTTAACACTTCAACAAGCGGCGGCCCTATCTCAACAAGTCCAAGCTCGGTTATATTCATAAGATGAACTTTTGTATCGTGCCCGCACATTCTACATCCATCAATCCTGAACAGTCTAACAATATCACCAAAATCAACCTTGTAGCTTCTTGCCCTTGATTCTGAAAGTATCACCTCTTTAGAAAGAACCATCGTTGAATCAACAATATGACCTACAGCATAACCACCGGCAGCTTCTGCAGAAAGCCCTTCATGACCGCTCCTTTTCTGAGAAACAAATATAGCAGTCTGATACCACTTTTTCATAAAGTTAAAAAAGGCTCTTACTATTGACCTTGCCAGCATCTCTTTAGCCTCAAAAAGTCCCGTAATAGAATCGATAACCGTTCTATGAGCTTTATAGGTTCTATAAACGTAAGCAAGTGTATCAAGCATAGTAGGAACATCGTCCCTTAAACGGGAGTTGCTTGCCGCATCTATCAAAATGATATTGTTCTCTATCTTTTCAAACTCTATTCCCATAGCCGTGGCTCTCTCTCTTAAAGAAGCTGCCACAAAAGAGGCAGGACTTTCAACAGTTATAAAACAAACTTTCTGTCCAAGGGAAGCCTGCTTTACCGTAAACTGTTCGGCAATTAAACTCTTTCCAGTATCTGGCATCCCGGTTAAATTGATAACCGCATATTCAGGAATTCCACCAAGTGGTTTCCTTACAGGTTTTCCGTTTTCCCACTCAACTTTAAAAAACAGCTCATCAAGTCCCTTAACACCTGTAGGAACACCTCTTAGCCGGGGAGCTTTCTCCATCGCATCTTTTAATAAGTAAACATTCTCTTTCATAACCTGAGGTTCTCTCTCTCTAAAATCCCCCATAGTCCACCCCCTTTAAACATCTTTATAGAGATACTCAACATTTGTAGCACTTTTCTGAAGTGTATAGCTTTCAAGAAAAGGGAACATCTCCTTTACTCCCTTATTTACCTTTATAACCACCCGCTTCCTGGCAACCCTTTCAGCTTCTTTTAAGGTTTCTGGAGCAATAAAATCCTTTACTGCCACCTCTCTAAACGGCTGCATAACATCACATTTCCATTTAGGTTTTATAAACATCGGGGAAAAATAAACAATATCAAAAGCGTTATCCGGAAGACTTTTCAGAAATTCACTGTTATCTCCCACATTAACCTCTATCCTTCTAAAAGCATCCTCCGCAACCTTCAACTTCCCTTTAGGTTTAAAGCTTTTTAATCCCCTTGAAACTATCTCTGCAATTACAGGATTCTTTTCAACTCCAACAACCTTTTCCCCTGTTACAAAGGCACAGATAACAGCATCCTGAGCAAGACCCAGATTACAGTCAAGAACCCTATCTCCCTTCTTAAGGTTCATCGCTTCAACCATCGCTTCTTTACCTGTTTGTATGTAGTTCAAAAGTCTTATCTTCACAAGACCGGGATGAAAAAACAGCTTACTGCCTGTAAGAGTGTGTAAAATCAATCCATCACGGGAAACAACAAGAACATTTTTTTTGTATCTCTTTTTTATAGATTCTATAGTGCTGTGCCTTCTATACACATACTCTGCATTAAACTTTTTTGCAAGCTGTCTTGCATCTTCTATAATATCCTTTGCAGGTGATTTTTCGGTAGTAACAACAACTTCCAAAATAAACCTCCCGGAGAAATAATGAACATAAAGATTATAAACCTTGAAACTGTAGATTCCACCAACGAATTTCTGAAAAGGGAAAACTTTTCTCCAGTTACCGTTGTAACTGCAAAAAACCAGACAAATGGAAAAGGAAGAAGAGGAAAAAAGTGGATATCCCCCAAAAATAGAGGGCTTTATATATCGTTTCTCTTCAGAAAACCTGACAATTTTGAAAACCTACAGTTACTCAGTCTGTCAACTGCGGTAGGCGTTGCAAAGGTCTTAAACAGATTAAGAAGTGGCTTCACTATAAAATGGCCAAACGACATCCTTATAAACGGCAGGAAAATCTGCGGTATCCTGCCAGAAGCAACAAGAGATAAGATAATCATCGGTATAGGAATAAATCTTTACCACACAGCAGAAGAGCTTGCAGGAGCTGATATACCTGCAACATCCCTTTCAATTGAAAAAATTAAGGCTGACAGAAAAGTTATAACAGAAATGGTTACAGATAACGTAATAAGCTATTATCAAAAAACTGTTTCAGGAGAGTTTAATATTGCAGAGTTTGAAAACCTATCCTTGATACAGAAAGGAGATGAAATCACGATTAAAACGGAAAAAGAAAAGTTCACAGCAAAAGTCCTCGGATTTGACAGAGAAGGTTTTTTGATAGCTGAAAAAGATGGAGAAATCAAAAGGTTATTTGCAGGAGAGGTGAGTGTCAGATTTTAATTGCAAAATTGCAAAAAACCCCTTAACAGTTGTTAAACTGCAAAATTTAAACTGTTGATTTCAAATACTTTTTTCTTCCTAACCTCTGGCATATATTTTGCTTTACTTATCCTGAAATACCATATACTTATGGAGTTTAGAATGCAGATTTATCAACAGACAGTAGCAAGAGAGATAACGTTTAGCGGAATCGGACTTCACACAGGAGAAAAAGTAAACGTAAGAATAACTCCTGCACCGCCAGATACAGGAATAGTTTTTATAAGAAACGATATAGAATCCCTTCCTGAAATAAAAGTTTCTCCAGAAAACACCACAAACCTTTTCTATGCAACCAATCTTGAAAAGGACGGTATTTACATAAAAACTGTGGAGCACCTCCTGGCCGCTCTTTCAGCATTTGGCATCGATAACCTTTACATTTTTATAGATAACGAAGAAGTGCCTATACTTGACGGCAGTGCAGCACCCTACATCTATCTTTTTGAAAGTGCAGGAATAAAGAAACAAAACAGAAAAAGAAAGTATCTGAAACTGAAAGAAATCGTAGAGGTAAAAGAGGAAGATAAATACCTTACTGCCATCCCATCAAACTATCTTTCAGTAAAAAATACAATCTCCTTTAACCACACATACAGGAAAGTTCAATATCAAACAATTAGTTATACTCACTCTCTAAATAACTTTGTAAAACTTTTAGCAAAGGCAAGAACATTCTGTTTTGTTGAAGAGGTAGAATGGCTAAAATCAAAAGGACTGGCAAAGGGCGGCAGTCTTGATAATGCTATCGTGATAGACAAATACAACATCTTAAATCCTACAGGTCTTAGAATGGAAAACGAGTTTGTAGCTCACAAAACTCTTGACCTTATAGGCGACCTTTACGTGCTCGGATTTCCCCTTCTTGCTGAGATTGAAGGATATAAAACAGGACATGCCCTTAACGCAAAGCTTGTAAAAGAGATATACGCAAGAAAATGTTACGAACTTGTAGAGCTTGATGACAAATCCGGCACAAAAGAGCAGGAAAAAATACCAGGAACTTTTCAAATAGAAAATCTATAGTGGAGGATTTTTCCTCCTTCCTTCACCTTTTTCTCCATTGAGGCCGTTTGAAAAATGGCTATGAACTTTAAGAGATCCTTCGGGCTTTGCCCTCAGGATGACTTTTTTCGTCATTCTGAGGCTGCTTTGCAGCCGAAGAATCTCAATACCTTTTAGAAACAAATGAGAATTTTCAAACACTTTCTTTCTCCATTTTTCCTCTTCAAAATTAATTGATAAAATGACTTCTCAAACTTAACATTTCAGGAGGAACAATGGAACCTATAAAAATCCAAGCGCCTATAACAGACGAAAAAATAATAGAAAATCTTAAAGCCGGTGATTTTGTCCTTATTTCTGGAACAATCTACACAGCAAGAGATGCCGCTCACAAAAGAATTGTTGAAGCAGTTGAAAGAGGAGAAAAACCTCCTATAGAAATAGAAGGACAGATTATCTATTACGCAGGTCCTGCACCTGCAAAGCCGGGAATGCCCATAGGCTCAGTTGGCCCCACCACAAGCTACAGAATGGACCCCTACGCTCCAAAGCTTCTTGAAATAGGGCTTAAAGGGATGATAGGTAAAGGTAAAAGAAATCAGGAAGTAAAGGATGCAATAAAAAAATTTAAAGGAATCTATTTTGGAGCAATAGGAGGAGCAGCTGCATATCTGGCAAGATGTATAAAATCGGCCGAAATTGTTGCCTACGAAGATTTAGGCCCTGAAGCGATAAGAAGACTTGTTGTTGAAGACTTTCCTGCTTTTGTGGTAAACGATATTTACGGCAACGACCTTTATGAGATGGGAAGAAAACAGTATCAGGAGCTTTTTGAATTTTAATCTTTAAAATGTTGATTTTTTTACAATTTTTTTACATAATTTTAACAACAAATTAAACTGCAAAATACCAAAATAAGGAGAGGCACGATGGGATTAAACATCGTACAGAAAATAATCAAAACTCACCTTGTAGAAGGTGAAATGGTGGCCGGCAAACCGATAGCCATCAAGATTGACCAGACACTTACACAGGATGCTACAGGAACCATGGCATACCTTCACTTTGAATCCATGGGGCTTCCTAAAGTTCAAACAGAGCTTTCAGTTTCCTACGTTGACCACAACACTATTCAGGCTGGCGGACCTGAAAATGCAAACGACCATCTGTTTCTTCAAACTGTAGCTGCAAAATACGGCGTTTACTTCTCAAAAGCAGGAAACGGTATATGCCATCAGATCCACCTTGAAAGATTTGCAATTCCGGGAAAAACTCTCCTTGGTTCTGACTCCCACACTCCAACAGCAGGCGGTATAGGTTCACTTGCAATAGGTGCCGGAGGAATGGACATCGCTCTTGCAATGGCAGGAGAACCTTTCTACCTTAACATGCCAAAAGTCGTAAGAGTAAACCTCTACGGAAAATTAAGACCATTCGTTTCAGCAAAAGATGTTATTCTTGAGCTTTTAAGAAGACTTTCTGTTAAAGGCGGTGTTGGAAAAGTATTTGAATATGGCGGTGAAGGTGTTAAATACCTCACAGTACCTGAAAGAGCAACCATAACAAACATGGGAGCAGAGCTTGGAGCAACTTCTTCTATTTTCCCAAGTGACGAGCAAACATACATCTTTATGAAAGCACAGGGAAGAGAAGCCCAGTGGAGAAGGCTTGAAGCAGACCCTGACGCTGAGTATGACGAAGTTATAGACATTGACCTTTCTGAACTTGAACCTTTAATCGCATGTCCCCACATGCCTGACGAAGTTAAGAAGGTAAAAGAACTTGAAGGAATGAAAGTTCACCAGGTTGCAATCGGTTCATGTACAAACTCATCATACAGAGACCTTATGATGGTTGCAAAAATGTTTGAGCAGGCTAAAAAAACTGTTCACCCAATGGTATCTGCAGCCATCTCACCCGGCTCAAAGCAGGTTCTCAGAATGATAGATAAGGAAGGAATGTATGATGTTCTTTTAAGGGCAGGATTCAGATTCCTTGAGTGTGCATGCGGACCGTGTATAGGAATGGGCTTTTCACCACCATCTGGAGGAGTTTCTGTTAGAACATTTAACAGAAACTTCCTCGGCCGTTCAGGAACAAAGGATGCTCAGGTTTACCTTGCATCTCCCGAAACAGCAGCAGCCATCGCAATGACAGGAGAGATGAAGGATCCGAGAGACCTCGGACTTGAAGAGATAAAAATCTTCCTTCCTGAAAAATTTGAAATTGATGATTCAATGATTTTTGCTCCTGCCGCAGACCCTGATGAAGTTGAAGTATGGAAAGGACCAACAATAAACTACATAGGTTATAAAGAGCCGCTTGGAGATAAACTTGAAGGAGAAGTTCTCCTTAAAGTAGGTGACAACATAACAACAGACCACATTATCCCGGGCGGGGCAAAAATTCTTCCGCTTCGTTCAAACATTCCTGCCATTTCTGAATACGTTTACAGTGTTGTTGATGAAAACTTTGCAAAACGTGCAAAGGAGAAAGGCGGCGGATTTATCGTGGGTGGTGAAAACTACGGACAGGGCTCTTCAAGGGAACACGCAGCTATCGGTCCGATGTATCTTGGTATTAAAGCTGTAATTGCAAAATCCTACGCAAGAATACACAGGGCAAACCTTATAAACTTCGGTATTCTTCCGCTCATATTTGTAAATCCTGAAGATTATGACAAGATAGACCAGGGAGACATTCTTGAAATAGACACATCAAACTTCGCCCCAGGTGAAGACAACATAATAACAGTTATAAACAGAACAAAAGGAATTTCAATTCCTACAAAACACGGCCTCAACGAAAGACAGGTTAAAATCATTAAGGCCGGTGGTGTTCTCAAATATGTTAAGGATAAGTTTGAAGGAAAAATTCAATAAAGTTGCCTAAAAAACAAAAAGGGGGGGCTTAAAGCCCCTTTTCTATTTAACACCTATTATTAGGCTACGCCCGAAGAATCTAAAAATTTTCTACAATTTCACTCTTAATTTTCAACTTATCTTTTCAACAAAAGAAACAGGAAGCTCAACTTTTGAAGAAAGGGAAGCACTTTTTAAAAGTAACACAACCCTTTCATCTCCCCTTTTAACAGAAAGTATCTGTCCTATCAATCCTCTAAAAGGACCCTCTTTTATCCTGACAAGCTCCCCTTCAGAAACAGCAGGCTTTCCAAACTCTATCACATCACCAACTTTCTCTTTTAAAACCTCTATAAAACCATCATCCACAAAAGGAATATTTTTTCCAAATCTAACAATATCCCTTACACCTCTTGCAAACCTTACATTGTTAAAATTTTCAGCTATAGAAAATTTTGCAAACATATATCCTGGAAATAAAGGCTCCTCTTTTAAAAGCTTCCCTTTCTTTATCTTTGCAACAGGATAGAAATACTCAACACCGATTCTATCAAGCTGGGCAAAAACAACTTTCTCCTTCCTCGGTTTTAAAGCAACTATGTACCACTTCTTCTCGTACAAAATATCTTCCATAAAACTTCTCCTCTTCCCGTTTTCGAAATTTCAGAGACTTTAAATATAACCTTGAAAGTGGAAGTTTATCAAAATTTCTCTGAATCTGTTTTAAAACTCCTCTAAATTATTTCAAAAATACTGAGATTCTCCGGCTGTAAAGCAACATCAGAACAATAAAAAAGTCATTCTGAGCGTTAGCGAAGAATCTCTCAAAGCTTACAATCATCCTTTTAAACATCCTAAAAATTCTCTTAAAGACTCCTCCCAGTAAGGGATGGATACAGAAAGCTCTTTTGAGATTTTCTTATTACTCATCGGGGAAAATAGAGGTCTTTTTGCAGGAAGAGAAAAAACAGATGAAGGGACAGGCCTTATAAATTTATCCACACCAAGTATTTCAAAAACAGCCCTTGCCCACTCAAACCTTGATGTAAAACCTGAATTTGTCAGGTGGTAAAGGCCTGAAAGTCCCTGTTCAATAGCTTTCAGAGTAACATCCACTATAACACCGGTGTATGTGGGAACAGAAAACTCATCACAGGCAACCTTAAGATAACTGTCCCTTTCAGCCCACGATAAAAGCTTATGGATAAAATTCTGCTTCCCCTCTCCGTAAACCCAGCTTACCCTTAAAATAAGATAGTTATCAAGAACAGCTTTTACTCTCTCCTCTCCAAGAAGTTTACTCTTTCCATACTCATTCAAAGGTGATGGAGTATCTTTTTCAGTGTAAAGACCATCTTCCTTTTTACCGTCAAAAACATAATCACTGCTGTAATGGACAAAGAAAGCCCCCACTTCCTTTGCAGCAACAGCAAGATTCTCAACCCCTATAACATTCACCTTATACGCCATTTCATACTCTGTCTCCGCCCTGTCAACCTGATTGTAAGCAGCACAATTTATTATCACATCAGGTTTTATATCCCTTATAACACTTAAAACCTTCTCACCGGATGAAATATCAAGCTCACTTTTATCAAACGCTTTATAGGGAACTTCAGCCCTGTTTAAAGCTTTGATAAACTCCCTACCAAGCTGCCCTTTGCCACCTGTTATAACTATCACATTCCCCCCTTTATGACAGAAAATCTCCTTTAAAATTTTATCAGGTTAATTTTAACCAAAAAAGAAACTGAAACACCTAATAGACTTTTCGGGCTTCACCCTCAGAATGACTCTCTTTGTCATTCTGAGCGCCAGCGAAGAATCTCAGTATATCTCAAAGTATTACTATAAAAAGGTGACAAGATTTGTCATGAAAAGTGGCCAAAACCAGGAAAGGTGACAATTTTCGTCATAAAAACCTCCCCTATCTCCTCATTTTCCGTTCTTCTGGCTGTGGCATAAAAAATGCTTATATTAGATATTGGATGCTGATAAAGTCAGCAAAAAACTTTAAATACAGGAGGTGTAATATGAGAAAGGCGTTTACACTGGTAGAACTGCTGATTGTTGTGGCAATCATCGCAATCCTTGCAGCTGTGGCTATACCTCAGTTTACAAAGTATAAGAAAAATGCTATAGCATCAGCAGTAGCCGGGCAAATTTCCACATGTATGAGTGAATTGGCAGCAGCATACGCAGAAAATAATGATGTAACATGGAATTGCACAATTGGTGAAAACACAACTGTAACATTGAGTTTAGATCCAGATACTGGTAACATTTCATTTAATGGCAACGATCAAACTTCTGTAACATACAAAAATACAAGTGTTACGTGTACAATTACCAACAACGTGGTTAGCTGTACTACAAATTAAAACTCATTTATAAATTTATGACAGCCAATTTACGCAAAAAGGGGGATAAATATCCCCCACTTTTTTGATAAAACCCTAAATCTAACTACAGTTACACAGGTGAAAAATGGAAGACCGTGGTTTTACCCTTATTGAATTACTTATAGCAGTGGCTATAATCTTCATCCTCGCCGCAGTTTCTATTTCTTATTACACAAAGTATAAGAGAAACGCTGAAGTGGCAAATCTCCAAAAAATGTTAACAACCTGTGCAAGGCAGCTTTGCGGAGACTATTGCAATAATTCAGCATCAAACCAGACTATCTGCCAGTTTGAAGGCTACAACGGTTCCTGCAAGGTTATCATAGATTCTGAAGGTATTGTCAGGTTTGAAAACGGAGAGTGTATTTATCAAAAAGACAGCTTAGATATAAAATGCACTTTAAACCCTGCAAGCGGAAAAATAGACTGCTGGGCTTTATAATCCAATCCAAAATGCCATTTTTTAATTAAATTCCTTACAACAATCATCTTTCTTTAAATAAGATTCCACATATACCTTCTTAGACTTCAAAAATATGAGATTCTTCGCTGACGCTCAAAATGACAGAAAAAAAGGCAGTCATTCTTTGGGCTACGCCCAAAAAATCTCCCATATCCTGTCGCCATCTTTTCAAACATCTTACTATCTCCCCTTGACACTTAACACCATCTATCTAAATTTTATAGTGAACAAATTAGCACTCACCAAAGATGAGTGCTAAAAACCAGAGAAAGGAGGGTAGAGAGATGAAGTTAAAGCCTCTATACGATAGGGTGGTTGTAAAGAAAGTTGAGATGGAACAGAAGACTGCAGGAGGAATCATCCTTCCAGACACAGCTAAGGAAGAATCCCAGATGGGAGAAGTTGTAGCTGTTGGAGAAGGCAGACTTCTTGAAAACGGTGAGATCAGACCTCTTAAAGTGAAAGAGGGAGATAAAGTGCTTTACAGCAAGTATGCAGGTAATGAAGTTGAGCTTGACGGTGAAAAACTTCTCATTATCAGAGAAGAAGACATTTTAGCTATCGTTGAATAACAAAAACCAAGGAGGAGGTGAGAGCCATGGCAGGAAAAGATATTAGATTTGCCGATGAAGCAAGACAGAAAGTTAAGATAGGTGTAGATAAACTTGCAAACGCTGTAAAAGCTACAATGGGACCAGGTGGAAGAAACGTTGTAATTGAGAGAAAATTCGGTTCTCCTCTTGTAACAAAAGATGGTGTTACAGTTGCTAAGGAGATAGAGCTTACAGATCCTGTTGAGAACATCGGAGCTCAACTTGTAAAAGAGGTAGCTCAAAAAACTGCTGACAAGGCAGGTGACGGAACAACAACAGCTACAGTTTTAGCGCAAGCTATCTTTAACGACGGTCTTAAATTTGTAACTGCTGGAGACAACGCAATTGAACTTAAAAGAGGTGTTGACACGGCTGTAGAAAAAGTTGTGGAAGAACTTAAGAACATCTCCAAGCCTGTTGAAACAAAAGAGCAGATTGCTCAGGTTGCTACAATTTCAGCAAACTATGATAAAGAGATCGGTGAACTTATCGCCGAAGCTATGGACAAAGTTGGAAAAGAAGGTGTAATAACAGTAGAAGAAGCTAAAGGTCTCAAAACAGAGCTTAAAGTTGTTGAAGGTATGCAGTTTGATAGAGGATACCTCTCTCCATACTTTGTAACAGACCCTGACAAGATGGAAGCTGTCCTTGAAAACCCATACATTCTTATCTACGGCAAGAAAATTTCAAACATAAGAGAACTCTTACCTGTACTTGAAGCTGTTGCAAGAGAGGGAAGACCACTCCTTATCATCGCTGAAGATGTAGAAGGTGAAGCACTTGCAACACTCGTTGTTAACAAACTCCGTGGTACCTTAAACGTATGTGCTGTTAAAGCTCCTGGCTTTGGTGAAAGAAGAAAAGCTATGCTTCAGGATATCGCTATCCTTACAGGTGGACAGGCTATCCTTGAAGACCTTGGAATTAAACTTGAAAATGTAACTCTTGATATGTTAGGTCAGGCTGACAAGGTTGTTGTTGACAAAGAACACACAACAATCATCGGCGGAAAAGGTAAAGAGGAAGAAATTGAAGCAAGAATCAAGCAGATAAAAGCTGAACTTGAAAAAGCTACATCTGAATACGATAAAGAGAAGCTTCAGGAAAGACTTGCAAAACTTGCAGGCGGCGTAGCAATTATCAAAGTTGGTGCTGCAACTGAAGCTGAACTTAAAGAGAAGAAGGCAAGAGTTGAAGACGCACTCCACGCAACAAGAGCTGCTGTTGAAGAAGGAATTGTTCCAGGTGGTGGAGTGGCACTTCTTGCAGCTGCAAGGAAACTTGATGAAGTTATCAAAGAACTTGACGAAGCAGGTGAAATTGACAAGAAACACGGAGTAGAGATTGTTAAGAAAGCTGTGGAAGCTCCACTAAGACAGATTGCTGAAAACGCCGGATACGCAGGACAGGTTGTTGTTGAAAAAGTTAAAGAGCTTATAGCTGAAAAAGGTGTAAACTACGGATTTAACGCAAGAAAAGGTGAATATGAAGACCTTGTAGCAGCTGGTGTGATTGACCCAACTAAAGTTGAAAGGGTTGCTCTACAGAACGCTGCTTCTGTGGCGGGACTTCTCCTTACAACAGAAGCTACAATCACAGAGATACCTGAGAAAGAAGAGAAAAATATGCCTCCAATGCCTGAATATTAATAGAAAAAAGGGGGAGCTTAAGCTCCCCCTTTTTTATTCCATCTGTAAATGTTCCAAAGTCCCCTGAATATTAAAAACTCATCAACGATGCCGTAACCAAGCATCTTTCTCAAATCTTCTGCATACCCACCTGCTAAAACAACCGGTGAATCATTTAAATCTGCAATCTTCAAAGCTCTATCAACCGCTCCTGCCAGTGCAAGTCCAATCCCCGACATAATAGATTCAGCGGTGGATTTACCAGGATACTCATTTAAAAAACCTTCAACTTCCGGCAACTGCTCCGTAAACCTTCCAAGAACCTTTGCCATCAAAGAAGTGCCCGGTAAGATAGCACCACCCTGAAAAATACCATCTTTAACAACATCAATAACAACAGCCGTTCCGGCAAGAACAACAATTCCATTACTGCCGTAATCAAGAAATCCGCAAGCAGCAGCTATTCTATCAGCACCTAAGGTTTCAGGTGTTTTATAATCAAGTTTCAAAGGTAATGGCAAATGTGCAGAAACAAAGAAAACCTTTTCAAAATTACTCTTAATCACTTCCTCTATTGAAGGAACTACACTTGAAACAACTGCAACTTTTCCTTTAAAAGGAAAATTCCCTTTCTTAACCGTTTCCGTTTCAATTTTTAAAGCAAATTTAAAGCCCCCTTCCTCCTTTACAGCAACTTTTACAAAAGTATTTCCAGCATCTATCAAAAATGGAGTTTCACGTTCTATATTCAGCATTTATCCTCACATAATCGTAAGTTAAATCGCAGGTAAGATATTCAAACCGCTCCTTTCCCTTTCCAAGATTAAGCTTTATAACTATCTCATCACTATCTTTCATGTATCTATAAACATCCTCCTCTCTATACTCTGCTCTACCACCTTTAAAAAGCACAAAATCACCTATTTTTAGCTCAAGTGCTTTCTCCTCTATTCCTGTGCAGGCACTTCCTGCCGCAGCAATTATCCTGCCCCAGTTCGGATCGCATCCAAACACAGCGGTTTTAACAAGTGGCGAAAGGGCTATTTTGCGAGCTACTTTTCTTGCCTCCTCTTTCGTCAAAGCTCCTTCAACAACTATCCTTACAACCTTTGTGGCTCCCTCGCCATCCTTAACTATCTGATATGCAAGAGAAGCCATAACTTTCCTCAAACCTTCAGCAAAAAGTTCAACATTACTATCGGCGATTTTAACCTTAGACATACCGTTTGCAAGTATAAAGACTGTATCGTTTGTACTCATATCACCGTCAACAGTTATTGCATTAAAAGTTTCATCCACAATTTCAGTTAAAATCTCCTGCAAAAGGTTTTTATCAATCTCAACATCTGTAGCCACGAAAGAGAGCATCGTTGCCATAGCAGGGTCTATCATTCCGGCACCTTTAGCAACACCACCTATGGAAAATTCACCGCCATCAAAAAAAGCAACTTTTGGGAAAGTATCGGTAGTCATAATAGCGGTAGCAGCCTCAATGCTATTCTTTGTTCCAAGAGTTTTAACAGCCTCTTTTATCCCTTTTTCCACTCTATCCATAGGTAAAGGTTCTCCGATAACCCCTGTGGAAGCAACAATAAAAGGCTTTTTCCCGGTTAAATCCTCACATATATTTACCATTTTCTCTGCATCTTTAAGTCCCTGCTCTCCCGTGCAGGCGTTTGCATTTCCGCTATTTGCAACAATCCCGGAAATTTTTTCACAGACAGAAAACTGCTTCATAGACACTTTGACAGGTGCTGCTTTTATGTCATTCTGCGTAAAAACTCCAGCAGCCACCGCCGGTACTTCAGAAACAATAACAAGAACATCATCTCTCTCAACAGGCTTATCGGTTTTCTTTATACCTCCCCTCCCTGTGCCGCATAAAAAACCTTTAACATCAGATATCCCTTTCATTTCCACTTCTCCGATTAACTGTTGATTTTGTTAAATTTTAACACTAATCTTAAATAGAACAACCGTATCAGCGAGGTGTGATGAAACCGCTATTTAGAGACAGACTCCATGCAGGAGAAGTACTAAGCCATTCCCTAAAGCTTCCGGAAAACAGTGTAATATTTGCCATTCCCCGTGGAGGAGTCCCTGTAGCATACCCGGTTGCCGTTAGACACAATATACCCATGGACATAATAGTTGTAAGGAAGCTACCCATACCGTGGAATCCAGAAGCAGGATTTGGAGCAGTAACAATTGACGGAACAATATTTCTAAACCCGGATTTTGAAAATCTTATTGATAGAAAAACTATCAATGAAGTTGGAAGAGAGGTTTTCAAAGAGGTTCTAAGGAGAAACCTCATCTACAGGGAAGGAAAAGGATACAAACCTTTAAACGGAAAAACAGCAATAATAATAGATGACGGATTTGCTTCAGGTTTTACAGCTATAGCAGCTTCAAATTTCCTAAAAACGTTAAATCCTGAAAAAATCCTGGCAGTAGCACCTGTTGCCCCTATTCACACGATTGAACGTCTCAAACCCTATTTTGACAAAGTTTTAGTTTTACATGAAAGCACCCAACTTCCCTTTGCCGTTGCAAGTTTTTATGAAAGCTTTCCTGACTTAACAGATGAAGAGGTGTTAGCTTACATAGATAATCTCAAAGAGAGAAAACTCTGGTGGAACGATGCAGTTTAAAAAGGCAAAAGAGATACTTTCTGAAAAGCTTAAAGAGCAGAACATCAAAAATATAAAGTGTTTAAGGAAGCCCGGCAGAGGAGACTTTATAAACCGCCTTGCATATCAGATAGCAACAGGCAGGCTGAAAGTTGTAAGAAAGGAATACTTTGGAGAAATCATCCCTGGAAAAATTATAGAAAAGGTAAACTGTGTAAATTTTCTAATAGGAAAGGGAGACACTAAAGCTGATGCAGTTATTGTAAAGGGAAACGAGGATTTTCCTGAAGAGAAAATCTTAACTCTTAAAAATTTACAGTTTCCATCTATAGCCATAGACATGAGCTTTTTTTATATCTTAAAAGACAGAGAAAAAAAGGGACTTTTAAACCAGATAGAACTTACATACGGAATTGTAAAGGATTACTTTACCCCTGATAACTTTTTTATTCTGGATGAAAATTTAGAATCTATATCAGTGCTTAAAAACTTCTTCCATCCCCATATTCCCTTTAAAATCAGAAATAAGATACCGAAAAACAGAAAGATTATAGTGCTTGACCCCAATGGAGAGAAAACTCTTGAAAAGGATGAGATAGATACAGATACAGTCCTTATCTTTGGGGGAATTGTTGACCACGGAGAGCGGCTGACAGGAGCAACGAGAGAAATTTTTAAAAATGCCCCTCACAGAAAAATAACATATAAAGGTTCAACAACCCCTGTTCCCGATAGGATAAACGAACTTACAAAAATTGTATGCGACTTTCTAACACTACCGATAACCCTTGATGAAGCTGTAATAAGAAACCTTACAAGGCAGGGAAAACTAAGAATTATAAGGGAAAAACTACAGGAGAAAATCCTTAAAATAAAAACAGAGAAGGGCAGAGAAAGGATTTTACCTCTTTCCGATTACCTTTCACTTAAAAAGGAGTTTAACCTTACCGAATTTCACTTTCGCAAAGGTGGAAAACATGTTCATGGATTTAAAGTGGTAAAAGATGACTTAATTGATAAAATAAAAACTAAATCTTTCATAGATTCAGGAGAACTGAATGAGTATACTATCAAGAAGTATCCTTGAACTGATAGGAAACACCCCATTAATAGAACTAACAATAAACGAGTTGACCTTCTACGCAAAGCTTGAAATGTTTAATCCCGGAGGAAGTATAAAGGACAGAATAGCCCTTTACATAATCAGAGATTTGGAAGAGAAAGGAATTTTAAAAAAAGGAAAAAGAATTATAGAAGCCACAAGCGGAAATACAGGAATAGGCCTTGCCCTTGTATGTGCAGCAAAAGGTTACGGCTGCACAATCGTGATGCCTGAAAACATGAGTGACGAAAGGAAGAAAATTTTAAAAGCTTACGGTGCAGAGCTTATATTAACACCGGCTGAAGAGGGAATGGCAGGAGCGGTTAAAGAAGCAGAAAGAAGAGTTAAAGAGAATCCTGATATATATGTTCCCGCAAATCAATTTAAAAATCCAGCAAACATAAAAGCCCACTACGAAGGAACGGCCGTTGAAATCCTCAAACAGCTGAAAAAATTACCAAAAACTTTTATCGCTGGAGTCGGCACAGGCGGAACCTTAACAGGTGTCGGAAGAAGATTAAAAGAGGAAAATGAAAATATCACTATCATAGCCGTTGAACCTAAGGAATCTCCTGTCCTTTCAGGAGGTAAACCGGGAATTCATAAAATTCAAGGTATAGGTGCAGGATTTATCCCTGAAATACTTGATAGAAATCTTATAACGGAAGTTATAACAGTCAGCTATGATGAAGCAAAGTATTACTGTCAGAAACTTGCAGGTAGCTACGGAATATTGGTCGGAATCTCTTCCGGTGCAAACGTGGCAGGCATCATAAAAGCTGCAGAGAAAGGATTCCTTAAAGAACCTGCTGTTACAGTATTTCCAGATACAGGAGAAAGATACCTTTCAACAGACCTGTTTTAGGGGGAGATCATAGAGATAAGGAAAATAGAAGGTATTATTCCAACAGAAGCGATAAGCAGAAACCTTCCGACGAAGCTTCAGGATTTCTCCCGTCGTGATATGGAGAAATTACTCTCCTCTATAATTGCAGGAGAAAGGAAGGGAGATGTCTCAGAAGAACTGAAAGGAAAAAGGATAAAAGTAAAATTTTTAGGATATACCGAAGATGGCAAGGCAAAAATTCTTTTAGGTAATAAAGTAATCATTGCAGATGTTGAAACAGATAGACAGTTCACAGAAGGAGAAGAGCTTATTTTTCTCATCAAATCTTTGTATCCTAAGCTTGAATTAAAATTAATAAAACTTGATGAAAAATGGAGCAATCAGTTTATCCTCTTAAAACTTCTACCTTTCCTTGACAGTAAATCCATTAAACAAGTTATATCGGAAATTTTCAAAAAAGAGATCAAAGAGATCTCTTCAAGAGATAAAAAAATAGAAGATGAGACGCTTAAAAAGTTTATAAAAATGATTTTTTCACCTAAAGGAGCAGCCGATACTCTCTTAACAGTAAAAGAACTTTTGATTCAATCAAAAGGTAATCTTAGCGAGAAAGACTTTAGAAAATTAATCCTTTCAATGCTTGCATTCTACTTCCTTCCCGTAGGCAACATAGTATTCTTTCCTTTAAAAGTAAATGATACCGATGTAGAGATTTTATTTGAAAAAGACAAAGATGGATGCAAAGTAGAGATTGAAATATCAAAAAACTCCCTATTTATAAACGTTTCTATCTTTGCAATTTCAAACGAAGTTTCCATTGAATTTAAAGCAGAAAATAAGGAAATAGTTGAAGCCTTGAAAAAAAGAGATGCTGAACTTAAAACTAAACTTTTATCAGCAGGATTTATCCCTGTATCAATCACTTACAAAAAAGAAAAAACAGAAAAAGAGAAACTGCTGGAAAAAGTTAAAGTACACATAGACTCAGGAAAAATAAACATCTCTGTATAGTCTGTATAGTCTGTATAGAAATCTGTATAGAAAGATTAAAGAAAGGGGGGAATTCCCCCCGATAAATTACTTTGTAACAAGCACTGCTTTTTTCATTGAAGATGAAAGATATTTCATAACAGGCGAATATTTAAGTTTTGATGGATTTGTTTCACCGTTGATGTTAAGAATAACAATTCTTCCGTATCCTTTACCGTAAGCATTTATAAAGTCATAAACAGCACCAACAACTGCAAGCTGTCCTTTCTTAATGAAAGGCTTGTAGAAGTTAAGAGCTTCCTGAACCTGATAGTTTACGTTCTTCTCTACACCCTCAAGCCATCTTTTCTCAAAAGGACCTGATTTAGAAACTTTAGAAAGTGGCAGATGAAGGTGGTCAAGCTCATTTTTGATACCTTCGGTCTCTTTAGAATAGTCATGAAGAGCAGCTTTTACAGCACCACAATGGGTGTGACCTAAAATTAAAAGAATTGGTGTATGAAGATGATAAATACCGTAGTCTATAGAACCTCTTGCGTTTGCAAGCTGGTTTCCAATGTTTCTGATAACAAAAACTTTATCAACTGGGTCTTCAAAGAATACTGTAGGATGAACCCTTGCATCTGAACATGTAATCATAGTTACAATGGGGTGCTGAGCATTCATATAAGGTTTGAAGTAAGATTTTGTGTGAGATTCAACCCACTTAGCGTTCCCCTCCACAACTTCTTTTAGTGCTTCTGCCGGTGTTGTTTTTGCTTTTCCGTGTCCACCAGCTACCGCTGTTCCCCCCATAATTGCCACAGCAGCCATGGCTGCTAACAGTTTCTTTACCATTACGGCACCTCCCTGTTTTATTTTTAGTGAATTTTAGATAAAAAATTTTCAAATTGCAAATATGTTTTACATATTCAACTTTAATAAAGAATTTTTAAATTATTAAATCATGTTTAAATACATCATCTAAAACTATGCAACTGTAAAAATTTAGAAACAATATGTAAAAACCAATTCAAAACATCTATATTTAAAAAACATCAAAACCGCTTCAGAGGTAAATGATGAAAAGGACAAAAATAGTTGCAACCCTTGGACCTGCAACAGAGAATAAAGAAACACTGGAAAAACTTGTAAGAGCAGGGTTAAATGTTGTAAGGCTTAATATGTCTCACGGAACATACGAAGAACACAGAAAAAAAATAGAACTTGTAAGAGAAGTAGAGGAGTCAACAGGTATAAAAATTCCTGTTCTTGTGGACCTGTGCGGTCCGAAAATTCGGATAGGAAAGATAGAAAATGAACCCCTTTTCCTTCACAGGGGAGACACCATTATTCTGACACCAGAAAAAGAGCATGAAAAAGGTGAAATATTTGTGAACTATCCATATCTTGACAGAGAGGTAAAGATAGGAGAAACCATACTTCTTGCTGATGGTGCATTCAGGTTGAAGGTAAAAGATGTAAAAGAGAAAAAAGTTATTTGTGAAGTGGTCGTAGGTGGCCCTTTAACATCCCACAAAGGTGTAAACCTGCCTCACAGCAATCTTTCTATCCCTGCATTAACAGAAAAAGATATTGAAGATGTGAAATTTGCAGTTAAAGAAGGAGCAGATATAATAGCCCTTTCTTTCGTTAGAAAAGCTGCCGACATAATAAAATTAAAAAATCTTCTGGAAGAGCTCAGCGCTAAAAACATTCCTGTTGTTTCTAAAATAGAGAAACCGGAAGCTGTTGAAAACATAGATGAAATTCTTGAAGTAACGGACTTTTTAATGGTAGCAAGAGGAGATTTAGGTGTTGAACTTCCAATTGAGAAAGTCCCTGTAATACAGAAAACACTTATAAAAAAAGCAAACAGGAAAGGGAAAGCTGTAATAACAGCCACCCAGATGTTAAAGTCAATGGTTGACATGCCTATACCTACAAGAGCTGAAGTAACAGATATAGCAAACGCTGTGCTTGACGGAACCGATGCCCTGATGCTTTCAGAGGAAACAGCAGTAGGTAAATATCCGCTAAAAGTGATAGAAACAATGGCAAATGTTATAAAAGAAGCTGAAAAAATATACCCATTTAAAAGGTATGAAGATATAAAACCTGATAGTCTGCAAGATTCACTTGCAAAAGCCGCATGTGAACTTGCAAAGTCCGGGAACATAAAAGCGATAATAGCGTTTACAAGAACAGGAGCAACAGCATTGGCTGTTGCAAAATTCAGGCCGAAAGTTCCTGTATTTGCCGTAACCCACGATATAAAAACGGGAAGGAAGCTTAATCTCGTATGGGGAGTTGATTCCTGCCTTACAACACCTGTAGAATCCACAGAAAAGCTTATAGCAGTTTCCATACATGCGGTCAAAGAAAGGGGGATTGCAAAAATTGGAGATAAGGTTATAGTTTTAGCTGGTGCACCAACAGGAGTGCCTGGAACTACAAATTTAGTCAAAATCGTTGAGGTGAAATAAATGGGAAAGAGAAAACTACTGATTGTTGAGTCTCCTGCCAAAGCTAAAACAATTCAGAGATATCTTGGAAAAGATTTTACTGTAAAAGCATCAATGGGACATATAAGAGATCTCCCGGAGAAAGAATTTGGAGTTGACATAGAAAAAGATTTCAAACCAAAATACACCACTATTAAAGGGAAGCAGAAAATAGTAAAAGAGATCAAAGAAGCAGCAAAAAAAGCAGATGAAATATACCTTGCAACAGACCCTGATAGAGAAGGAGAAGCGATAAGCTGGCACATAGCTGAAATTCTTAAAAGAGTAAAGAAAGAAGGAATTTTTAGAGTTAGATTTCATGAAATAACAAAAAAGGCGATTAAAGAAGCCCTTGAAAAAGCAGATACCATAGACAAAAATAAAGTAGATGCCCAGCAGGCAAGAAGAATACTTGACAGGATAGTTGGATACTCCATCTCTCCAATGCTTTCACGAAGATTCAAAAAAGCTCTTTCTGCAGGCAGGGTTCAATCAGTAGCTTTAAGATTGATATGTGATAGGGAAGAAGAGATAAGGCAGTTTAAGCCCAGAGAATACTGGACTATAGAAGCACTGTTTAAAAAGGAAAACAAGGAATTACCGGCTAAGCTGTTTTCAGTTGACGGAAAAAAATTAGGAAAATTTGACATTCCCGATGAGAAAAAAGCTAATGAGCTTGTTGAAAGGGCAAAAAAAGAGCAAAAATTCACAGTAACATCCGTTGAAAGAAAAGAGAGAAAAAGAAAACCTTATCCACCTTTCATAACAAGTACCCTTCAGCAAGAAGCCTCAAAAAAATTCGGCTTCCCGGCAAAAATGACAATGCAAATAGCACAGCAGCTTTATGAAGGTATAGACATAGGAAACGAGCGGGTCGGTTTGATAACTTACATGAGAACAGACTCAACACGAGTTTCAGACGAAGCAGTAAAAGAAGCAAGAAGTTTCATAGGCAAAATTTTTGGAAAAGAATATCTCCCCCAAAAGGCAAGAAGCTATGAAACAAAAACCCCAAAAAGCGCACAGGATGCCCACGAAGCTATAAGGCCAACATCGGTAGAAAGAACTCCAGAATCTGTAAAAAACTTCTTAACTCCCGAACAATATAAACTCTACGACCTTATCTGGAGAAGATTTGTAGCATCACAGATGAAGGATGCAGTATTTAACACTGTGTCAGCAACCCTTGAAAGCAGCGGCCTTGGCTTCAAAGCCACAGGAAGCACAATTAAATTTCCCGGATTTATGACAGTTTATCCTATAAGTGTGGAAGAGAAAATCCTGCCTGATATAAAAGAGGGAGAAAAATTGGCACTTAAAGAGATTAAAGGTATCCAGCACTTTACAGAACCACCACCAAGATACACCGAAGGAACACTCGTTAAAGCACTTGAAGAAGAAGGAGTTGGAAGACCTTCAACTTACGCAACAATAATTTCAAACATTATACAGAGAGGTTATGTTGAGAAGGAAAAACAGAAACTTAAACCTACAGAGCTTGGAGAGTTTATAAACGGAATATTAAAGAAACTCTTTCCAAAAATCGTTGATATAAAATTTACAGCAAACATAGAAGAAGAGCTTGACAAGATAGAAGAGGGAAAAAAAGAGTGGAAAGAACTCTTAAAAGAATTTTACTTCGGAGAGTTTAAATCCCTTCTTGAAAACGCACAGAAAAATCTTAAAGAACTTAAAGGAGAACCAACAGGGAAGAGATGTCCCGAGTGTGGCGGAGAACTTCTTAAAATCTACGGAAGATACGGGTCATTTATAGCCTGCTCCAACTATCCTGAATGTAAATATAAAGAGAACGGAAAAAAAGAGGATGAGAAAACCGGAAAGAAATGTCCCGACTGTGGAAGTGAACTTGTAATAAAAAGGGGAAGATTTGGAAGATTTATAGCCTGCTCCAACTACCCGGATTGCAGATACACCGAAAGTATAACTTACGGTAAATGTCCTGAATGTGGAGAGGGTG
Organism: Desulfurobacterium atlanticum; assembly: GCF_900188395.1. Taxonomy (NCBI): domain Bacteria; kingdom Pseudomonadati; phylum Aquificota; class Aquificia; order Desulfurobacteriales; family Desulfurobacteriaceae; genus Desulfurobacterium; species Desulfurobacterium atlanticum. The sequence goes on along the minus strand of NZ_FZOB01000001.1, from coordinate 66,338 downwards.
ATATAGTTGAAAGAAGGAGTAAAAAGGGAAGGGTATTTTACGGTTGCTCAAGATATCCTGATTGTAAATACGTTTCAAATAAACCTCCTGAAAAGGTGGAAGAAAAATGAGAGTCGCCGTTATTTCAGACAGCCATGACAACATAGAAAAGATAGAAAAGTGCATAGAAAAAATTAACAAAATAGATGTTGATACAGTAGTTCACTGCGGCGATATTATCTCCCCATTTTCTCTTAAAAGGTTTAAAACTCTCAAAGCAGAGTTTGTAGCAGTGTTTGGAAACAACGACGGGGAAATTAAAGGATTGCTTAACGTAGCACCAGATTTAGAAAACCCTCCTGTAAAAACAAATCTTAACGGAAAAACTGCCATAATAATGCATGAGCCAATTTTCATAGATGAACTTTCAGGAACAGTTGATTTCATCTTTTACGGGCATACTCACAGGATAGATATAAGAGAAGAAAAGGGCACAGTTATCATTAATCCAGGGGAACTCTGCGGATATCTAACGGGAAATTCAACTTTTGTTATACTTAATTTGCTAAACGGAGAAACAGAAATTGTGGAGATTTGATGGTAATAAAATTTATAGAGAATCTCTTATCGGAAAACTGGGATGAAACATTTGAAAATCCGGTCTCCTGCGTGGTATGCTCATCAAAACTACTTCTTCTCAAAAAATTTTACCGGTTAACTCCCTTCATAATTTCAAATGCCGGTTGTCAGGCCGTTACAAACCTTGCATCAGTTCACCACGCTATCAAAAACTACAATCTAAAACTAATATCAATAATAGATACAAACAGTTCCAAAATTAAAGAACTTATATCCAGTGAATACCCGGCAGGAGAGTTTGAATTTAAATCTATTATGAAAATTTATGAAGAAAACTACGAAATAATAGCTCCCCTTTACGAAGATGAAAAGCTTTTAAACAGTGCATTTCTAGAACTTAATATAGATTTTCAGATTGAAACAATAAAAAAAATTCCAGAATTTGAAAAGCTTATATCACAAGGAAATTTAACAGTTTGCGGCTTTATCTTTGATACCGAAAAAGCGTATGGAACCTCTCCCTCTTTTTATCTTATAAATTATAACGGAATAACTGACCCTGAAGAAATAAAGCAGATTGACTCCCTAAAATCCCTGTCTGAAAACATTTTAAACTTAAAGGTTAAAAGAATACACATACAAGTATAAGAGGGGAAACTCCCCTCTATCTTTAACCTCAGCCAAACGGGGAACAGATGTTAACGATATTTATAACCTCAAGTTCTTCAGACCCGCACTCAGGACACCTTATCTCAAGCACCTGAAGGGGAGTATAGATTTCAACATCAAACTCTTTTCCGCAATCCTGACACTTAAAGGTGTATATCTGCATAAGCACCCTCCTTTTATTGCTATTATTAAATATATGAGAAGTTGAATTTATAGCAACATTCTTTCTCAGGACAGATAGAGAAAAAACTGCTATTATTCAATACCAAGTTTTAAGCTCAGGAGATAAAAGTGAAAAGAGCTATACTGATAGTTTATATGGGCGGTCCTTCAACACTTAAAGAGATAAAACCATTTCTATACAGATTATTTTCAGACAGAGACCTTATAAATTTAGGTGTACCTTCTTTTCTACAAAAACCTCTTGCTTACTTAATTGCATCAATAAGAGCAAAAAAAGTGAAACCAAATTATGAAGCTATAGGAGGCGGTTCCCCCACAGTAAAATATTCTGTAGAAATAGCAAAAGAGGTTGAAAAATTAACAGGAATAAAAACATTTACAGGAATGCTTTACTCCAAGCCTCTCCTTACAGAAACTGTAAAAGAGATAAAAGCATACAATCCTGATGAAATTGTAGCTATAACACTTTACCCCCACTATTCACTTGCCACAGCAGGAGCTTGCATAAGAGATATAAGGAAAGAACTTCCATCTGCAAAAGTTGTTAAATCATGGAACAAAAATCCCTACTACATAAAATGGATAACAAACCAGATAAAAAACTCCATAAATACGCTTAAAAACCCTTTCATTCTTTTCAGCGCCCACAGTCTTCCCGAGTATTTAATACAGCAGGGAGACCCTTACTTAAATGAAACTGAAGAAACCATCTCCCTTGTTATGGAAAACTTCAGAGGATTTCCCTATAAACTTTCATTTCAAAGTAAAATTGGTCCCATTGAATGGATAAAACCCTCAACTGAAGAAACAATAGAAGAGTTGGGGGAAAAGGGCGTAAAAGAGCTTGTTGTTTTTCCTATAAGTTTTATATCAGAGCATATAGAAACCCTTTTTGAACTTGATGTAGAATATAAAGAAGTAGCAGAAAAAGCAGGCATTGAGAGATATGTAAGAGTTCCCTTAAACCACAAAGATGATAATTTAATAAAAGCCATAGCAACAGAATGTGAAAAACTTTTCAGGAGATAGAAATGAAGAAAGTTGCAGTTATAGGTGCTGGTGTTTCAGGTTTAACAACAGCCTTTTATATTGAAAAGTTATCCGGTGGATATATTACCGTTAAAGTGCTTGAGAAAGAAAAGCAGTGCGGCGGTAAAATGAGAACAGTCCATGAAAATGGATTCATTATAGAAACAGGCCCAAACGGTTTTCTTGACAATAAACCTTACACACTTGAGCTTGTAAAGGAACTTGGAATTGAAGATAGACTTTACAGAAGCTCAGATAAAGCAAGAAAAAGATTTGTGTTTGTAAACGGCAAACTGGTAAGACTACCTGAAAGTCCGATAGCTTTTCTCGCTTCATACGTATTATCCTTTAAAGGAAAACTTCGTCTTGCAGCAGAATATTTTGTTCCCCCAAAAGAGGATGATTCTGATGAAAGTCTTTCCTCATTTGTAAAAAGAAGGATTGGAGAGGAATCATTAGAAAAATTGATAGACCCTATGGCAGCCGGAATTTTTGCTGGAGATCCCGACAGGTTAAGTGTAAAAGCTGCTTTTCCTGCAGTATGGCATCTTGAGAAAAAATACGGTGGGCTTATAAAAGGACTTTTAGCAATGAAAAAGGAAAAAAAAGATGCTACAGCAGGTCCCGGCGGTGTTCTTATGTCGTTTAAAAATGGTGTGATAGACCTTATAGATGCACTTGTTGAAAATATAAAAGGGGAAATTCTAACAAACACAACTGTTAAAAAACTTATAAAAGAGAAAGATAAGTGGAAAATTGTTTACGAAAGAGGGGATGAAATATTTGAAGAAACATTTGATATCATAGTACTTGCCACACCTTCATACGTTGCTGCTTCTCTCACCAAGAATTTTGATAAAGAGCTTTCTGAAAAATTAAACGAGATAGATTATTCTCCTATAGCAGTTGTCGCTTTTGGCTTCAGGAAAAAAGGACTCGGCCATGACCTTGATGGATTCGGTTTTCTTGTCCCAAGGACAGAAAACAGAAAGATACTTGGAGTTCTGTGGGACTCAAGTATCTTTCCAAATAGAGCACCAGAGGGGAAAGCACTTATAAGAGCTATGGTTGGAGGAGCAAGACAGCCTCAACTTGCTATGGCAGGAGAGGAGGAGATAGCAAAGTTTACATACAAAGACATCAAAAAAATAATGAAGATAAGACACAAACCGGAAATTACAAAAGTGTTTAAACACACAAAGGGAATACCTCACTATACAGTCGGACACCTTGAAAAAGTTGAAGAAATTTTTAAAAGAACTACCAACCACAAAGGACTATATTTAAACTCAAACGCTTACAAGGGAGTTGGTGTAAACGATTGTGTTTACAACTCACTTAAAACAGCTGAAGCTGTAGTAAAAAATATATAAGCAGGGAATATACAATAAATGCTAATAGTATCTCCACAAATTCTAAAATCTATTGCTGTTGCTATATGGTATAGCGGCAGCATAGTTTTAGCATTTAAAAGTGCTTCTCTTCTCAACGAAGCATTCAGCATTAAACCCTTAAAAGTCTGGATAATAACTGCTTTAATTTCAGGGATACTTTTAGGAATAGTTAAATGGAAATATATATTTTCAAAATCTGCCGAAAAGAAAATAAAGCGAATAGAAAATTTAAAAAGAGCTACAATCTGGCAGGTGTTTGAAACAAAATTCTACATTTTCCTGACAGCAATGATTTTTTTAGGTTCTAAACTATCAGAAATAGCATCAGGAAATCATACCCTGCTTATAGCTGTTTCAATTATAGATATCAGTATATCAACAGCCCTATTTTTAAGCGGTATAAAGTTTTTTAAAAACTAAAATGTTCTACGCTTAGTAGCCATTGTACCTAAAACTTTATCAGTACCACCATGAAAATGGCATTTTATACAAGAATCTGGTCCTGTTCCCCCGAATCTTCCATGACAAGGGCCACAACCTCCTCCATGATAGGGAGCATCAGGTGCTCTATGATGAACATAGCGCCATTTATTCCTTCCAGAAGCCCTTCCATAAGCAGCTTCATCATCCATATGACATTTTCTGCAAAGTTCTGAGAGATTATAATCATTTACTATTGATTCCATAACTTTACCGTTAACTTCTTCCCTTATTAAATACGCATGTTTAGAACCGTGAGCTTCATGACAGTCCATACAGGAAACAACAAACCCGGCTCCGTTTGCGTTAGCTATCGGACTGCCATTGTAAGGGCGTTTTAAAGAAGCTGTGTTTGTATCACCCACCCCTACATCTGAATCCGCCACCCTGAATCCATGTTTATCTCCATCATCTGAAAACCAATCTATCTCATAAAGCTCCCTTCCAAGAGTAGTGCTGTAAATTTTATTTACCGTGTTGTGACAGTCTGTACAGTAGGTTATGTAGTCGGGCATCTTTGCTGCCTGATTTGATGGGGTATCGGCAGCTCCGTCAGGTTCAAATGTTGTGGTTGAACCGTAGTAGTAAGGCGGCTGGTAGGCGTTTGTAAGGGCTGCAAGGGTTTCGTTTGCATCGTCTCCCCAGAGGTTATTGTGGTCTGATGGTTTTGAAAGTGGTGTGTATGTTGGGTCTGATACATTTCTTTTGTTTGCTCTTACTATGTGGGGGTTGTGGCAGGTGTCACATGGGTTTGATTGTTGTTTGTAGAATGTGCTAAATGGAAGTGTTGTGCTTCCTGCATTTCCAAGGGCAAATTGGTGAAGGTCGTAAAGGTTGTGGTAGGATGCCTGGTTAAACATCTGGTATATACCTGTTACACTTGATGATGTGTATCCACCAAATGTGTAGCTGAAGTTGTGGTTATCTATTCCTCCTACCTGAACTGAGCCGTCTGTTGTTGTTGAATGGCAGTAGAAGCAGTAGTTGTCTGATAGAGTGTATGGGTTAGTTGTTTTTGCAGTGTTAAAGTTTGGGGCAAACAGGGCAAATGGGGATGGAGAGCCGTTTTGGGGTGTTGGTTCTACACCATTTTGGCTTGCGTGCATTTCGTGGCAGTGGTCGCAGTTCCCTATTGAGTATCCTGACATTGAGTTTCTGTTTACTCCGTAGGTGGCGTTGCCGTGGGCAGATTTAAGGTACATTCCAATATTCGCAGCATTTACTCTTGGTAGAAAAATCAGAAAAGTTATTAACACAAGCAAATTAAACATTTTAACTTTCATCATTCCCAAACAAACCTCCAGAAAATTCCTATAAAAAAATTATACATAGATGAAAAACTTTTTCAAGAAAAAAGAAAAAGCGGGAGGTTATCCTCCCGCTTCCAGGTGTTTCTAAGGTTTAAATCAGTTATTTTCACCACTTTTTGTATCGTTAGAACCGCTTTCTTCCGATTTTTCAGGTTCTTCTGTTTTTATCTCTGCCTTTTTCGCCTCAGGAATCTCAGGCTTTTCAACATTAAACGTAAATTCTCCTTTCTCTTTATCATAGTCAACAGTTACAGTATCTCCTTCCTGAACTTCCCCTTTCAATATTTCCACAGAAAGAGGTGTTTCAAGCTCTCTTTGTATTGTTCTCTTAAGAGGCCTTGCACCAAATTCAGGCACATAACCGCGTTTTGCAAGCTCTTTCTTCGCCTCTTCTGTCAACTTAACTTTAATTCCCCTTTCAGCAAGTCTCTTATTAAGCTGTCTAACAAGCAGGTCAACAATCTGCTTGATCTCCTCTTCAGCCAATGGATGGAAGATGATAATCTCATCAATCCTGTTGAGAAACTCAGGTCTGAATCTTTTCTTAAGCTCAGCCATAACCTGCTCTTTAATCTTCTCATAGTTCTTCTCAAACTCTTCCTTAGAAAGATGCATTAGATACTCTGAACCTACGTTTGATGTCATAATTATCACAGTATTACTGAAATCAACAGTTCTCCCTTTAGCATCGGTCAACCTTCCATCGTCAAGTATCTGAAGAAGAATGTTAAACACATCAGGATGAGCCTTTTCTATCTCATCAAGGAGAATAACACTGTAAGGTTTCCTTCTTACCGCCTCGGTTAACTGACCGCCCTCATCATATCCAACATACCCCGGAGGAGCCCCTATAAGCTTGGACACTGCATGCTTCTCCATATATTCAGACATGTCAAGTCTTATCATTGCAGTTTCATCACCAAAAAGATACTCCGCAAGTGCTTTGGCAAGTTCTGTTTTACCTACACCTGTTGGTCCAAGGAAGAGAAAGCTTCCAAGAGGTCTGTTACCCGGTTCAAGTCCAGCTCTTGCCCTTCTTATAGCTTCAGAAATAGCCTTTATAGCCCTTTCCTGCCCGATAACTCTTTCATGTAACTCTTTCTCCATTCTGAGAAGTTTCTGAATTTCTTCTTCTTGAAGCTTAGAAGCTGGAATACCTGTCATTTCAGAAATCACTTCCGCTATATCTTCAGCAGTAACAACCGGCTTATCCCCTTTAGCCTCCTCTCTCATCTTTTCCTGTTTCTCTTCAAGCTCTTTTATACGCTCTTCCACTTTCTTAATCTCATTCTTAAGTTTAGCAGCCTTATCAAATTCCTCATTTTTAACTGCTTCATCAAGTTCAGCTCTTAACTGATGAAGTTTCTCTTTAAGCTCATGCATTTCAGGTGATACATAAGTAGCCTGAATCCTCTTACGTGCACAAGCCTCATCAAGAACATCTATAGCTTTATCAGGAAGGTATCTTCCCTGTATGTACTTTTTGGAAAGTTTAACCGCTGCTTCTATTGCCTCATCTGTGATTTTAACTTTATGATGCTCTTCAAGTTTTGGTCTCAAACCTTTAAGCATCTCAATTGCTGTATCAATATCAGGCTCATCAACCCATACAGGTGCAAACCTTCTTTCAAGGGCAGGATCTTTCTCAATATGTTTTCTGTATTCATCGGTTGTAGTTGCACCTATTACCCTGAACTCCCCTCTTGCAAGTGCCGGCTTCATAATATTTGCCGCATCCATTGAACCTTCAGCAGCACCAGCTCCTATAACTGTATGAAGCTCATCAATAAAGAGAATAATATTTCCCTCATTTTTAACAGCATCAAGAACCTGCTTTAATCTTTCCTCAAATTCTCCACGATATTTTGTTCCTGCCACAAGAGATGCCATATCAAGAGCTACTATTCTTTTATCTTTCAAGTCATCTGGCACTTCACCGTTTGCAATTTTTTGAGCAACGCCTTCAACAATCGCAGTTTTACCAACACCAGCAGGTCCAACAAGAACAGGGTTGTTCTTTGTCCTTCTTGAAAGAATCTGAATAACCCTTTTCATCTCATTTTCACGACCTATTACTGGGTCAAGCTTACCCTCTTCAGCAAGACCTGTAAGATCTATAGCATATTTCCTTAAAATTTCAGGAAGCTGCTTACCGCCCCTTCTACCTGAAATATCTCTTGAAACCTTCTTTTTACCAGCTCTGTATTTCTCAACGGCCTTCACAGCTTCATCTTTGGTTATTCCAAGCTTGTTTAAAATTCTTGCAGCCATTCCCTCAGGCACGTTAAAGAGTGCAAGGAAAAGATGTTCCACATCAACATTTCTTGCCTTCATATTCCTTGCTTCATCTATAGCCGAATCAAGAACTTTTTTAAGAGTAGGGGTTATATAAATCTCCTCATATCCTGTATAACTTCCGGGGACACCAAGTCTCCCAAGTCTATCAACCTGTTCCCTTATAAACTTTTTAACCCTTATAGGGTCATAGCCTGCTATTGTGAAAATGTCTATTATTGGAGAACCTGGCAGCTCAACCATCGCAAGGAGAAGATGCTCCGTATCTACATACCTTTCTCCAAGTTGTCTTGCTATTTCCTGAGAAAGCATAATAGAATCTTTTGCTCTTCCACTAAGAATATCCCAGATATTCATGCTAAACCTCCCTTTGATTATATTTTTTATGTTTTTTCGTTACAGTCCTGTTTTAAAATATTACTGCTATCTTAATAGAATCTTTAAGAAATTTTCAACATCAATTTCAGAAAAATTCTCACTTTCAAGACGTTCCATAAGCGATTTCTTTAAAGTTTCATCAAGTAGATCAGCCAGAATCTCAAATAATCTGCCGATATCATCTTCCATTTTCAATATCAGATCAACTCCCGCAACATTCACCCCTCTTTCTCTTGTAAGAGTCACTATGCGCTTCACTCTTTTAAGATCAGCCTCAGAGTAAAGCCTCGTCTTTCCCTGTGTTCTTGAAGGTTTTATAAGCCCCTCATTCTCATAAAATCTTAACGTTTGAGGATGAACCCCTACAAGCTGGGCTACAACACTTATCATATATACGGGAGTATGCTCATCTCTCATCTCACCGCCTCCTTGCACAATTAAATTTAAGATTTCTGCATCTAAATGTCAATAAATTTTCAAAGGAATTTTAGATTTTTTATAAAGTTGTTTCTCTATAAAGCAAAGTATATAATTAAATTTAAAGTCAGAAAAATTTTTAACAAAATTTGGAGACAGTTTTGAAAAAGTTAAATGCATTCACTTTGACTGAACTTATAATTGTTATAGCAATAGTAGGAATTATTGCTGCTATAGCAGTTCCAAAAATAGGCAGATGGATAAATAGCACTAAAGTAAGGCAGGTAGCAGAACAGCTAACAGCTGACCTGCAGTTTGCACAGGGACTCGCAATGGAAAAAGGTTCAAGTAAAGTAAAAATCTATTCTGACAGATATGAAATCTACGCACCTGAAACGGCAACCACACCGATCAAATCAATTACGATAGATGACACAAACATCAGTTTATTAAGTAATTTTACAAATAACGAAATTAAATTTAGAAGAAATAAACTTCCAATAACAGGAGGCACCATTGTAATTTCAGGATATGGCGTAACCTATAACATAGTAATAAACAATATAGGCGGCAGAATCCAATTGAAGAGGCTTTAGTTGAAAAATAGAAAGGGATTCACCATCATAGAGATAATAGCTGCAATGGCGATATTTGCTATTGCAATACTCGGAATAGGGGCACTTCTTGTTTTCAATATAAAATACTCAAAAATCAACGAAGAGAGAGAAGTTGCACTTTATAAAGCAAACAAAGTTTTAGAACACCTAATAAGCTTAAACTATACAGATTTGTGTCTAACTATAGGAACGGATGATACCTGCGAAAATGATACAGGGTCGTGTTGTGACGGCTTTGCAGGTGATAAAAGTGTAAGATGGATTGTAAACTTGGGAACATCTCCAGACACAAAAGAGATAACGGTAATAGCAACATTCACATACCAGAACTACACAGGAAATGTAACTTTAAACTACATTAAAGGAAACTGGTAAATGAAGTGGCGTAGCGGATTCACCCTTACCGAACTTATTGTCGGAATGTCTATAGCTCTTATTCTGATGACTGCAGCCTTTATATTCTTCTCCGTTGGCTACAGACAGATGGATAAAACGATGAAAAAGTCAAGGGGAAGTATCTCCATATTCAACGCACTTGAAATTATAGACTCCGATTTAAAAAAAGCAGGTTATGGCGATGTTGAAGCAAGTGATAAACCGGTGGAATGGAACGGAAGTAGTTTGATAGTTAGATATGTTAATTATGAAAATGTTATATGTGAAAACAAAACATGGTCTATAGGAGACAGTTGTTCGTACGAAATAAAGTACTTCTTACAGAACAACAATCTTTACCGATATGTAGATGAGGGAGCTGACGGAACTGGAACAGAGCAACCGATGTTTGATGAAAGTATCGTTACCGTTAACAGTTTCAATGTAGATATAGACAACACAACCAAAACAGTTTCTTATGTTATAAACGGAACAGTAAAAGACAAACCGTTTTCTATCGGAGACAAAGTGATATGCAGAAACTGGTAATTTGAACCTTACTGCGGAGGCAAAAATGAAAAGAAAAGGTTTTGTTATTGTGGCAACGTTGGGAATAATCGCTGTTCTTACCATAGCAGGAGGAATTGCAACATACACGGTGATGCAAAGAACAGGAACCGGTCACAGAACAAAAAAGAGTGTAGCAGCCCTGCGGATTGCCCAATCAGGAATAGAAACAGCTCTAACGTATGTAAAATCCAACAGGTTATCCCAGCTTGAAAAAGTTGACAATAATACATACAAACTTATAGGAAATATAAAAAATGGAAATTACACCGTCATAATAAAGAAGAAAAATGATGGAAGTTATCTGTTAACATCCACAGGGTATCTTAACGGAAACAGCAGGATTGTAGAAGTTACAATAGAACCTGAAGGAGGAGCGTTAAGGTCTTTTGCTGCTGGAGAAATGTTAACTATATGTGATTTTATAAATGTTGGTGCTCCCGGGTCAAGAGAATGGGAAAATGAAACAATTTTCTGGGCTGGAGAAGGCTTCGGATTTTGCAACGATAAAATCTCAATAGATGGAACTTCCTGGAACATTAAGTTTGTTGTAGGACCAGACGGCACAATCACAGAAGAGATGAGACAAAGACTTGCTCCTTTATTCCAGGACGCTAACAGCGCTTTTATACCGAAGGTGGAAGACTTAAACATCGCATTTCCAGAGTATGAATGCGATATAAACAACGTTGAAAAGATAGATAGCGTTTCCATTGCAACAGGGCCTGGTAGAATCAGCTATTCCTATCCTGCTGTTTATATCAAAGATGGAACCTATGTAAAGTTAGAAGACAAAAATGGAGATGGAAAAATAGTGCTCTGTAATGACGGTGGACCTATAAGTATTGAAACCAGCATCTCAAGCACAGATATAAATGATGCCTCTCTTGTGATAAAAACAACCGGCGATATTGAAGTTAACGCCAATATAGGAAGCTTAAGTTCTGGAGGAGGAAACAGTAATAGTGATAGTGTAAATATAAGCTTTATATCTGAAGAAGGAGATATAAAAATCAATGACCAAATCCATATATACGCCACAGATGAAAAACTTGTTTCCATCATTGCAAAAGAAGGAGACATTTACCTTAACTCCGAACTGCAACTTTCAGGGAAAAGCGAAAATTATCAGACATTCATCTATGCAGGAGATAAAATAATCTCTGAACTTTCAGCCCCCGGTTCTGGCGAAGGCACCTATCTGTTTGATATTTCAGGATACGCATCAGCAGACCTGGACCAGAAGAGTAGTGTTGTCCTTATATCAAAAAATGGTATAGATATGGGCGATAACAACTTTATCAATATAAGCGGCAGAGAGTGGCTTGATCTGCTTGTGTGGTCAGACGGAGACATAAACGCAGGAAAAATAAAATACGTAGCAAACAGTGGGGATGAAATAAGATACATAGGATTTTTAACTCAGGGAAATCTAACTCTTGGTGATATGTTCTTTTCAGGAAGGGAAAAAAGAAATGGCTTAACCTACGAGGAGATAGTTGAATGGTGTAACTACACAGAAAGTGTAAACTCGCCATTATCAAATGTGATATGCGAACTTAAAAAGTTGATAGAGAAAGAAGGATTTGAAAATTTAAACATTAAAAACTGGAAAGAGTATTGATGACAAGAAGAGGACTTGTAATTGAAACAACGCTTGCATTTGTGGCAATTCTCTCTTTGCTCGGAGGAGTAGCGGGATATGTAATTTCAAGAGAGACAAAAACAGCAAAATCTACCAAAGACAGTATTAAAGCCTTAAAAGCCGCTCAAAGTGGAGTAGAAGAAGCCCTTGTAAAATTAAAAAATGGAGTTGGCACTTTTCCCTATGCTTTCAACGGAACAATAGATGGCAGTTATTTCTATGTGAATCTCACAAAAAACTCTGACAATTCAATAACCATAATCTCCACAGGAAAAACCAGCAACGCTTTAAGGAAAGTTGAAGTAAAAGTTGAAAAGACAGGGATTTTTTACCCTTTCGCAATAAACGGACTTTTTAAAATAAATGATTTTGACAACACTGGCTCTGGAAACTGGACCGAAGCAGAAGCTGGTGTTAAAACCATAGATAACAACACCTATGAAGAATTAACAGATATCGGCTTTAAAATAACAATATCAAACACACTTGATGTTCCAAAAGTTGCAGATATAGATAGTTCTATCTTTTACCCTTCCGAATCAGAGTGTGATTATGGCAATTACAACACAGATTTAGTAGTAAAAAATGACCCTGAAGATGTCAATAATGATGGAAAAATTGTTGTTTGCGGGAAAAACATTACATTAGATGATGCCCTTATCTACTTTAATAAAGATACAGTTATAGCAGCAAAAGGAAACGTAACATTCACTCCAAACACAACATTGAAACAAAAGGTTGGTAGTGCTTCAGATTTAAGTATTATTGCCGGTGATACAGCATATTTTGATAGAAATAGCAATATAGACTTTTCAGGAGCCGATGAAGGTTTTAATCTTATTTTATATGCAAAAAATGAAATCTCAAGTCCCGATACAACTGGACAGTTTATCTCTATTTCAGGGAACCAGAACACAGCTAACGTTTCAAATGTATTTATTATGACAGAAGGTGAAATCAATGTAAACAGAGACATTATAGATGACACAGCAACAACGCGAAACGACGTTAATTTCGTATTATGGGGTGACAAAGGAATAAACAGTGAAAATGGAGGATTTGATATTGCCGGTTCCTCTTCAACTGTAAGGAATTTTTCTGTAATAGTTGCAAACGGTGATGCTGTATTTGACCACTGGGCGTTCAGCGGAAGCGAGGACAGAAGCGGCCTTTCCTATAAAGATATAGTTAACTACTGTTTAAACGGAACATCTCTGGGAATTCCTGAAACTGTAAAACAGCTGTACTGTGAACTTAAAACACAGATTGAAACAGGAAGCGGGGAAATTAAAATAATCTACTGGAAGGAATATTAAATTATTAAATAAACCCTGATTCATGAGGAAAACAATGAGAAAAGGAATGGTTCTTGTCACAATTCTTGGAACAATTGCCGTTCTAAGTATAGCAGGAGCGATAGGTGCATATGTAATAAATCAGGAAACAGGAACAACCGCAAAAACAATTAATAGCTTAAAAGCTTTAAGAGCCGCTCAAAGCGGCGTAGAGGTAGCACTAACTGAAATAAAAAAAGGTGATATTGATTGTAAAAGTGCAACATGCTCTCCAAATAGAGTGCAAAAAAACCTAAGATACGGCAATTTTGATGTTTCTATAAATAAGCAAAGCGGCAATAGAGTAAGAATACAATCAAAAGGAATTTACAGAAATTCGGTAAGGGAAGTCATTGTTGAATTCTCTTTAGGAAGAGGAAACTTCTATCCTTTTTCAATAAATGGGACATATCACGTTGAAAACTTTGATGGAGGAAAATGGAGTGACGCATATATGGGAGTTTTGAAGTTTGCAGATGAAAGTTCAAAAGAACAGATGGAAGATGCAGGATTTACCATAGATTACCTTACAAATCCACAAATACCTCGGGTTTCAAACATAAATGCCGACGAAATTTTCCCCGAAGAAACAGCGTGTGACTACGGAAATTACAATAGTGATTACTCACTTAATTTTAATCCTTATGATAAAAATGGAGACGGCATAGTGACGGTTTGCGGAAAAACGGTAACTATTAATACCCAGATAGAACCAACAGATGATAAATTTAACATAACTATTGCAGCACAGCAGGATATAGTTGTAAACTCCAACGCAAACGGTGTCTTTAAAAAAACAGGAAGTATAGAAACAGGAAGTATAGAAAATATAGACATAAAAGTGCTGGCCAAAGGGAAAATATTGTTGAATGGAGGGAAAGAATTTATATATCTTACAGCTAAGCCCGAAGAAAACTACAATATTCTACTGTACGGGAAAGAGGAAATAGTAGGAGCAACTCAGGATTTCATCAAAATTACTGCTGGAGAAGCAGAAACAAAGGCATCCAACATTTTTATTCTTACTGAAGGGAAGTTTACACTAAACCAGAATTTAAACAGCCAATATCTTATAGACCAAACAGGAAGCACTAAACAATATACAAATTGGGTAGTCTGGGCTGACAAGGGACTTACAGCCCATGGAATTAATTCAGATGCATCAGCACATTACCCACGAAACATGGCTGTTATTGTTCCTGAGGGAAATGTTTCTTTTAAAGGGAAATGGGATTTTGCTGGAAGTGGTTTAACTTATGAAGAAATTAAAATGTTTTGCAACAATGGAACAGATTACGGAATTTCAGGAGTATATAAAAACTTATTTTGCGAACTCAAAAGGCAGATAGAAAATGGAGCAACAGGTGGAAAAATAAAAATTGAAAAATGGCTTGAATACTAAAAAGAAGGGGGATATATCCCCCTAATCACTTAACAGCCTCTTTAGCTATCTTCAACCCTTCCGCAAAAGCCTTCTTATTCAGCTCAACAAATCTTGATGGAACAGCTTTTTCAATAGCTTTTACGAAAGCTTCTTCAGATATTGGAGCCACTGAATCCTTTAACGCTTCACAGAGAACACCAAGAGCAACAATGTTCATCGTTTGCCTTTTTCCAACCACCTCTGTTGCTGTTCTTGCTATCGGTGCAGGAATAAGCTTATATCTGTTAGCTTCAAGGTCACATTTAACAAGATCAGCATCAAAAACAACAATAGCACCATCCTTAACTTTTACAAGAATATCAGCATTTTTATCACCACACTCAGGGTCAAGCCTTACAGGCTTCCCGCCAACCATCTCATCATAAGCTTCCTGAGATTGAATTATAATAGCATCAAGGTCTATAACTTTTGGAAAATCTATCGGCTCATTTGAGATAACAACATCACCCATAGATGTACCACTTCTCATGGCAGCACCATAAGTCGCAGTCTGGGTTACATGATATCCATCCTCAACCCCTGCCTGGGCAAGAACGTAAGCAGCAAGAAGTGAACCCTGCCCGGCTGAACCTATAACCCTTATCTCATATCTCATTACTCATTACCTCCAGCGATTTTTTCCACCATCCTGTAGTATCTTTCTGTATATTCATCTCTATCTGTAAGATGGTGGAGAATTCCCCTTGGCAATTTACCCTCTCTTTTCTCCTCAGGAAGTTTCTCCCACGCCTTAAGTGGAAGGGTATTTTCTTTAAGCCACTTATAACTATCAACAATTCCCATCTTATTCCTTCTACCATACTGGATAGGACACGGCGTTAAAACTTCAATGAGAGAAAAACCTTTATGTTTTAATCCAGCTTCTATAAGATTTACAAGCTCTGTAACGTGATATGCAGTTCCTCTTGCTACAAACGTAGCCCCAGCACCGATTGCAAGGTCAGCAATTGAAAAGTTCGGGTCAATATTTCCGTAAGGAGCAGTTGTAGCGTAATGAGTCTCAGGAGTAGTAGGAGAAACCTGTCCACCTGTCATACCGTAAATCCAGTTATTAAACAGAAGAACTGTCATGTCAATATTCCTGCGGCAGGCATGAATAAAGTGATTTCCACCAATAGCTGTGCAATCACCATCCCCGGTTGTTACGATAACATTAAGTTCCGGTCTTGCAAGTTTTACTCCTGTTGCAAATGCAAGAGCTCTTCCGTGAGTAGTATGAAGGGTATAACCGTCAAAGTATCCTGGTGTTCTTGAAGAACAACCGATACCTGAAACCATTGCAACATCATTCTTATCTATACCGAGTCTATCAAGAGCAAAACAGATAGCCTTTAAAACCTGACCGTTTCCACATCCAGGACACCAGATGTGGGGAAGTTTATCTGTTCTTAAATATTTAAAGTAGATTTTTCTTTCCTTTACTTTATCCATTGGAATATCAACAGGCTGAAGCATAATTTACCTCCTGAAATTAAGCTTTTGAAACTGGAATAACTATTTTTCTACTTGCTATCTCTTCTATCTTTTCAAGAATTTCAAACGGATATATCATCTGGCCGTTTGCTCTGTTCATTCTGAAAATCGGACACTGCCCTTTTGTGCATCTTTCAACTTCAAGAACATACTGCCCCATATTAAGCTCTGGAACAAGTATAGCCTTTACTTTCCCAGCAAGTCTGTAAAGAGTTTCTTCAGGTGAAGGGAAAAGAGTTACAGGTCTGAAAAGTCCAACTTTAATACCTTTCTCCCTTGCAAGCTTAACAGCAAGCTTTGCAGATCTTGCAGTTGAACCGAAAGCAACAATCGCAAATTCAGCATCATCAAGCATAAATTCCTCATTTTTTTCAAGCTCTTTAGCTCTCCTTCTCACCTTTCTTATAAGTCTTTCAACAAGCTCCTGACACATTTCTGGATTTGTTGTCGGAAAGCCTGTGTAATCGTGCATAAGCCCTGTTACATGGTATCTATAACCATCTCCAAAATCAGCAAGAGCAGGAACATCATCCTCTTCAGGTTTATAAGCAAGATACTCTTCAGGAGAAACCTTTGGCTTCTTTCTATTCCAGATTTCAGGATTTTCAAACTTTTCCA
The DNA here is from genome assembly GCF_900188395.1 of Desulfurobacterium atlanticum. Classification (NCBI taxonomy): domain Bacteria; kingdom Pseudomonadati; phylum Aquificota; class Aquificia; order Desulfurobacteriales; family Desulfurobacteriaceae; genus Desulfurobacterium; species Desulfurobacterium atlanticum. The sequence continues at coordinate 49,552 of NZ_FZOB01000001.1, read as the reverse complement.
TATCAACAGACTCTTTCATATGGCCGATAACTTCATCAAGAAGAAGCACCACAGGTGTTCTTAACCTTTCTGCCCAGTTGAAAGCTCTAATAGTCTCTTCCATAACCTCTTCAACAGAAGCAGGACAGAAAGCAGGTATAAGTTTATCTCCGTGAGGTCCCCACTGAGTTTGAAGTATATCCTGCTGTCCAACCTGAGTCGGAAGACCCGTTGAAGGACCGCCCCTTTGAACATTCACGATAACCACAGGAGCTTCAGACATCACAGCATAACCGATATTCTCCACTTTTAAAGAAAATCCGGGACCGGATGTAGCCGTCATAGACTTCTTACCTGCAAAAGCCCCACCTATAGCACAACCCATAGCACCAATCTCATCTTCCATCTGAATAAAAGCACCTCTCACTTTAGGAAGAAGCTCTGCCATTTTTTCTGCAATTTCAGAAGAAGGAGTAATAGGATATCCAGCGTAAAATCTACAACCTGCGATAATTGCCGCTTCTGCACAGGCATGGTTTCCATACTTTAACTCAAGCTTTGCCATTTTTAACCTCCATTAAGCACTTTTACTTCCTGTAATTTCTTCAAACTCTTCAGGTTTAAAAACATAGATACAGAAATCTGGACATATCATTTCACACTGATTACATCCTATACACTTTTCAGGATGCTTAACAGTCATAACAGCTCTAACTCTGTCAAGTTCAAGAACATCTGTAGGACATACAGAAGCACAAACATTGCATCCTTTACACCACTCAACGTTAATTTCAACTATCCCTTTTGGCTTTGTCATACTTTCCTCCTTACAAAAGGTCTCTTTCTTTTAAAGCTTTTTCCACCATAGCGCCGATTTCGGCCGGAGTATCGCAAACGTAAGCACCAGCTTCTCTTAAGGCTTCCATTTTACTTTTAGCATCACCTTTTCCACCAGAAATAATAGCTCCCGCGTGTCCCATCCTTCTTCCAGGAGGCGCAGTAACACCGGCTATATAAGCAATCACCGGCTTATCCACATTGTTTTTAATGTATTCTGCCGCTTCCTCTTCCATAGTTCCACCAATCTCACCTATAAGAACTATAGCTTTTGTTTCCGGGTCATTATTAAACATCTCCACAGCTTCTTTATGGGTTGTCCCAGGAACAGGGTCTCCACCGATACCAATAACCGTTGACTGACCTATTCCTCGTGTTGTAAGCTGATAAGCTGCTTCATATGTTAATGTTCCACTTCTTGAAACAATACCAACATAACCTTTCTTAAAAATGTGCCCTGGCATAATTCCCATTTTACACTCTTCAGGTGTAATAACACCGGGACAGTTTGGACCAACATACCTGACACCTGTTCCCTCTAAAGCTCTTTTAACTTTAACCATATCATTAACAGGAATCCCTTCTGTAATGCAGATAATAAGCTTTATTCCGGCATCAGCAGCCTCAAGTATTGCATCTGCAGCAAACGCCGGTGGGACAAAAATTAAAGAAGCATCTGCCCCTGTTTCTTTAACAGCTTCTTCAACGGTATTAAACACAGGAACTTTATACTTCTTCTCATCATCTTCCCATGTAAGTCCACCTTTACCAGGAGTAACTCCGGCAACTATTTGAGTTCCATATTCAAGGCACTGTTTAGCGTGAAAAGAACCCTCTTTTCCCGTTAAACCCTGAACAACTACTTTTGTGTTTTTATCTATAAGAACGCTCATTTCTCATCCTCCCTTTAATTAAAGTTCACCTTTTGCAGCTTTAACAGCCTTTTCTGCACCATCTGCCATATCTTTGGCAGGAATTATATTAAGACCGCTCTCCTCAAGCATTTTTCTTCCAAGTTCAACATTTGTTCCTTCAAGTCTTACTATTAGTGGCCTATCAAGATTAACCTGTTTTGCTGCTTCAACTATACCGCCGGCAATTCTGTCACACCTGACTATACCGCCAAAAATGTTCACAAAAATAGCTTTCACATTTGGATCTGAAAGAAGCAACTTGAAAGCCGCAGCAACTCTTTCAACAGTAGCACCACCACCAACATCAAGAAAGTTGGCTGGCTCTCCTCCGTAAAACTTAATAGTATCCATTGTAGCCATAGCAAGTCCTGCACCGTTCACCATACAACCTATATTTCCATCAAGCTTTACATAGTTCAAATCCCACTTTTTAGCTTCAAGCTCAAGTGGATCAATCTGGGTTGTATCTTCAAGCTCAAGAATATCACAATGCCTAAAAAGAGCATTCTCATCAAACTCTATCTTTGCATCAAGACAGATAAGATTCCCCTCTTTAGTTAAAACAAGTGGATTTACCTCTATAAGAGAGGCATCAAGTTCAAAATACATTCTTGCAAGGGTCATTGCTAATCTTACAAATTGAGAAAGAACTTTTTTATCTGTAAGGCCGATTTTAAAGGTAATTTTCCTTGCCTGATAAGGCATAAGTCCTGTCACAGGATCTATATGCTCTTTTATAATCAATTCAGGATTTGTTTTAGCTATCTCCTCTATCTCCATTCCGCCAGCCGCCGAAACCATAAGAACCGGCCGTGAAACTTCTCTATCAAGAGTTATACCTACATAATACTCCTTATCTATATTAACACCTGCCTCTATAAGAACAACATTAATAGGAAGACCTTCGGGATTCTGGTAAGTTTTAAGGCGATTACCTATCATATTTGCAGCTATTTCAGCCGCCTCTTCTGGAGATTTCGCAAGCTTAACACCGCCTGCTTTTCCTCTACCACCTGCATGAACCTGTGCTTTAACTACAACCACAGAAGTTCCAAGCTCTTCTGCAGCCTGCTTTGCTTCATGTGCTGAATGTGCAACCTTCCCTTCAGGAACAGGCAACCCATACTTTCTGAATATGTCTTTTGCCTGATATTCATGTATTTTCATATTATTCCTCCCACTTTATGGTTCAATTTATTTTACCAAATTTTTTTACAATATTTTAACATCTATAGGAAATTTGAGAAAAAAACAATACTCCAAAGCTACAGACAGTCTACCCATTTAAAAGTTTTTATAATATTGTCAAAACCACATATCTAAACAGGAAGCTCTATAATAAAAGTGTTTCTATCTGCAAGAAAAATTTTCCCTCCATGATCTTCTACAATCTTTTTGGCTATCGCAAGCCCAAGTCCCCATCCGGTTTTCTTTGTTGAAATGTGAGGTGAAAAAACAGTATCACCAAGCTCTTCAGGAACACCCGGACCATTGTCTCTAAAAACAATAAAAACTTTGTTGTCTCTATAAGTGGTAGTGATGTAAACGGTATCAGCCCCCGCATCTATACTATTCTCCATAAGATTTAACAACACTTCCCTCAAAAGCCTTTTATCAACAGGAACAGCAGGGATATCAGAAGCCAGATCAATAACAACAGAAATCTTCTCTTTATAACTTGAAACAAAGTCATTTATAAGTTTATTTATATCCTCAAGTCTTTTATCAGGAAGCGGCAATCTGGCAAACATTCTAAATTCATCAATTAATCGCCTTATAGATTCCACCTCTTCAAGTATAAGAGAAACAGCCCTATCTATAATCTCTTTTTTCTCCTGTGGAAAATCCTGTTTTCCAATAATTCTTTTTATTCTCTCTGCCGAAAGAGAAATGGGAGTTAAAGGATTTTTAATTTCATGAGCAAGTCTTTGAGCTACCTCTCTCCATGCAGACATTTTCTGAGCACTAACTATTTTGGTAATATCTTCAATAATGACAACAAATCCTTCATCAGGAAGTTTAACCACCTCTACAGAAAATATCCGCTCTTTACCATCAATAATTTCTTTAACTTCCTCCCTTCCACCACCAGAAACTATTAATTTTGACAAAAAGGCCCTAAATTCAGGAAAATCTTTAAAAGCTTTCATCGGTGAAATTCCCCGCTTTAAATCACCTAACATCGTTTTAGCAGCACTGTTGAAGGAAATAATCTGTCCATCTTTTGAAATAGTTATCACAGCAGGAGAAATCGCATTAATAATGTTTTCAATGTATCTCTTTTCCATCTCCAATCTGTTTTTCAAAGCCTTTAACTGCTCAACCATATAGTTAAAAGCCGAAATAACATTTCTAAGTTCATCCGTCCCTTCCACCTCAATTTTTACATCAAGATTTCCAGTAGAAATTTTTCTTGTGGCTCTGTAAAGAGCTTCAACTGGAACATTTATCATTTTCTCAAAATATCTTGCAAACCAAAAAGCTCCAACCAAAACAAGAACACCCATAACAAAGAAAGTAGCTGTATAAACCCCTTTTATAGGCTTCTCATAACTTTTCATTAAAGAGTAATCCAGTTTTAACTGTTCAAGCTGAGAAAGGTTTTTCATAAACTTTTCAGGAAGCTTTTTCAAGGCACAGTAATATCTTCCTCCCCTCTTTATACAGACAGTTAAACTCCTATTTTTCCTATTAAGGCGAGAATAGATACCTGAAACATCAACAACATTTTTAACAAGGTCCGGGTTTATATCTATCTTCCCTCTACATTCCACCTTTTCCCCTGTAATACGGCAGATTCCTTCAAATCCACTTTTTTTTAAATTAACTCTTTTAAATGAAGGAAAAGTTTTTAAAAATGAAGCAACGTCATCAGAAAGAAGATCAAATGTTGCAGAACCTACAGATACTGCAGTCTCTATACTTCTTTTCATTTGAAGTTTAAAAAGTCTATCAAGCCCCCTATTAATAAAATTTGTAGAGATAAAAACTGAAAAAAGAGCAGGTCCAAGGATAAGAAGAGAAAAAGCCGTTACAAGTTTAAATCTTAAACGGGTTGAACGATAGGGAACAAAAAGCAGAAAAATGTTTCTGATAAGAAAAACAAAGATAACAAGAAGTAAAAGGAGATTAATAGAAAAAAGTATATGAAAGGAAGGGTTGCTTAAATAGAATTTTCCAGATATCCATGAGAGAAACTTGGTTCCAAAAAAAGCAAGAATAAAAAAGCCGGTTAATAAACCGGCTATGTTTAAAATCCGCTTCCTTACCCTTTTACTCTTAAGCACCTACAATCTCACGAAAAGATTTAACAAAGCTATCTTTAGACTTTTCTTTTTCTGCAGCTTCCTTTAAAAATCGTATAGCCTCAGGAAGAGTTTTAATTAAATCTGTAGCGATAAGAGACTCTTCTCCCAAAGTTTTAGCTGCTAAATCCCCTGAAAGAGAGTGAACAAACACTCCGGCAACAGCAGAAAGTTCTGCTGATAATCCTTTAGCCCTTAAAGCTCCTATAATACCCGTTAAAACATCCCCTGTTCCAGCTGTTGCCATTCCCGGATTACCTAAAGTATTTATGTAAACTTTCCCTTCGGGAGTTGCAACAATAGTTCTTGCCCCCTTTAGAACAAGAACAACACCATATTCTGTAGCAAACTTAACTGCAGTGTCAATAGGTCTATTATTTATCTCCTTTACAGGTATTCCTGTAAGCCTTGAAAACTCTCCTGTATGAGGAGTAAGAATTGGAGTTTCCCTTAAAGTTTTAAGAATATCAACATTCTTAGAAATACTGTTAAGTCCGTCAGCATCAAGGACAACAGGCTTTTTAATAGTCTTCAAAAGTTCCGAAACGAAAATTTCAGTATCTTTATTCCATCCAAGTCCCGGGCCTATCGCAACTGTAGAAAACTTGCTTTCTTTTAAAACAGTAATAACCTCATCAAGGGAATTGGCATTAAAATGTCCTTTTTCAGCAGAAATTATCGGAATTGTCATCGGCTCGGTAAGTTTCACCTCATAAATAGTGTTAAGATCCCTCGGAACAATAGCAGTTACAAGACCAACGCCGGTTCTTAAAGATGCCATAGCAGTCATAGAAACAGCACCGGTTTTTCCGCAAGAACCACCTATAACAGCAAGATAGCCGTAATTGTATTTGTGAGTATCCATATCCCTTCCTGGAAAAGCGGGAGCAACTTTCTCAACCGTTATAAGCTCTCTATGGGGTAAAAGATTTTTAACTTTACTCTCAGGAATAGAAATATCAACAACAAAAACCTCCCCGCACATTTTACACGCTGGCGGTAAGACGTGAGCAATTTTAGGATAGGCAAATGTAACAGTTATATCAGCCTTGATAAATTCACCTTCAGGCAGGAATGATTCACCGGCAAAAAGTCCAGATGGAATATCAACAGAAACAGTAAAGTTACTCTTCTCATTAATAAACTTTATAGCCGTAGCATAAAAACCCTCAACAGGTCTTGTTAAACCTGTGCCAAAAATAGCATCAACAACAAAATCTGCATTTTTAAGACTATCAAGCAAAACAGTTAAATCTGTTTCTTTCTCAGCAACTTTAACATCAACTCCCATATTAAGGAGAATGTCGTAGTTGATTTTTGCATCACCTTTCAACCTCTCAGGAGATGTAAGAAGAACTATTTCTACTTTATAGCCGTGATTAATAAGATTCCTTGCAACGGCAAAACCATCTCCACCGTTATTTCCGGCACCACAAACAATAAGAGCATTTTTCCCTTTTACACGGTCAAAAATAACAGATGCCAATCCTCTTGCCGCATTCTCCATAAGAACAGCACCGGGAACGCCTATCTCATTAATAGTTACTCTGTCTATCTCCGCCATCTCGGTTGCTTTTAAAACATACATCCCATCCCCCTACAAAACTCCAAACAGTTTTCGTTTTCTTAAAACGAACTCCTTTAATTTTTTCAATGTGTATGTATTGATAACATCCTTCCTTTCAAGCCAGCCCCTTCTCGCCGTCCCCACGCCAAGTTTCATCATCCACATGTGGTCCCTATGGTGTGAATCTGTGCCAAGGGAAATTTTTACTCCGTATCTTTTTGCAAGACGACAGTTGGTATCTTTAAGGTCAAGCCTATCATAGTAACAGTTAAGCTCAAGTGCAGTTCCTGTCTCTACAGCTTTCTCCATAACCTTTTCCATATCAAGAGGATAAGGGTCCCTGCTTCCGATAATTCTACCTGTAGGATGTCCTATAACATTAACATAAGGATTTTCCATCGCTTTTAAAATTCTGTCTGTATTGTCCCTATTAAATCTTGAATGAATTGAGGCAACCACAAAATCAAGCTGCTTTAAAATCTCATCATCATAATCAAGAGAACCGTCAGGAAGAATATCAACTTCTGTACCTTTAAGAAGAACAAGTTTCCCGTTAAGCTTTTCATTCCACTTATCTATCTCGTAGTTTCTTCTTAAAAGATCCTCCTCAGAAAGACCTGAAGCAACCTTTAAAGATTTCGAATGGTCTGTTATCGCTATATATTTATAACCTCTTTTTAGCGCCTCATCTATCAGCTCTTCAATGGTTGAAGCACCGTCTGACCAGTTTGAATGAATGTGAAGGTCTCCTTTTATATGTTTATCCTCCAAAAGAGCAGGAAGCTTATGCTCAAGAGCCGCTTCTATCTCCCCCGTATCCTCTCTTATTTCTGGAGGTGGCGTATCCATCCCAAGAGCCGAATATATCTCCTCCTCCGTTTTTCCAGCTATCCTCTCATCTCCCTTAAAAAGCCCATACTCGTTAAGCTTTAACCCATTTTTAACACAAATAGTTCGTAGATGGATATTATGTGCCCTTGAACCTGTAAAATACTGAAGCGCCGCTCCATAACACTCCGGCTCTGTTACCCTTAAATCAACTTGCTCGCCCTCCTCAACAATAACTGTTGCCTTTTTTGTTCCTTTCCATAGAATCTCCCTAACATTTGGAAGAGAAACAAAAGCTTCTATTATTTCAAGATTTTTACCTGTTGCGAGAATATCTATATCCCCAACAGTCTCTTTCATTCGTCTTGTTGAACCGGCAACACTTATCTTTTCAACAGCCGAATGGGATTTTAGCTGCTCCACTATCCTGTCAACTATAAAAACAGCAACTCCAAGTAAAATTCTTCCCCTTGATTTTTCAAGAAGCTCTATTCCCTTCCTTATCTTCTCAACCTTTTTCTGGCGAAAACCTGGTAGAGAGTAAATTTTTCCGTTTTCAATCACCCTTTTAAGATCTTCTAAACTTCTGACCCCCAAATTTTCATACAGAAGTTTTACCGTTTTAGGCCCCACACCGGGAATATCAAGAAGTGTGAAAATAGTATCAGGAACTTCCCTTTTAATTTTTTCAAACTCCTCAATCTTACCGGTCTTCAGAAACTCAAGAATTTTAGCCTGCAATCTCTGTCCTATTCCTGGAATAGAAGTAAGTTTCCCTTCTTTCGCAAGAACTTCTATATCTTCAGTAAGGTCGTTTATAATCCTTGCAGCATTTCGGTAAGCTCTTATATGGTAAGGATTATCTCCCTTAAATTCCAGAATATCAGCCCACTTTTCAAAAATCTTCGCAAGCTCCCTGTTTTTCATCTTTATACCCTTTCAAAAAATTAAAGTTTCATAAAGAGACGGCATTACCGGTGAAATATCAAACAACTCCTCTACCTTTTTAGCAAAAACACTCATAGCTCTTTTCTCTCCGTGTATAAGAACCACCTCTGTCCCCTCTTTAATTCCGTGAGAAAGCCAGTTAAGAAGCTGCGGTTGATCTGCATGAGATGAAAACCCGTTAATCGTATATACCTTTGAATTAACCTTTATAAGCTCGTTAAATATTTTAACCTTTTTCTTTCCATCAACTATTTCCCTTCCCGTTGTTCCTTCTGCCTGATAACCTATGAACACTATTGAGCTATTTCTATCCCACAGATGATGCCTCAGATGGTGAAGTATCCTTCCCCCTGTGCACATGCCGTTCCCGGCAATTATTATCGCTTTTGACTTTATATTGTTAATTTTCATAGATTCTTCCACCGTTCTAGTAAATTTCAACCCAGGAAAATCAAAAAGATTTCTTTTATTTAAAGCTTCATCATCAAAACACTCCCGATGTCTTCTAAAAACTTTGGTTATTGAAATTGCAAGGGGACTGTCAAGAAAAACGTTACATCGGGGAATCTCTCCTTTCTCAACAAACTGTCTGATAAAATAAAGGACATCCTGAGCCCTTTCAAGGGCAAAAGAGGGAATGAGAACAACACCTCCCCTTTTAAAAGTATCATTGATCGCATCTTTAAGCTCTTTAACTGAATCCTCCAAAGTTCTATGTTTCCTATCTCCGTAAGTTGTCTCCATAAAAACCACATCTGCCGGGGATGGCTCTTGAGGGTCGGGAACTATTGGTTTTCCTCTATTTCCCAAATCCCCCGAGAAAACAACCGTTTTTCCTTCAATATCAATCTCAACAAAAGAAGAACAGAGAATATGTCCCGCATCACGAAAACAAAATCTTACCCCTTTATATTCAATCTGCCTGTTCTGTTCAACAGACTCAAAAAGAGGAAAAACCTCAAAAACATCATCAAGGAGAAAAAGTGGCTTAACAGGTGGTAATCCTTCCCTCATCCGTTTTCTATTAACAGTAACTATTGTCTCTTCCTGAACCTGAGCCGCATCCATTAAAATCAGCCGGGCTATATCTATAGTCCCGTCTGTAGCAAAGATTTTGCCTTTAAAACCTTTATTTACAAGAAGCGGCAATCTGCCGCAGTGGTCAAGATGTCCGTGGGTTAAAAGAACAAAATCTATCGTTGAAGGATCAAAGGGAAAACGAAAGTTCTCATCCTCAAGCTTCACATCACCCTGAAACTGACCACAATCAACAAGAAACCTGACATTTTCCGCTTCAATAAGAAAGCAACTTCCCGTTACAACACCAGCAGCACCGCAAAAGGTTACCTTCATAGCTCAAGTGCCTTCCTTATATCCCCTTCTGTAGCAGGGCCAAGAAAAATCTTCACAATCTTTCCATCCTTTGTAAGGATCTCACACGGCGTAGCAAGAACTCCAAACTTCCTTGCAAGTTCGGGTTTTTTGTTAACATCAACCCTTACAACTTTAATCTTTGCATCTCTTGAAAGTTTTTTAATTATAGGTTCCATCTCCTTACACGGTTTGCATGTTGGAGAAAAGAAATAAACCATCCCTTTACCTTTCTTTAATCTAGAAAATTCACCATCAAGTAAAGGTAAAGGTTTTCCTCTCATTCTTTTAGATTTAAAGTTCCAATATATTCTAAGAAGAATAACCAGCACAAGATAGATGAAAGCAAGGAAGAAAAATACCCTTGCAACGTAATAAAAAATCTTTATAGCTGTATCCATAAATCCTCCAGAGCTTTTTAAAAAATTTTAACATTTTAAAAAGGTTAAAAAGAGATTTTTGAAAGAGAGAAGCCCTTTAAGGGCTTCAAGAAAAGTGAATTTTTAAAGGCGAATTATCTTTAAAGTGTCAAATTCTGCTTTGAACATGTGAACAGAACAGGAAATACACGGATCATACGACCTTATAACCATCTCTGCATATTTTTTAATTGTTTCATCATCAGCAGAAACAAGCTTTTCAGCAAGACTTCTTAAATCCCTCTCCATATTCGCCTGAAGCTGGGCAGTCGGTGTTATAACATTTGCAGATATACACCTGCCGTTCTCATCAAAAGAGTACTTATGATAAAGTGTTCCCCGTGGAGCTTCTTTTAAACCAAAACCAGAGCCCTTTTTAGGCTTAATATCAACCACTGAAAAGGCTGGATAATTTTCAAGAATCTTATCTATAAGTTCAATCCCCTCTAAAGCCAATTCAAAAAGCTCTATGGTTCTTGCAACGTTTTGATGAAGAATATTTGCAGATGGAAATTTCACCCTCATATCTTTCATAATCTCTTTTGTTTCAGGTCTTAACGAATCAAGATGAAGGTTAACTCTTGCAAGAGGTCCCACAAGGAAAGGTTTCCCTTCTATGGTTGACTGCTTTGCCATTGAATATCCGTTAAAAGTCTCAACAACAAACATCTCAAACTCATTCTTCGTAAACACAGTCCCATTTGACACGTAAACCTCATCTCCTACAAGAGAAAAGTGCTCCTTTGAAATTGCCATCTGAAGCTCAAAAGGAGCGTTAAATTCAGGATACTCAAGAGAATCAAAAAGTTTTATTGTATCCTTCGCATCAACTAAAATATCCTCAAGATTTTCCTTAAGCTCAAGAAGTTCATCTTTAGAAGGAAAAGTAGCAAATCCACCGGGAACAATATTCTCTCCGTGAAAGTGCTTTCCAGTTATAGTTTTCATTATCTTATTGCCTAAATTCTTCATCTTAAAAGCACGTTTTACAACATTCGGATACTCTTTTGCCATCTCAAGAGCTGAGTTGTATCCCATATAGTCTGGAAGAGCCAGAAAATAAACATGTAAGGAATGGCTTTCAAAAAACTCACCAACTATAAGAAGTTTTCTTAAAAGCTCTATAGGTTCAGGAACAGAAACATCAAACGCATCCTCAATAGCCCTTACAGAAGCTATCCTGTGGCTAACATAACATATCCCGCAAATTCTTGACATGACTTTTGGAATCTCTCCCCACAGCCTATCCCTTGCAGTATATTCATAAAACCTCGGTCCTTCAGTTATTCTGACTTTAACATCCTTAACTTTATCTTCCTCAAAAACTATCTCTATAGCCCCGTGCCCTTCAACACGGGTAAGATGTTCAACCTTTACTTCTCTTCTCATAACTCAACTCCCGCATCTTTCAATTTCTCTTTAAGATAATTACCCCGAAAGGTTTTCATAAAGTTTACAAGGTCTTCACCTTTCAATCCCCTTTCCGTCAGCACTTCAACCATCTCCATATAATTGGGATCGTCATGGTCACCACGGCACCCTTGACAACCAAACCCTTTTGAAGTGCAGGGAGCACCACAACCGGCGTTAGTAATAGGACCAAGACACCACAATCCCTGTAAAGTTCTACACTCTGTTTCTGAAAGCTTACATTCATAACAGACAGCCATTTTTGGGAAAAACGGTTTTACACCGTTTAAAAGGAAAGCTGCCGCCTGAACAAACTGCTTTCCTTCAACAGGACAGCCAGGAAGCTTATAGTCAACTCTCACAACCTCATCAAGAGGTCTTGCCTTTGTTATCTCAAAAGGCATTTCAGACGTTCCGTAAATAGTCTCAAGCAGTTCTTCTACAGGAATATCATTATTATTTGCTTGAACTCCTCCAAAAGATGCACACGTACCGATAGCAACAAGAACTTTAGACGCCTCTCTTCCTTTTTTCACCATCTTTTCATCCAGTTCTGTTGAAACAGAACCTTCTACAAAAAGAACATCAAGCTCTTCATCAAGGGTATTGGCACTGCTTCCTATAGGGAAATACTTTATCTCGGTTATATCAAGAAGTTTTAAAAGGGCAGACTCATAATTTAAAATTTCACACTGACACCCTGAACAGCTTGTAAGATACATTATTCCAATTTTAGGTTTAGCCATTTTACACCCCATCTAAATCATTTTTGGAAGATTTTTTGTATCCCACAGCGGAAAGATAGGCCCGTCAACACATGTAAACTTATAACCAACCTGACAGTGACCACACTTGCCAACTCCACACTCCATCTTCCTTTCAAGAGAAACAAAAACCTTACTCTCCTGATAACCGTTCCTTATCAGTTCAGCCCCTATAAATTTGTAGGCAACGGGAGGACCGCAAACAGCCACATAAGTATCTGCAGGATCAAGGTCAACTTCAGGAATTAAAGAGGTAATTAATCCTTCTCTATCTGTCCAGCTTCTATCCTCCTCTGTTTCCAATCGGTCAAGTATGAAAAGACACTTAATATCATCCCGCTCTTTCAATCTTTTAAGTTCCTCTTTATAAAGCACAGATTCATAATTCCTTGTTCCGTAAAGCAGGTATATCTCTTTATACCTCTCTCTTTTATCAAGAACATACCAGACAAGAGAACGAAGGGGAGCCATTCCAAGACCACCAGCTATAATTAAAACATTATGCCCTTCCATCAAATCAACTGGAAACGAATTTCCGTAAGGTCCCCTCAAACCCAGCACATCTCCACAACTCATCTGATGAAGAACGCTGGTTTTTCTTCCAACATTCCTGACTGTTAATTCAACCGTTCCCTTCCTTGTAGGAGAGGAACAGATAGATATAGGAATCTCCCCGGCTTTAGGCACGGTTAACATTACAAACTGTCCTGGTTTAAAACTCCAGGTCTCGTTAAGCTCATCATTAAGGAAAACAAAGGAAAACCTCTTATGGCCAGGAGCAAGCTCCTCAATATCCGCAATTCTGACTTTTTGCGGTTTAAAGGGATCATGCACTGTGGATATTGTCAGTAACTTTTCCAGACTCTTCTTCATCTCCCGCTCCTCTCAGTTTTTTAAGAGTATCAACAATTCTTATACCTGCAGGGCATTCATGCTGGCACCTACCACATCCAACACAGCCGAAACGCTCTATCTGATAGGGATACCCCACATACTTATGGTAATAACGGTTTCTAAATCTCTCTTTAAGATTCTCATGGAATCTGTGGCCACCGGCAACAAGAGAGTAATAGGGATACTGACATGAGGTAATAAATTCAACCCTTTTCACAAGCGAGCCGTCAAGTGAAGGAACATCAACACTTGTATAACAAAAACACGTTGGACAGGTGTTGGTACAGGTTCCACAGCTAAAACATCGCTTTGCCTCTTCATCCCAGATTTCAGAATCAAACTCAAGCTCAATAACCTGAGAAATCCTTTCAAGATCTGGAACATCCCTCTCTTTAAACATATACTTCTTTTCAGCAGTCACCTTTTTATAAAGTGAAAGTTCCTTTTTTGAAATATCCTTAAAAAGTTCTTCAAAAGAGTGAACTATCTCATCTCCCTTTACGCTACCGATAGAAACAAAATAACTATCCCCTATATCGGTAAAAAACAGGTCCCAGCTTGTTCCATCTGGAAAAGCTGTTCCTGTTGAAATACAGAAACAATCCTCATCAGGAATACAAGAAATACCTATAAGCACCGTTTCCTTTCTTGCAGCAAGATAGCGAGGATCAGGATTTTCTCCCTTTAAATAAACTGCATCAAGAATCGCTATTCCATGAAGATCGCAGGAATGCAATCCAAAAATAATCTGAGGTTGAGAAGTGAAAGTTTCAGTAAACTCCATACTATCTGGAGAGTATTCAAATCTTTCTCTTAAATAGCCAAGAATAAACTTTTTTGGAGGAAGAATTGTTCTAACATAGTCTGTTTCAACTACAGAAACATCATCAATCTTTGAAAAGACAAACTTTTGTTCCTTTTTAACTGGAGCAATCAATCTACCAAAACTTTTTAAGCTTTCAAGAAATCTGCCTAAATTTTCCTTAGGAAGAATTTTTGCGGTCTCTAACTGGAATTCCATTCTAACCTCCAGAGATGAAGTTAAGATAATATTAGTATAAGGAAATTCTGATATTATGTCAACAAGAAACATAAAATATTATTTCTATAGAAAACAGTATTATTTTTTGTTATTTTTCATTAGTTGTTTTCTTATCCCTTTTAAAAAGTTGTGGGAAATCCTGGTAGGTTCTGGCAGCCGATAAGATTTCACACAGTTATAAACAAGATGCAAACCACCCTCAACATCTATAAGATGGCCGGGAGAAACATAAACAGGCTTAACATTTACTTTGGTTCTCAAAACCGCTCCTATCCGCTTTCCTTCTTCATCAAAAATAAATGAAAATGCCCCTTTCCTGTTTTCAGGAGGAGAAAAGTTCCCATATAAAGGCTTTTTAGCACAGCCTATCGTAGGTGTTCCCGTAACAACTCCAAAATGGGAAGCCACTCCCATTCTCCGTGGATGGGCAATACCGTGCCCATCCACAATTACAATATCAGGTTTTGTAGAAAGCTTGTTGAAAGCTCGCACTAAAAGTGGAATCTCTCTAAAAGCAAGAAAACCTGGAACATAAGGAATTTCCACCTCTCCAGAAATCCACACCTTTTCAATAAGATCAAGCTCAGGATACTTAAAAAGTGTAAAAGCAGCTATCCCTACCGTTGGTGTTTTAAAAGGATTTAAAAATGTCAAATCGCATCCGGCAACATAATTTATAGAAGTTTCAAGTGGTTTAACCTGAACTTTTTTCCTTAAAATCTGCTGAGCAACCGCTGCTTTTTTAAAATTAAACATTAAGAATGGCTCCGCGAAAACAAAATAAGACCAATTGAAAGGAAAATAAAATGAGAAGCAAAAGCTGCATAAACAGGAGGAAGAAAACCTGTTTTACCCAAATTATTAAAAAATGACACTGTTACCCACATAGAAACAATAAACCCTACAGCAACAACTGCAGTATAACCTTTCTGGTTTCTCGGATTAAAAGCTCCAAGAGGAATACCTATCAACGCCACAACAAAAACAATAAAAGGCATAGAAATTCTACTGTAAAACTCCATCTCATAAGTTGTAGTGTTATAACCAAGAAGTTTTAAATGATGAATCAGTTTAAACAGTGAAAACAGCTCCATTGTAGAAGGATTTATAAAAAAACTGGTTAGATCTTTAACAGTAATGCCAAGATTTTCCACTTTTTCCTTTTTAAATAAGGTTTTCTCTCTTAATAAATCTCTCTCATAAACATTCTCAAGTTTCCAGTTACCATCTTTTTCATACCTAATATTAAGTGCATCCTCTCTATAAAAAGGTCTAAAATCTTCTCCGATTTTTATTAAAGAAAAATATTCCCCACAACCTTTAACAGGATCAAAATTTCTAACAGAAAAGAAAGTATTTCCCTTTTTAATCCATACCTCAGGAGTTACAAGATAAAAAACTTTATTTCTTTTCCCAAGTTTTTCATACATAAAATTTTCCAGGGCAGCACCTTTTGGAACAAAGAATTCTGTAATAAGTAAACCTGCCAGAACAACAAGAGAAGCAAAGATAAAAATGGGAACAGAAATCCGATAGATGCTTATTCCTAAAGATTTTATTACAACAAGCTCATTTGTTGAGGAAAGCTCACTTATTGCTACCATAACTCCGATAAGAGTAGCTATAGGAAGCATCCTGATTGAATAAACAGGAATACGGGAAAAAACCAGTAGCAGAACATCAACAAGTTTCCCTTTTGCTACTAAATCCACATGAGAAACAAAATCAACAAGGAGAAAGATAACCATCAACACAAGAAATGAAAGGGAAAAATAGATAAAAACTCTATTAAAAATATATCCATCCAGGATTTTTACCACCTACCAATCCCCATATTAAAATAATTTTCGTTTATTGCTTTCTTGTAAAATATTAAACCAACAGAGAAGTACACTATATCAACAAAAACAGGAAGAAAAACAAATCCTGAAAACTGAGCAGCTTTCCTTAAAAACGTAAAAAACACATAATAACTAACAATAACAATAAGCCCAACGAGAATCCCTGTTCCTATAGACCCCCTCGGAATCACAACAGCTATGCTGAACGCAAACAATCCCATTATAACTGGGGAAACGGCAAGGGTTAAACGCTTAAAAAACTCAAGCCTATCCTTCAAATTCCATCTCTTAAAAAGTTCATTAAGCGTTTTGTACTTTGAGGCTTCAAACTTTTCTTGAGAGGCAAATTTATAAACAACAAGCGTATAGGTCTTAAATTCTAAAATTTTAAGATTTTCTGGCCTTTTCCAGTTAAGAAAGTGAGCAATTCCCGTATCTATGTCAAGGAATACTGTCCCGTTAGTCATTCTTACTCTTCCATATTTTGCAAAAATTGTAGCCTGTTCATCCTTTTTTACTACCGAAACCATAAAGTTTTTTAATATACCCTTACTTGGATAAACACTTTCCGCATAAAATGTAACTCCGGGAAAATTTGATATAAACTTTCCCGGAATTATTCCAAGAGAAAGTTTTTTTCTTACAAGTTCCTGAATCTCTCTTTTCATAGCAACATTACTTTCAGGCACAAGATACATCACAGAGAAAAAATTAAAAATTGTCAACACAATAGAAAACACTATTACAGGTTTTGCAAGCTCTTTTACACTTATCCCGCAGGACTTAACAGCAACAATCTCATTTCTACCTGAAAGAAGAAAAAAGGTCACAAGAACAGCAAAAACAAGGGACATCGGAATAAGAAACTCAAAAAACGAAGGAATAGTTTTAACCAAAACTGAAAACAGGGAAGAAAAAGAAACACCGTACCCAAGAACCGTTTTAGCAATAAAAGAAGCTTTATTCATCAACATTATAAGTATAAATACTGCTATAAACAGAAAGAAATACCTTATAATCTCCGATAAAATATACCTGTGTAAAACTTTCATCCTTTATGTCTTATCCTGTACCAATCCACAACAAGAGAACTTGCTATAAAGATGGAAGAGTATGTTCCTACAACAATTCCCACAAGCAGGGCAAAGGAAAAGTTATTTATGGTACTACCTCCAAAGAGAAATAGACAGAGAACAACAAAAAAAGTTGTCAAAGCTGTAATAACCGTTCTTGAAAGTGTCTGATTAATACTTTCATTAACAAGTTCCTCAAACGGCTTTGAGTTTTTATACTTTTTCATATTTTCCCGAATCCTATCAAACACCACAATAGTATCATTGATAGAATAACCAATTATCGTTAAAACAGCAGCAACAACGGGAAGGTTGAACTCCCTTCCGGTAGCCATTAACATACCAACAGTTATAAGAGAATCATGAAGAAGCGCAAGAACAGAAGTCACTGCAAATACAGGCTCAAACCGCCATGCAACATAGATAAGAATAGCTATCATGGAATAAACTACCGCAAGCAAACCCTTTTCCCTCAACTCCTTTCCTATGGCAGGACCTATCATTTCAATACGTAAAATATGAACTCCATCTTTAAAAACTTTCTTCAATTGTAACTTCAACTCTTCCACAAGCTTATTTGGATCTTTTTCAGCTGGAACTTTTAAAATAAATTCATTACTCCCTTTTATTTTCTGAACCGTTAAACCTTTAGCTATTTCACTATTTTTGAAAACCTGCCTGATCTTTTCTGTGCTAACATTCTCATCAATTTTAATCTGGACAAGAACACCACCGGTAAAATCTATTCCAAATTTTGGTCCTTTATAAAGGCCATACCCCCAGGAGCCAACAATCAAGAGAATAGAAATCAAATAAGCAATATACCTTTTGCCTATAAAATCAAACTGTTTTTCCATACCAACTTCTCCTTAAATACTGAATAGTTCCCTTTTATACCTGATAATCAGGTCAAGAAGAACCTTTGTAACAAAAACTGCAGTAAACATACTGCATAAAATACCAAGGGAAAGTGTAATAGCAAAACCTTTAATCGGACCTGTACCAAACTGAAACAGAACAGCCGCAGATACAAGGGTGGTTATATTGGCATCAAGAATTGTTCCCCACGCTGCAGAAAAACCAATCTCTATCGCAGATATGAGAGAACGCCCTTTCTTAAGCTCCTCCTTTATCCTTTCAAAAATGATAACATTGGCATCCACAGACATCCCAATAGTAAGAATGTACCCTGCTATTCCCGGAAGAGTTAGAGTTGCACCAAGAAGCGCAAGAAGCGCCCAGAGCAAAACAACATTCATCAGAAGAGCTATATCAGCAATAACCCCAGAAAGCCTGTAATAGATAGCCATAAAAATCATCACAATAATAAGACCGGCTACCGCAGACTTTATACCTTTCTCTATAGATTCCTTACCAAGAGAAGGTCCTATAGTTGTCTCTTCTATTATCTTCACAGGGGCAGGAAGAGCACCAGCTCTTAAAACTATCGCAAGATCTTTTGCTTCTTGATAGGTAAATTGTCCTGTTATCTGACCTTTTTCTCCAATCTGAGATTGAATAACAGGAGCTGATTGAACTTTTCCATCAAGCACTATCGCAAGTCTTGTCCCTATGTGAGAAGCAGTATATTCTTTAAAAATTTTTGCTCCCTGAGACTTAAACTCAAAATTCACAGCCGGCATATTGTACTGGTCAACGCCCGGATATGCATCTTTAAGGTAAGCACCTGTGAGAATCGGTTCTTTCTTGACCAGGTAGTATATCTTATTAACCACTTTTCCGTTTTTCTTTATCTCCTGAACCAGGATTTCTTCATCATCAGGTATTTTTCCACCCGCTTTTCTTATAAGCTCTTCTTTTGTAGGAGCAACATCTATAACCTGCTTAAATTCAAGCTTTGCCACTTTCCCGAGAATTTTTTTCGCCCTATCTGGATTTTTGATTCCAGGAAGTTCAACTATTATTCGGTCCTTTCCGCTTCTCACAATAACAGGCTCTGCCACTCCAAGCTGGTCTATTCTGTTTCTTATGGTTTCAAGAGCCTGATTACATAATCTGTCTTCCTCTTTTAGTTTGTAGGAATCTTTTAAAGAAAGTAAAAGCGAAGTTCCTCTAACTTTTATATCAAAAACCTTTCCATACTCATCCTTTATCAATTTAACAGCAGAAGAAAGTCTATCACTATCAAGAATTTCTACAGTAATGAAAGTCCCTTTCCTTTTAACGTCAAGAACAGGAATTTTTTTCTCTCTTAAAAGAGAGGTTATCTCTCTCATATAGGTTGAAACTTCATTCTCAAGTGCTTTCTCAACATCAACCTGAAGCACAAGATGGGTTCCACCCTGAAGGTCAAGACCGAGGTTAACTTTTTTTGTAAAAGATACATAAAGGGCTGCAAAAAAAACAGAAAGAACAACTAACAATCGCCATTTCAAACTTTTCATCATTCCTCTCCTGCCAAATGGCTAAAAATCAAGCTCCTATTATACACCCTTTTTTAAAAGTCCAAAACAAAAAACCCACCGCTTAAGCGGTGGGTTCTATTTAACAACAAAATCAACAATTATTTGTTAAGAATATCGCTGTGACACTCAAGACAGAGCTTTCCATCTTCTGTTGACATTCTCATCAACTGACGGGGTCCGTTTTTAAACTCAACATGTTCAAGATTTCTAAAGGAAATAGTTTTTAAAACAGCTTCAAAGTCAGCTTTTGCCACTTTCTCACCAAGACCAGTTAAAAGCTTTCCTTCATGTTTATCAAGAGTTGATGGGTGAGGATTATGACAGGTTATACAGTGAATTTTTCCATCAACTGATGGTAAGTCTTTAACAGAAGTTGACTGTCCAACGTGCTCAAGAGCTCCAGGGTGAGGATTTTTAGTATGGCATCCTATACAAACCTTTTTAGCATCAGCAGTATTGTTCCTGCCGTGACAGTAAGCACAGGTCTGTCTTAGCTTCTTACCAGAATAAAGCCACATACCTTCATGAGGATTAAATTTGGTGTAACATTCTTTAGTATGACAATTGAAACAGAAAGACATCGCCTGATTTGGGTTGTAATTGCCCCTTAAAAACATATCCTGCTGATTTCCATTCACCATATCGTGGCAGGTTACACATGTTACCTTTCCATCTGCAAGCGGAAAGCTTGCAGGTACTTTAACACAACCTTTAGGCTCACCTTTGGCAAGGGTGGAAGTTACACAGGGTTTATGACACTTTAAACAATAAGAACTATCAGTTCCTGTATAACCTTTCCCTCCACACTCAGCCGCGTAAGAGGTTCCCCCTACCAGCACTCCCAGGGCAATGGTTAAAAGAAATCTCCCTATCCTCATTCTTCTACTCCCTCTGGTTTAGTTTTAAACATTTATACAGTTCTAATAAACTTGTTTCCTAAACAGGTAAATTATAACACAAATTTAACACATTTTTTTATTGTATTAAACAATCATCAGAAAATGCCTTAAAACCAAGATCTTCCAAAAGTTGTTTGTCAGTATCAAGCGTTCTTCCTTTAGTAGTTAAATAGTTCCCCACCATCAGCCCATCAACAACAGAAATAGCAAAAGGTTGTAATTCCCTAAAATTGTACTCTCTTCCACCACAAATCCTGATAACCTTATCTTTAAAGAAAACTCTTGCAGCAAAAACTATTTTAAGTGCTTTTAAAGGAGTTAAAAATTTATTGTTTTCAAACGCAGTTCCTTTTATGGGATGAAGAAAATTCAACGGAATAGAATCAACTTCAAGCTCTCTAAGAGACTTAAATAAAGAAACAACATCATTAACAGTCTCACCAAGCCCAAAAATCCCTCCACTACAAACAGAAAACCCCACCTCTTTGGCTAAAGCCACAGTTTTATATCTATCCTCCCAGTTTTGAACAGTTGAAACAGAGGGATAAAACTCTTTTGAAGTTTCAAGATTATGATGATATCTATCAACTCCTGACAGTTTCAAAAGTTTCAAACTATCTTTATCTATCTGACCAAGGGAAACACATATCTTTTTGCTTTTATAGTTGCTTTTCAATTTCTCAACCACAGAAGCTATCTTCTCCACATCCTCCTTTGAAACTCTAACACCACTGCAAACAAAGCTGAATCTATTTATTCCTTCCGAAAAAGCTTCCTCTGCTGCTGAAAAAAGTTTTTCTTCTGTCAGCAACGGATATACTTTAATTTTCACACTTGATTTTAAAGACTGGGCACAGAATTTACAATCAGAGACACATTTCCCACTTTTAGCATTCACAATCGCGCACGTCTCAATCTTCTTTCCAGAAAAGATCTTCTTAATGTTATAAATCTCAGAAAATTGCTCTAAAACATTTTCCAGAGACAATAGTAAAAATTCTCTAATATTTATCATTTTCTTAGTTTCTGGACAACCAGTTTTGTTATTTCTTTAAAAGTCTCTATAACACCAACACCTTTAATAGCTATAGCCTCAAAGTCAGGACAGTTCCACCTATTTAAATCTCTTCTAAGAACTTCAACAGGTAAAATATTGGGCAAATCCCGCTTATTATATTGAAAAACTAAAGGAGTATCTTCAAATCTTATTCCAAGCTCCTCCATATTGGCAAGCATATCATCAAGAGTATCAAGATTGGCATCGTGCCTCTCTTCCTGAGAATCAGCAACAAAAACGATTCCATCAACGCCTTTAAGAATAAGCTTTCTGCTGACCTTATAAATAATTTGACCGGGAGTAGTATAAAGATGAAACCTGACTTTAAATCCCTTAACATTGGCAACTTCAATAGGAACAAAATCAAAGAAGAGGGTTCTTTCTGTTTCAGTGGCAAGAGTTATAAGCTCCCCTCTACTTTCTGGTCTTATATGATCGTATATCCACTTTATATTGGCAGTTTTACCGCTTAACCCAGGACCATAATAAACTATTTTGCAGTTTATCTCTTTAGTAGCAAAATTTATCAGCGGCATTGATATCTCCGTTTACTCAAACAGATTATCTATGTTAATATCTTCAATATCTATCTCTTTTCCAAGCTCTTTCTCTTTAGACGACTTCATCTCTATGTTTTCTATAATCTCCTCAATCTGAGGTTTATACTTCTTAAGTTTTACTCTAATTATCCCAAGATTTGACGTATACTTTTCAAAAATAACAACAAGAATTAGTTTCTGCTTTATAAGAGACATATATATACCTTCATCTTCCGTCTCTGTAAAAGCGTGATTCAAAGTTTTATCTCCAAGAAGCTTTGAAAGTGCCTCTGAAGCAGCCACATTTCCAGCAGTTAAAGATGCAAACGTAATATCGTTTGAAGTATAAGCCGGAGCATTACTCCGGCTTATAAGTTGACCTGCCTTATCAATAAGAAACACAACCTTTGCTTTACTTTCAGTACACAGAGCAGTAAGTATTTCTCTTAATTTTCTATCTTCTTCAGGTCTTATACTAAGCACTTTCACCCTCTTTACAACTGTTCAAGTTTAAGCAATCTTTCCCATCTTGCATCAACATCTCTCTGAAGCTCTTCAATCAAATGCTCATTTCCGGGTTTAAACATATGTTTAAATCTCCCCTGCTTTTTCAGAAATTCTACCACAGGTTTTCTATTTTTAGGCTTATAATTTATTTTCCACTTCCCTTCTTCAACCTCAAAAAGGGGCCAATAGTTTGTTTCAACTGCAAGTTTTGAAATCAAAATACCTTCTTCTTCTTTTGCCCTCCATCCTCTTGGGCAGGTACAGAAAATATTCAGGTATGAAGGACCTTTCGTGTTTAAAGCTTTAATGAATTTTTTCATAAAATCGTTAAAATGGGAAGGAGCAAGCTGGGCAACATAAGGAATCCCATGAGCAGCAGCTATTTCTGGCATCCACTTTTTCGGTTGAGGTTTTCCAGGAATCACTTTTCCAGCAGGCTGAGTGGCTGTGGAAGCATATCTTGGAGTGGCACTTGAACGCTGAATTCCTGTATTCATGTAAGCTTCGTTGTCATAACAAACATAGATAAAATCGTGATTCCTTTCAAAAGCACCGGATAAAGATTGAAAGCCAATATCGTAAGTTCCTCCATCTCCTGCAAGAGCAACAAATTTTACTTTTTTATCGGAAGGAAGCAATCCTTTCTTCTTTAGAGCTTTGTAAGCAGCTTCTGCACCTGTAATTGTTGCTGCAGCATTTTCAAAAGCGTTATGAATCCAGGGAACTTTCCACGATGTATGAGGATAGATAGAAGTACAAACCTCCACACATCCTGTTGCATTTGCAATTATAAGTGTATACCCTGCAGCTTCTGCCGCCATAAACATCTGTCTTAAAATAGTTCCAGCTACACAACCGGTGCAGAGCCTATGTCCCGGTGCTATGCCTTCCCTTAAAGAGGTAAGCTCCTTTAAAGGTGGCACTTTTATCTCATCTTTTGTAACAAACTTTGGTTTATTTGATATCTGAGCCATATTTTCCTCCATTAAGCTTTTAAATTAAGATAAGTTACAGGTGGAACTTCAATACCTGCAGCTTTCTTTTTAACAACATCAAAAGCTTCTTCTATATGATTGATATTACAGTCCCTTCCACCAAGACCATAAATTATTCCTGTTACAGGATAAATTTTACCCCTTGTATAAAGTGCCGTGCAAACTTCTTCAAACAAAGGACCTGAATATCCACCAAACGTTTCGGCCCTATCCATAATCCCTATCGCCCTTGCATTTGATGCCTCTATAGCATCAGCAATATCGTAGTAAGGAAATGGCCTGAACGTTCTAACCTTTATAATTCCAACCTTTTCCCCTTTCTCTCTTAACCTGTCAGCCACATATTTTGCTGTACCTGCAGTAGAACCCATAACAACGAGAATGTATTCTGCATCCTCTGTTTTATAAGTTTCTATATGTTCATACTTCCTGCCCCTTAAAGCAGCAAATTCCTCACCAACTTCTCTAATTACTTTATAAGCGTTCATCATAGCTTCTCTCTGCTGTCTCTTAAACTCCATATAGGAATCTGACATGGCAATAGCACCGTGAGTCACAGGATTGTCAACATCAAGAAGAGAGTTCATCATCTTCTGAGTTCCAATAAACTCTCTCACCTCATCATCGGTTAAAAGGGAAACATTTTCAATTGAGTGAGAAATAATAAAACCATCCATTCCCACCATTACCGGAAGACGCACTCTTTCATCTTCAGCTATTTTAATAGCCTGAATCATATTGTCATACTCTTCCTCTGCATTTTCCGAAAAAAGCATAATACATCCTTGATCCCTTGCTCCCATCATATCGGAATGATCACCGTGAATGTTTATCGGGGCAGAAAGAGCCCTGTTAACAACAGCAATAACTATGGGAAGCCTCATTCCAGAAGCAACACCGAGAATTTCCCACATAAGAGCAAGACCTGGACCAGCTGTTGCTGTCATCGCTCTTGCACCAGCCGCCGCTGCACCAACAGCTGCCGAAAGAGCACTGTGTTCACTCTCAACTGTCATAAGTTCTGTATCAACAAGCCCGTTAGCTACAAAGTCGGCAAAAAAGTGCATTATTTCAGTCTGAGGTGTAATTGGATAAGCAGCAACAACATCAGGATTAATCTGCCTTAGAGCTTCTGCTGCTGCCATATTTCCGGAGTACGGAACCATCTTTCTCTCTTTTATTATTGTAACTGCCATAATCAATCCTCCTCACGAAACAGATATTCCGGTTTCATAACAAGTGCCTTTTTTGATTCATCATCACCTTTACTTTTTGGACACTCAAAAGCACATATACCGCAACCTTTACAGTGCTCATAGTCAATTCCGACAACTTTTTTATCTTCTACAATTATTGAACTGTCAGGACAGAAAACCCAACATATCATACAGTCTATACAGTTTTCCCTTTGAAACACCGGCCTCCAGGCACGCCACTCACCTGTTTTATACTCTGCACTTGAGCCAGGATTTGTTATAACAGCTCCTATTTCTAAATCCTTCCATCCTTTCATTCGCCCTTTACCTCCCTATAAGCTCTGTCAAGAGCTTTTAAGTTTGCATTAAGAAGCTCTTGAGTTATCTTTTTGCCAAATGTTGCCTTTATGTCCTCTTCCACACTCTCAAGAGAAACAAGGTCCTCTATAACTTTAACAAGTGCACCAAGCATAGGAATATTCATAAGAGGCTTTTTAAGCTCCTCCATAGCTATCTGAGAAGCATTAACTGTATAAATTTTTCTACCTTCCACACCAAGATACTCTCTAAGCTGTGCTGGTGATTTATCAGTATTTACAACAAGAATTGCATTCTCATCAGTTCCTTCAAGAATAGGAACAGTTTTAAGAAGAGTCGGATCAACCACAACCACAATGTCCGGATGTAAAACAAGACAGTGCAGTGTTATCGGCTCCTCTGAAACCCTGTTAAAACTTCTTAAAGGAGCTCCTGCCCTTTCAGCACCATAATCTGGAGCACTCTGAGCGTACTTTCCTTCCCTTATAGCAGAACTTGCAAGAATTTTAGAAGCGGTAACAGCTCCCTGGCCGCCTCTGGCATGCCATCTGATCTCTATCATCAGTCTCCTCCAGTTAAAAGTTTCATATCTTCAAAGGAACGTTTTAAAGTTAACTCATCAGCCATATCTATTGTACCGCCGTAGGGAATCCCATAGGCTATACGATATATTTTAATGTGTTTATCCCTAATTCTATCAATCAGAAACTTTGCTGTTGCTTCACCCTCAACCGTCGGATTAAGGGCAATTATTATCTCTTTTACACCTTCTGTTTTTAACCTTTGAAAGAGCTCCTTTATTCTTAAATCTTCCGGACCAATATTTTCAAGTGGAGAAATGAGACCTCCAAGAACGTGATAAACTCCTTTATACTTACCAAGTTTCTCTATAGAAACAGCATCCCTTGGCTGTTCAACAACACATACAACAGTTTTATCTCTCTCTTCTGAAGCACATATAGGGCATAAGGTTTCAACAGTTGGAAGACCGCATTTTGAGCAGGATTTTATAGTATCTATCTCCTTTAAAGCGTTTATTACCCTTATCCGCTCATTACCCGGAAGTTTTGCCAGAGATAAAACTGCCCTTTCTGCTGCCCTCTCACTTATACCAGATACAGAAGAAAGAAAATCAATTACTATTTCAAGAGTTTCAGGATATATCAAAACAGGCCTCCAAGATTTCCAAGCCCACCTGTTATCTTTTTCATCTCCTCTTCCATTTTTTTATTCGCCTTATCTATAGCCTGATTGGCTGCAACAACAATCATATCTTCAAGCATTTCCACATCATCCTTTGCAACTTCAGGAGAAATCTTAACACTTACAAGTTTTCCATCTCCTTTAACAACAACCTCAACAGCTCCACCGGCAGAACCTGTAAACTCCATCTCTTCAATCTCTTTTTTCAAATTTTCAGCCTCTTTCTGAAGCTGTTTTGCCATTTTCATAAGATTTCCCATATTTCCCATACCACCTTTAAACATTAAATCCTCCAAATAAACTTCATAATAGTGTAGCTTAATTGTAAAAAATTTGTAAAAATTAAACAAGAGGGAACAAAAGTTAAAATGAACATAAATTCACTAAGGAGGAACAAAATGGACAAAATAAAACCAAAAGCTCCCATAAGAAGATTTGATGTCTTCGCAGAATGGAACCGATTAAAAGGCATAAAAGAACTGGGACTTTCT
Source organism: Desulfurobacterium atlanticum (assembly GCF_900188395.1). Lineage (NCBI taxonomy): Bacteria > Pseudomonadati > Aquificota > Aquificia > Desulfurobacteriales > Desulfurobacteriaceae > Desulfurobacterium > Desulfurobacterium atlanticum. The sequence goes on along the minus strand of NZ_FZOB01000001.1, from coordinate 22,729 downwards.
CCAGAAGAAGCCAAATCATACGGTCTTGCAGTAGCCGAAGTTGTAGCCGCAAGAAAATTTTATGGACATAAAACAAAATACCGGGGAGCAACAAAAGAATACATAGAGAAAAAGGAAGGAACACCATGGTGGAGAAAAATGGCAACGCCGTCCGAGTTTGATGAAAAAATAGTTAAAAGGATGGGAGAGGAATTCTACGAAAAAGTGTTTTCCAGAGCGATAGAAAGAGCCTTCAACGAAGGAAAAGATTACATGGAAATAAGAGATAGTATAAGAGAGAATTGGAATAAAGCCCTAAAAGAAAGATGAAACAACATATTCAAGTTTTTCAAAAAATTCATCCATCCCTTCTCCTGAAACCGCCGATAAAAATACAGGGTTTTCAAAATTTTTAATATGCCCCGCCACATCAACCATAATCTCATCTCTATTAAGAGAAGTTTTATCAATTTTATTAATCACCGTTATACGGGGCTTTTTAGAAGCGCCAAGCTCTGAAAGTATCTTTTCAACGGTTTCAGATTCCTCTTTCAAAGAAGGTGATGTCACATCATATACAACCACAACTATATCTGCCTCTGCCACCTCTTGAAGTGTAGCTTTAAATGAAGCTATAAGCTCATGAGGTATATCCTTTATAAACCCAACGGTATCTGTTATAAGCGCTTTTTTTCCTGCATTTTTAAGGTAAATAGAACCTGTCCTTGTATCAAGGGTAGCAAAGGGCATATCTTTTATAAAAATGTCCTCCCCTGTAAGTTTTCTTACCAGTGTTGACTTACCAACATTTGTATATCCAGTAACTGCAACAGTGACAAAACCTTTCTTTTTCCTGCTATCCAGAACAAGTTTCTTTCTCTTTGAAAATTTTTCTATCTCTTTTTGAAGCTTATACATTTTCCTGCGGATAGCCCTTAAATCAATTTCTACTTTTTTCTCCCCGGGGCCTCTGGTCCCTATTCCGCCACCAAGCCTTGAAAGCTCTTTACCCTTCCCCCGTAATCGAGAAAGAAGGTGATAACATTTTGCAAGCTCAACCTGAACCTTTGCCTCTTTTGTCTTTGCCCTTCTTGCAAAAATCTCTATTATGATTTCGGAGCGGTCAAGAACCTGAAGCCCTGTTATCCTTTCAATATTTCTTATCTGTGAAGAAGAAATATTGTGATAAACAACAACAGCATCAGCTCCTCTATAGTCTGCCAACCTTTTTACTTCTTCAAGTTTTCCTTTCCCTATATAGGTTGCAGGATGAAGACTTTTCCTCTTTTGAAAAACCAGGCCAACAACTTCACCGCCAAGAGCTTCAACAAGACCTTTCATCTCATTAACATCTATCTCTTCTCTATCCTTCAACACTCCGAGGAGAATAACCTTTTTAATCAGAATTTTCCTCCCCGTAAACAAAAATCTTTATCGGTTTTAAAGGAACTATAGTTGCTATGGAATGCTTATAAACAAGTTGTTGTGTATCTTCATTTTCAAGAATAATGGTAAACTGGTCAAAAAAAACTACAATACCCTGAAGTTTTATTCCCTTTGTTAAAAAAATGTTTACAGGGATTTTCTCTTTCCTTAGTTTATTCAAGAAAGCATCCTGCACCTTCATCGGCTGCATAGCCTTACCCCCTTTTTAATATCTTCCTTTATCATATTAATAATATCTTCTTCAGGAATTTGAGACATATTTAGCCACTTAAAACCTTTCTCCTTTCTAAACCATGTAAACTGCCTTTTTGCAAACTGTTTTGTTCTCCTCTTTAACACTCTTACCACTTCTTCAAGAGAAACTTCCCCTTCTATATAAGGCAACATCTCCTTATACCCTAAAGCCTGAAAAGCGGTTATCTCTCTTCCGTAAGAAAGTAGTTTTTTCGCCTCCTCAACAAGCCCTCTCTTTATCTGAGAATCAACCCTATTTTCTATCCTTTTATAAAGCTCATCCCTGTTGCGGTATAGAAAATACCCGACAAACCTATACCTTGGAGTATCAGGCTCCTTAAAAGAAGAAAGAGGCTTCCCTGTAAGTTTATACACCTCAATAGCTCTTATGATTCTTTTTCTGTCTTCAGGAGAAATTCTTGAAGCATACAAAGGGTCAACTCTCTTAAGTTCATCATACAGTTTTTCTGAAGGAATTTTCTCAAGCTCTTTTCGCAAATTCTCATCCTTAGGCGGCAGTTCAGGAAGACCGTAAATGAGACTCCTTATGTAAAAACCTGTTCCGCCTACAACAAGCGGAATCTTACCCCTCTCTCTTATCTCCTTTATAGCTTTATCTGCTTCTCTTACAAAATCTGCAACAGAAAACGGTCTATCTGGAGGAACAATATCTATCAGATGGTGAGGAATCCCTTTCATCCCTTCATAAGATATTTTATCCGTCCCGATATCAAGTTCTTTATACACCTGCATAGAGTCTGCACTTATAATTTCAGCATCTATTTCTTTAGCAAGTTTTATTGAGAAATCGGTTTTTCCCGTAGCTGTAGGACCTGTCAGGATGACAACTGGCAGCTCTCTTTCCATCTTTTAAACTCCGGTGAATTTTTCCATCTACGGTGAATCCAGAACCATTGTTCAGGTTTTTTTCTTACAGCTCTCTCTATCCAGAAAGAATAAATGGATGTCAACTCCTCCACTGTTTTTCCTTCAGGATAGATAGGTTTGTGAATTTCAAAAGAGTATCTCTCTCCTTCCACATAACAAAAAGCCGGAATAACAGGTTTTCCAGTTTTAAGGCTTAAAATAGCTGCTCCTTTGTTCACATATGTATCTCTTCCCAAAAATTTAAGCAACACCCCTTCCTTCTCTGTCGGTCTCTGGTCAAGAAGAATAGCCACAAACTTTCCTTTTTTTAAATCCTTTAAAATCTCAATCGGCTTTCCCGTAGGAATGACTTTAACCCCAAGATGACTTCTTATTCTGTTTATCAAGCTATCAACTTTTCTGTTTCTCATTGGTTTTGCCACCACAGAAAGCCTACCGCCACTTACACGGGAAAACCATCCGCCTAAAAGCTCCCAATTTCCTATATGAGCTGTCAGTAAAATTCCTCCGTTAAGAGAATTAAGCTCTTCAATTGATACAGTACTTTCCTCTCTTAAGGAGAAAATTGAATCTAGAAATTCAAAAGAATATTTTTCAGACCTTAAAAAATCAACACTGCATCTAACAAAATTTTCAAACGCTTTTTCTCCTATGGAAATGTCAAATCCTACAAATTTCAGGTTTTCTTCCGAAACTCTTTTTGCCCTCGTTTTTGTGTATAAAATTTTCGCAAGATAGGAACCAAAAGAAAGTGCCTGCTTTCTGCTAACTCTCTTTAAAAATCCTTCTTTCAACAGATTGAGAAACAGATACTCCATCTGGTACGAAAGACTCTTTTTCATTCTTTTCCTCATGCTTTTCAACATTCTTTATCCTATTTAAGATAAACTCTTTCAGTCCAAATACCTCAACTCCAAGAACAGGCACTTTCACATCAATATCATAATCTTTTACTTTAACAAGATCTTTCTCTGTTGTAACAAGATTCGGATACTTAGAAAGAGTTTTAATTTCTTCCGCTGTGTAAAAATGGTGGTCAGGAAACAGAAAAGATTTGATAACCTTAAATCCTTCCTCTTTAAGCTGTTGTAGAAACTGTTGTGGAGAACCTATTCCGCAAAATACTGTAATTTCCTTTTCTGGCGGTTCAACCTTTCTAAAAGTTCTATCAATCCAGTATTTAAAACACTGCTCCCCTTTAAATACCTGTTTTCTAAATGTTTTAAGATATATTTCAAGAGAGTTAACTTTCTCAAAAGAAGCAAAGTTGGCTCTTGATATAACAAAGCAGTCTGCCCTTTCAAGAGCATCAACAGGCTCCCTTAAAGTGCCAAGAGGAAGACACATATTTCCACCAAAGGGATTAAAAGGATCCACAACAACAACATTTACCGTTGGTTTTATTCCAAGCTGTTGGAATCCATCATCAAGCACAACTACATTGGCCCCTTTAGAAACGGCAAAATCTATCCCTGCCAGTCTATCCCTGCTTACAACCACGAAAAATCCCTTTTTTACATAAAGTGCCGCCTCATCTCCGAATCTTTCAGGTTCATCTTCTGCAACTACAGGCCCTTTCTCCTTCCCTCCATAGCCCCTCATAACAACAGCAGGAGTAAATCCAACATCCTGAAGCATCGTATAGATATACTCAACAAGTGGAGTTTTACCAGTACCTCCAGCAACAATATTTCCAACAGAAATAACAGGCACAGCAGGAGTAATCGTTTTTAATATACCACCTTTATACAGTTCATAACGAAACCTTGCAAAAAAGCAGAAAAGTTTTGAAAGTATAAAAAATAGTGGATAAAGGAAAAACCAACCGCCTTTTTTACTTAAAACCTTTTTTCTAACCTCTTCAAGATTCAATAGATACCTCTTTCAAAATTCTTTCAATTACACCTTTCTCTTCTAAAATTATATTTTTTCCAACAGCACCGACTGAAGATGCAAATTCTCTATTTTTAAAAAGAGAGAAAATTTTATCAAACAGAGAGCTTTCATCTGCAAAAATAAGTGCTTTTCTAACCTTCTCTACAACATCTTTAAAATGGTAGTAATAAGGTCCAATAACAACCGGCTTTCCAAGCGCCATAGGTTCAAGAGGATTATGTCCACCTATTTTCCTGTTAAAAGTTCCGCCTACAACAGAAACATCAGAAACGGCATAAAAGGATGTAAGCTCACCTATCGTATTAACAATATAAAAATCTGTATCCCGAGAAATTTGTCTTGTTTCCGTTCTCAAAACCACTTTTCCAGAAAGAGAATCTTTAATCTCCTTAGCCCTTCCAATGTGCCTTGGAGCAATAACAGTTAAAACTTCAGGAAAAATTTTTTTAAGTTTAAAATGAATCTTCTCAGCGATTTTCTCTTCCCCTTCATGGGTGCTACCCCAGACAATAATCTTTCTGCTTCCTTCTATATCAACTTTTAAGGGCGATAGAAAAAATGAAACACTGTCAAACTTTAAATCTCCAACAACAGAACATTTTTTGAATCCTAAATCTTTAGCCCTTTTAACATCTTCAACGCTTCTACCTAAAAAAATAATATTTTTAAAAATAGGAGAAAAAATCTGAGAAAACCTTCTGTAATTTTTAAAAGATCTTTCTGTTATCTTTCCGCTCACAATATAAACCTCAATCCCTCTTTCAACAGCAGAAGAAAGTAGAGAGGGCCATATTTCTGTTTCATAAATAAGAAGCTTTTTTATATGAGTGAAAGATAAAAATCTATCTGTTAAAAACTTTAAATCAAAAGGAATAACATAGACAGGAACATCTTTAAAAAGCTTTCTCGCCCTTTCTGCACCGTAATCTGTAAAAGTTGTTATCACAACTCTATCTCTCAATCTTTCAATAAGAGGTTTTGCAGAATTTACCTCCCCTATACTTGCACAGTGTATCCATATATCCCTTCCCTCTAAAACATCCAGTTTAGTTTTAATTCTTCTTAGTGGAGAAAATCCTCCCCTCTTTTTTGAGGTATAAACCATAACAGGAACCGCAACCGGAAGAAGAGAAAGATATACAAAATTATAAAGATAAAGCCAGAATCTGCTCATTTTATCCCTAAAAGTTTGTGAACCTGAGGAATAACCTTAACTTCAAACTGTGAAAGAATACTTCTGTTTTTAAATATCAACGACAGCACCTGTTTTACTGCATCAGGGTAAGGCTTTCCCGGTATTTCAACAGGCTGGAAAACAAGCCCTTTAATCTTGAAAAACTCAGGTTCGCTTTTTACTATCTTTAAAGCATAAGAAAGGTCAGTCTTATCAGCAATTAAGAACTTAACATTCACCCTTTCAGGGAAAAATCTGATATACTGAAGCAGAAATCTGCTGTAATCGGTTCCAATCATAGAAGGAGGTTTTGGAGAAAGATTCAGGAATACTTTCCCGGCAAAAATCTCCTCTTTGAAAACAAACCCGCACGTTTCAATAAATATCTTTCTCACCCACAACTCTTTTGAAAGAGTAGTTAGAAAAGATGCTATATTTTCTTGAACAAGAGGCTCACCACCTGTAACAACAATATCAGGTATCTGAAACTTTTTCAATTTAGAAATGAGTTCTGCAATACTTATTTCTTTCCCTTCTCTTTTAGCATACTCTGTATCACAAAATCTACATCCAAGGGGGCATCCGGAGAATCTGACAAAAGCAGCAACTCTCCCTACATCTACCCCTTCACCCTGAATGGAAGTGAAAATTTCAGAAACCTTTAACAAGCTACTCCTCTATCATACACAGAAATGTTGGATTTAAAATAACATCAAGATTATCAATCTCTTCAACAGCCCTTCTTACCGTTTTAAACGAAGCATCATGGGTTGTCATAACCACCGGAACACCGCCGTTAAACCCAACATTTTTCTGAAATGCCATCTTAATACTTATACCGTATTTTGCAAGAATTCCTGAAATCTTTGAAAGCACTCCCGGTTTATCAACAGCAGTAAACCTTAAATAGAAACTTGAAACAAAGTCTTCTGGGTTTTTAATAAAAATCTGTGACTCCTGATAAAGGAGCTGTGCAGGAACGCTGCTTCCCCTTGAAGATGCAATATCTGCAATATCTGCAACTACCGCACTTGCAGTCGGTTCCTTTCCAGCACCCATACCGTAATAAAGGGTGGGACCAACAAAATCTCCCTCTATCAAGCAGGCATTAAAAACACCATCCACCGAGGAAAGAATATGAGACTTGGGAAGGAAAGCCGGATGCACCCTTACCTCTATCGTTCCATTTTCAAATTTTGCTACAGCAAGAAGCTTTATTCTGTAACCAAACTCATTGGCAAACTCTATATCAAAAGGTGTTATATCTCTGATACCTTTCACATACACATCATCAACCGTTATCCATCTACCACAGGCTATTGAAGACAAAATGGCTATTTTATGAGCAGCGTCAATTCCATTAATATCAAACGATGGGTCAGCTTCAGCATAACCTCTATCCTTTGCTATCTGAAGAGCAGCTTTAAAAGGCAGAAGATTTTCTGTCATCTTCGTAAGGATAAAATTGGCAGTTCCGTTAATTATACCCAGAATCTTCTCTATCCTATTTGCAACAAGACCCTCATTTAAAGCTTTTATTACAGGAATTCCGCCACCAACACTTGCCTCAAACCTTATTGAAACCCCATTCCTTTTAGCTTCTTCAAAAAGCTCCTTTCCGTAAGATGCAAAAAGTGCCTTATTGGCACTTACAACATGCTTTCCGTTTTTTAAAGACTTTAAAACTATCTCTTTAGCAACAGTCACTCCACCTATAAGCTCAACCACTACATCAACATCAGAATCAACAACTTTAAAACCGTCATCAACTATAATGTTCTCTGGAACATCAAGTTTTTTAACTTTCTCAACATTTCTATCTGCTACAAGGGATAATTCTATCTTTTTACCTGTCCTCTTCTCTATAAGATCTCCGTTTTTCAACAGAATCTCAACAACACCTGAACCAACCGTTCCACAGCCAACAACTCCAACCTTAACCAAATCCATCCTTTACCCCTAAACGTTAATGTTTCTCAAACCATACTTCTCAAAAGCTCTTTTTATCCCTCTAACCGCCTGTTTAATTCTCAATTCATTTTCAACAAGCGCAAATCTAACATACTCATCACCATACTCACCAAAACCGATACCTGGAGAGACAGCCACTTTACCGTCAAGAAGGAGCATTTTAGAAAACTCAAGAGAGCCCATAGAACGGAACTTTTCAGGTATCTTTGCCCAGACAAACATTGTGGATTTTGGCTTTTCAACACGCCAACCTATACGGTTTAATCCATTTACAAGAGTATCTCTTCTCTTCTCGTAAATTTTTCTGTATTCCTCAACACAGGACTGGTCTCCCTTTAAAGCTATGATAGCCGCTATTTGAATCGGCTGGAACATTCCGTAATCAAGATAGCTTTTCATCCTGTAAAGAGCATGAATAACCTGCTTATTTCCAGCTGCAAAACCAACTCTCCACCCAGCCATTGAGTAAGTCTTTGAAAGGGAATAAAATTCAACCGCAACCTCTTTCGCCCCCTTAACCTGAAAAATACTTGGAGGCACATAACCATCAAACGATATTTCTGAATAAGCTAAATCCTGAATAACAAGAAGGTTGTTCTCTTTTGCAAAATCAACAATTTTTTCAAAAAAACCGATATCAACACACGCAGTTGTCGGATTGTGAGGAAAATTTAAAAGTAAAACCTTGGGCCTTGGCCAGCTTTCCTTATATGCTTTTATAATGGACTCAAAAAAAGCATCCTCATTAAAACCCTCATCTGTCAAAAGAGGAATACTCCTTACATCTCCACCGGCAATTATAAAGGAGTAAGGGTGAATAGGGTAAGCGGGGGTCGGAACCATAACAACATCACCGGGATTAACAAGCGTAAGGGCAAGATGTGCCAGTCCTTCTTTTGAACCTATTGTGGTTATAACTTCGGTTTCAGGGTCAAGATCAACATCATACTTCCGTTTGTACCAGAGGGAAAGAGCCTCCCTGAGCTTATACAAACCTTTTGTTTGTGAGTATCTATGATTTCTCGGATTTTGCGCCGCTTCACACAATTTATCTACAATATGTTTAGGAGTAGGAAGGTCGGGATTCCCCATTCCAAGATCAACAATATCCTCTCCAGCCCTTCTTAATTTTGTTTTTAAATCATTAACAACAGCAAAAACATAGGGGGGAAGCCTGTCTATTCTTGCAAACTGAAACTCCGGCATAATCTAACTCCAAAAGTAGAAATTTAAAAAACTATTTTAAACCAAATTTAGCTGAAATTTCATCTTTGAAAAGAGCAACAGTTTCATCATCTATTGCTATCAACCTCACCTTTTCTAAATAGGAAGCATCCTTTTCTATCTCCTTCAAAACCTGGTCAACAATTACATAAACTCCTTCTTTTTTAGGATAACCGAAAATCCCTGTACTGATGGCAGGAATGGATATAGACTTTACGGATATTTTCCTTGCAACATCAAAAACTGAAGAAACGGCACTTCTTAACTTTCTCTCTTCATCACCTTCTCCCCAAACAGGCCCAACAGTATGGATAACATACTTTGCCTTTAAATTTCCTGCACCTGTATAAACAGCCTTTCCTGTTGGAAGAAAACCTATCCTGTCACTCTCTTCCTGAATTATCCTTCCACCTTTTCTAATTATCGCTCCAGCAATACCTCCGCCATGCTTTAAGGAAGAGTTTGCAGGATTCACAATAGCATCAACATTTTCTTGAGTTATATCTCCCTGAACAACCTGAATAAGCACTCCATCCTTATCAACAATTAAAAGTTCCCTGTTCATAAACTATTTTAAATCTCCCCAGATATACTGGACTATTGCAAGGCCAACTATAGCCGCCGTTTCCGCTCTCATTATTCTCTTTCCAAGATGAATAACATGAAAACCTTTTGATTTTAAAATCTCAACCTCACTCTCATCAAGACCACCTTCAGGTCCAACAAGAAGCGAAACAGAGGTAGCAGTATTATCCTTAAAGTTATTAAAACTCTTTCCGCCTCTCTCCCAGAGAACAAATTTTAACTCTGAATCATCATCTATATTTAAAAGTTTAACAGGCTCTTCAACTGGAGGAATAACAGCTCTTCCACACTGCTTGGAAGCGTTCACTACAATCTCATTCCATCTCCTAAGCTTACCACTCCAATCCTTAACCTTCTCACCGAAAGCAGAACGTTTGCAAATTATAGGGACTATCCTTGAAACACCAAGCTCTGTAGCCTTTTGAAGAGCCATCTCAAATTTTTGCAGTCTGTTTGTTAAACCCATATAAAGAACCGTTTTAAGGGGACTTTCCCTATCTATCATAAGCTTTTCAAGAACTTTCAACCTTACAGATTGGGTTGAAGAAGCCTCTATAACAGCAAGATACTCATTCCCTTTCCCGTCAAATATAACTATTTCATCTCCCGGTCTTAACCTTAAAACCTTAAGCACATGTCTTGCTTCCTGTCCCCTTAAATAAGCCACATCTTCTCTTATATCGTTTACCTTAAATCTCCTCATAACCTCTCCAGCAGGTAATTGCTCTTTATAAGAATTTTAACATTTAAAAAGAAAAGGGGGCATAAAGCCCCCTTATTCAGTTTATATTAGCAGTTTGCTTTCGTTTTTTCTTTTTCTCTTTTACAGTAACCTTTCCTTTAGGAGTTACATCAAACACAACTTCTCCACCTTCAGTAAATCTACCGGCAAGAATCTCATCGGTAAGTCTATCTTCTACAAGGGATTGTATAGCCCGCCTTATCGTCCTTGCACCATACTCTTTACGGAATTCTTTATCCACAATGTAATCAACAAATTTATTTGTAGCATAAATTTTAAGATTTCTTTCTTTAAGTTCCTCATTAAGTCTGTCTATCTGCTTTCTAACTATCTCTTTAACATCAGCTTTTGTAAGAGGATGGAATACAACTATCTCATCTATTCTGTTTATAAACTCAGGTTTAAAGTATCTTTTAACCTCATCAAGCACAAAAGATTTCATCCTGTCAAAAGCCTTCTGCTCCATATCCTTTTCAGAAGCGGTATCAAACCCCATTCCCTTTTGAGCAGAAACAAGATGCTTTGCTCCAAGGTTTGAAGTCATAATCAAAATTGTGTTTGTAAAGGATACTGTCCTGCCAAGACCATCTGTTAACCTTCCATCCTCCATTATCTGAAGAAGAATGTTTAAAACATCAGGATGTGCCTTTTCTATTTCATCAAGAAGGATCACGCTGTAAGGCTTTCTTCTTACAATCTCTGTTAACTGTCCACCTTCCTCATAACCAACATATCCTGGCGGTGCTCCTATCAACCTTGAAACTGTATGTTTCTCCATATACTCAGACATATCAATCCTGACCATCGCTTTCTCATCGCCAAACAGAACCTCTGCAAGAGTTTTTGCAAGCTCTGTTTTACCGACACCTGTCGGCCCAAGGAAAAGGAAAGAACCTATAGGCCTGTGAAGATTTGTTCTTATTCCGAGTCTTGAACGTTTAATAGCCCTTGCCACAGCACTTACAGCAGTTTCTTGACCGACCACCCTTCTGTGAAGTTCAGACTCCAGCCTGATAAGTTTCTCCTTTTCCGCTTCATGAATCTGGCTTAAAGGAATTCCTGTCCACAGAGAAACTATCTCTTCAACCTCTTTTACATCTATTACCGGTTTATCATTTTTCTTTGAAGCAAGCCATTTTCTATTAAGCTCCTCAAGTTTTGCTGTAAGAGATATCTCTCTCTGTTTATACTCGTGAGCTCTCTCATACTCTGCCATTGCGAGGGCTTCCTCTTTAAGTGCCCTTACTGTCTGTATCTCCTCCTCTATCTCCTTTATCTCCATAGGTTTTGTCCCAACCATAAGCTGTGCCTTTGCCCCAGCTTCATCAATAATATCTATCGCCTTGTCAGGAAGTTTTCTGTCGTTTATATATCTGACAGACAGCTTTACAGCCCTTTCAATAGCTTCATCTGTAATCTTTACATTGTGAAACTCTTCAAACTTGGACTTCAATCCTTTTAAAATCTCAATTGTTTCTTCCTCTGAAGGTTCCTCCACAAGAACAGGTTGAAATCTCCTCTCAAGAGCACCGTCTTTCTCTATATGCTTTCTGTACTCATCAAGAGTTGTAGCTCCGATAACCTGTATCTCTCCCCTTGAAAGAGAAGGTTTAAGGATATTTGAAGCATCCATAGAACCTTCAGCAGCTCCAGCACCAACAAGCGTATGAAGCTCATCTATAAAGAGAATCACATCTTTGTTGTTTTCAAGCTCTTTTACAACCGCCTTTAACCTCTCTTCAAACTGTCCCCTGTATTTTGTCCCTGCTATAAGAGAAGCCATATCAAGGGAAACTATCCTTTTCTCTTTTAGTTTTTCAGGAACAGAACCCTCTGCAATCCTGAGGGCAAGTCCCTCTACAATTGCTGTTTTTCCAACTCCCGGCTCACCTATAAGCACCGGATTGTTCTTCCTTCTCCTTGCAAGAATATGAACGACCCTTTCTATCTCTTTATCCCTGCCTATAACAGGGTCTAAAGAACCTTCCTGTGCAAGTTTGGTCAGGTCTCTTCCATACTTATCAAGATTTGGAGTTGAACTTTTACGGGAAGTTTTAGCCCTGCCAAGCATACCTTTCAAAAGCTGTGTTATATCTCTTCTTAACGTATAATGGTCAAGACCGTAACTTCTTAAAATACGTCCTGCAAGTCCAAGTCTTTCCTTTGCAAGTCCTATAAATATGTGTTCTGGCCCCACATAAGCATGACCAAGTATCTTTGCTTCTTCTACAGCCTGCTCAAGGGCGCGTCTTGCCTCTGTAGTAAAAGCTATTGTGTTAACATCTATCTCATCAGTTGATGGCTGAAGCTGATGAATTATCATTTCCTGAATTCTTATCTTTGAGATGTTGTATTTGCTGATTATCTGGTTTACAATTTCATCATCTTTAAGCAAAACAAGCAATAAATGTTCGGTGCCAAGGTAAGGTGTTCTTAAAATTACAGCCTCTTCTTTGGCTTTTATTACAATTTGTCTTGCTTTTTTGGTAAACTTCTCAAACATATACACCTCTCCTAAATCTTAATAGTGCCGTCCTTTATAAGGTATATCCTATCAGCAAACTTTTCCAGTTCTCTATTATGAGTGGCTATCAAAAATGTAGTTCCTGTTTCCCGATTAAGAGAAAGCATAAGAGAAATTACCGATTCTGAAGTTTTTGAGTCAAGATTTCCAGTAGGTTCATCAGCAAGAACAAGCTCTGGAGAAGTAACAAGTGCTCGGGCTATTGCCGCTCTCTGCTGTTCACCGCCAGAAATTTCAAATGGTCTGTGAGATAATCTATGCCCAAGACCAACTTTTTTCAACATTTCAACAGCTTTTCCCCTTGCAACACTATCTTTTTCCCCCGAAAGAAGAAGGGGCACCATAACATTTTCAACAAGATTCAAATCCATAATAAGATAATGAAACTGAAAAACAAATCCCAGATTCCTGTTTCTAAACTCTGCAAGTTCATCTGAAGAAAGAGAAAAGAGGTCTTTTTCTTTATAGAAAACCTTTCCATCTGTTGGCTTATCTAACGTTCCGAGAATATGCAAAAGAGTGCTTTTCCCGGAACCTGAAGCTCCCATTATCAAAGAAAATTCACCCTTTTTAAGAGAAAGATCTATTCCTTTCAAAGCTTCAACACTATCATTTCCAGACCTGTAAATCTTCCACAAATTTTCCACTCTTACAAGAATCATAAAGCACCCCTGCTTTCATACCTTTATTTAGCTAAAATTTTTATTTAAACTTTAATAATAACATCTTAAAAAATTAAAGGTTAAAATGAACTTCAGAAAATTACTTATTCTTATCAAAGATATTGTCCCATGTGTTAAAGATGGTTATTTTGTAGGCGGATGTGTAAGAGACGCTATACTTGATATAACAAATAAAGATATAGATATTATCGTTCCCGACCTTGACCCTGAAAGAATTGAATGTGTAAGAGAGAAAACCGGTAAAAACGGTTTCCTGTATAAAAGAGAAAAAGTGGTATTCACAATAGAGAATAGCAGCCGTAGAATTGACATCTCCGAGATTCAGGAAACCCTTGAACAAGACCTGAAAAGCAGAGATTTTACAATCAACGCCATTGCGGTAGAAATTAAAAGCATTATAAAAAATAAACCATTAATAATAGACCCTTTAAACGGACTTAACGATATAAAGAGAAAAATCATAAAACCCATAAACGAAAACTCCATAAAAAAAGACCCTGTAAGAATTTTAAGGGGAATCAGAATAAAAAATAAACTCCATTTTAAATATGACGAAACATTTAAAGTAGCATCGGAAAAATACAGTAATCTCCTTAAAAAGGAACCTGTAGAAAGGATAAGAGAGGAAATCGTTAAAATTTTAAAACTTCCAGCCAGCTACAGTGCTTTTCACGATATGAAAGAGCTTAATGTTTTATATGTTATTTTTCCAGAACTTAAAAAACAGGAAACAATACCACCTTCAGGTCTCCACCAATATCCCCTCATAATTCATACTTTGAAAGCCGTAGAGAAAGTAACTCTTTTAATAGATGAAAAATTTACAACAAATATTGATAAAAATCTAATAAAGGTGGTAAAAGAAGCTACATATTTTAAAGAATTTACAGGAAGAGAGCTTCTTATTCTAACAGCACTACTTCACGACATCGGAAAACCTTTCACTGTAAAGGAAAAAAACGGGAAGTTAACCTTTTATAACCACGATAAAATAGGAGCGTATCTATCACAAGATAGACTTTTTTATCTTGGATTTGGAAAAAAGGTTTCACAAAACATATCTAAAATAATAAAATTACATCTTCGCCCGTTCTTTCTATATCAGCTTTACAAAAACGGAAAACTATCAAACAGGGCTATTGTAAAATTTATTTTTGACAGTGAAGATTTATTCCCTTATGTCATACTTCACAGCATAGCTGACTTCTGTGCCACCTGTGAAAAGATGGAAAAGGGAGTAAAAAGCTACACCTGTTTTATAAACACAAGACTGGTTCCGTTCTTTGAAAAATTTAGAAACTTAAAGCCTTTTCTTTCTGGAAAGGATATAATGAACATTCTGAAAGTAGAAAGCGGGAAAGATATTGGCAGGATTAAAAAGAAACTTATGGAGTTACAATTACTTGGGAAAATCAACAGTAGAGAAGAAGCAGAAAAATTTATAAAAGGATTTTCACTGTGAAAACGGCAGTAGCAGTAACAGCAGATTTTGTTATAGATTATGAAATAAATGTTTTTGAAAATGGCTGGATAATTTACGATGGAAAAACCGTAAAATTTCAGTATCAGGAACCGCAGGGCAGAATAAAAAAGATTTACAAAAAAAATACTGTTCTTTTCCCGGCACTTGTAAACGCCCACACCCATCTTGAACTTTCTCTGATGGATTTTAATCCAGAAAAGACCACCTCTTTTGATAACTGGCTTCTCTGGATAATCTCAAACAGACAAAAACTTGACATTGAAGAGATAAAAAAGGGAGTTAAAATAGGGAAAAATCTTACAAGAAAATGGGGAACAGGATTCATAGGAGATATCTCTTCCTTTGGAGTATCTGAAGTTGAAAACGGAATGGTTTTTCATGAAATAATAGGCAACCGATTCCCCGGGAAAATCTCTCTCCCTATATCTATCCACGCCATCTATTCAACATCTGTTGAAGTTATAAAACAAGGAGCCCGTTTATCAAAGGAAAGAAATCTTCCTTTTCAGATGCATATAGGAGAAAGCTACAATGAGCTTTTATTTGCAAGAGGAGAAAAAAATGTATTTGAATCAAGAATCTACCCAACACTTGGACGTAAACGGTTTGAACATCTTACAGCTGATTCTGTGATAGATTACATAGAAAAATGTGAAGCACTCTGTCCACAGTTAATAGCAGTCCACTGCACAAATCTCACAAGAAAAGAACTTGAAAAACTGATGAATACTGGAGCAGGAATAGTTATATGTCCAAGAAGCAATCTGTTTTTAAAAACCGGTTTCCCGAATGTTGAGTTTATCGGCCAATATGAAAAAGCTGGCATAGGAACAGACGGCCTCAGCTCAAATACATCTCTATCACTGCTTTCTGAAATAAAAACTCTTTATTTTAGAACTGAAGGGAAAATTTCTCTTAAAAATCTGCTTTATATGGCAACTACAGGCGGAGCCAGAACGCTGGGAATAGAAGAAACTTACAGAAAAAGCGGAATTTTTACAGCTGTTAAACCTGCTCTTAAAATATCTGACCCTTTTAAAACACTGTTAATGGATGATATATCAATAGAGTTATTTGACTTAAGCAGTCCAAAATGATAGATTTTCTATCACATAGATAAAAGAGAATTGAGAATTATTAGCAGTGGACACAGACAGCGGAGGACAAAAATATGCTAAAAAAACTCTACAATCTTTTCAGTTCCGTAAAATTAGCAATCGTAATTCTCATTTCCCTTGCAGTAACCTCAATAATTGGAACGATCATAGAGCAGCAGCAAGATCCTGATAAATATTTAAGAGAATATGGAGAAGTAACATACAAAATATTCAAATTCTTAGGTTTCACAGATGTCTACCACTCATGGTGGTATATACTTCTTTTAGTTCTACTCGGATTAAACCTTATAATCTGCTCAATTGAAAGACTTCCCTACATCTGGAAGCTTGCTAAATATCCTAAAAAGAAATTAGCTGAGGGAGCAGAAAGCTCTTTCAAACTTGTTCACAAAATAACTCTCTCTGTTCCAGATAAAGAAGCAGTCGTAGGAAAAATCAAAGAAGCTCTATCAAAACTTGGATATAAAACAGAAGTCGTTGAAGATGAAAAAGAGAAAAACATTAAATATCTTTTTGCAGATAAAAATGTTTTTGCAAGATTCGGTGTTTACATAGTTCATGCCGGAATCATTATTGTTCTGATAGGTGGCTTATTAACAGCCCTTTTCGGATACAGAGGTTATATGAACCTTGCCCAGGGAGGAAAAAGCAACCTTGTTACTCTCTTTGGGAACGGTCACATTATAGAACTTCCTTTTGAGGTGGAGTGTAAAAAATTCACAATGGAATTTTACCCATCTGGCATGCCAAAATCTTATATAAGTGACCTTGTAATATTAAAAGATGGAAAAGCGGTAAAAGAGCAAATAATAGAAGTAAACACTCCTCTTTCCTACGAAGGTATATATTTTTATCAGGCAAGCTACGGCCAAGGCAGAGTATTTTTCTTCCATAAAGAAAATCAAAATGCCAAAGAGAAACAACTTATCGTTGCATTTGGACAACCGTTTTATGTCGGAAAAGGCAAAGATGGAAAAAAATATTTCCTTTCCCCTGTTGCAGCGCAGGGAGGAATAATATTTGTTGACCTTCTCACAAAAGATGGAAAACGAATTGCTCAAGCTCAGATGATGCCAAACAACTGGTATAGAATTCCACAAACAGACCAGTTTGTTGCGATAGCAGGGGCAGATAATAAATTCTACACCGGTTTACAGGTATCATATGACCCGGGCACATGGGTTGTATGGACTGGAAGCACAATACTTACTATCGGTCTTTTTATAGCCTTCTTTATTTCCCACAAGAGAATCCTTGTAAGAGTTAAAGATGTGAAAGATGGAAAAGTTAATATTGTAATTGCTGGAAGGACAAACAAAGGAAACGAAAGCCTTGAAAAGGATATGGAAAAAGTCTTAGGGGTTCTAAAGTCTTCATACTGTAATATCCAAGCCCCTAAGGAGGAGAAAGATGTTTAATTCAGTGGAGTTTTTTAACATCGGAATGGTGCTGTTTTTGGCAGCATCAGTGTTTTACACCATTCATGTTTTTTCAAAATCTGAGAAAATGGGGAAAATCGCTACCTACATCGCTCTTGCTGGAGTGATTGTTCAAGGTATCGCTTTTGTGCTAAGGGGTATGGAGAAAGCTCAGTTAAACATGGTAGATGACTGGCTTGCTTTCTATAAATATGCCCCTTTCACAAATATGTATGAATCCCTGATGCTTTTTGGCTGGACCATTGTGGTAATCTACCTGATTTTTGAGAGAAAGTACCGTAACAAAATATTTGGTATGTTTGTAATGCCCCTTGCAGTCATCTCAGAAGCTTCAACACAGATACTCGGTTTCAATCCTGAAGCTCAACCGCTTGTTCCAGCACTTCAGAGCAACTGGCTTCTATTCCATGTTGTTACATCTTTTATCGGTTATGCAGGTTTTGCAGTAAGTGCAGGAGTAGCTTACGCTTATTTTGCAAAAAGGGATGACACAAACAGCACAGACTGGATAGTCCTTTTCCTATCAACAATATTTATAGCTTTCTTCATAACCTATTCAGCATACAGAACCAGTGTATTTCTTTTCTTTTTAATATCTGCAGTAATAGCCGCCGGTGTAGTTGGATTCCTCTACTGGATGAACAAAAGCGGTTTTGCAAAAAAGCTCCCTACAGTTGAAACCCTTGAAGATATAATGTATCAGGCTGCAGCTGTAGGATTTGTATTTTTAACACTTGGAATAATTCTCGGTGCTGTATGGGCTAAATATGCATGGGGCGGATACTGGTCCTGGGATCCAAAAGAAACCTGGTCCCTTATCACATGGCTTGTTTACTCTGTATATCTCCATGCAAGATATGTTAAAGGACTTTCTGGAAAACCACTTGCTCACTTCACCATTATAGGATTTTTAAGTGTCGTATTTACATACTATGGAGTAAACCTGATACTTCCTGGACTTCACAGTTACGCACAATAGAACGAGGGGAAGGGAATGTTCCCTTTCCTTTTCTTATAACTCTTGAATTTAATAATCCAGGGGCTATATTTTTATCTCACACTGCAGGACCGTAGCTCAGTGGGAGAGCGCCACCTTGACGCGGTGGAGGTCAGGGGTTCGAAACCCCTCGGTCCTACCATTAATCAACTATCTCCTTATATAAGGCAGGAAGCATAAACCTTCTAAGCTTCCCTATTCTGGTCCTCGGTAGTTCTCTATCTGTGATTTTAAACTCTTTAACCCGCTTATATGACTGCAAGTGCTTTGTGGTTCTCTTTATCTCGTTTTTAATAAATTCATAGATATCTTCAATCTCTTCTTCTATAAGAAGTTCAAAATCCGGTTTTACGATAGCTTTTATAACTCCTTCCTCTTCAAAAACTCCTATTTCAAGGATATATCTACTTTTTAATATTTCATTCTCTATATCTTCCGGGTAAACATTCTTTCCATTATCAAGAACTATCACATCTTTGGCCCTTCCAGTTATAAAAAGAAACCCTTCATCATCAATATAACCCAGATCTCCAGTATAAAACCATCCATCTTTTATAACTTTTTCAGTTTCTTCCGGTCTGTTAAAGTAACCTTTCATAACATTATCACCTTTTACAACAATTTCTCCGTTAACTATCTTTACCTCAACACCTTTTATAGGAGGACCAGCAGAACCTATCTTTTTTCTTTCAGGAGTATTAACCGATATTAAAGGAGAAGTTTCTGTTAAACCATAACCTTCCAATATATTAAATCCCATAGCTTCAAGTCCACGGGCAACTTCAACATTTAGCTTTGCTCCGCCGGAAATCATATACCTTAATGATGGCCCTATCCTTTCATGAACCTGCTTAAAAACCTTTTTCTGAAGAGCTTTTGCATTCACTTTTCTAAAAAACTTCAACGCTGAATTCACAAACCCTTTCTTAATAGCAGGAAGCTTGGAAATCTCTATTAAATGTTGTGATAAATAACCTGAAAAAGTTTTGGAACTCCAACCATTATCGTAACATTCTGATCTCTTATCGTTGAAAGTATGTCTGCAGGAGTTAATCTCTCTATAAAAACAAGAGGTAATCCTTCAGTAATAGGTAAAACAACTGTTGCAAGCAAAGGATAAGTATGATGAAAAGGGAGAATAGCTATAAACCTGTCTTTCTCATTTAGAAGCCTGATATCCCTTATTCCCTCTATATTATGATTTAGATTCCTATAAGTTAACATAACCCCTTTCGGATTACCTGTTGTTCCTGAAGTATAGAGAATTACCGCTACATCATCCATTGAAGGTAATAAAATCTTTAACTCTCTGTCCTCCACAACAACATTATCAACTTTCACTATCTCCGGTTTATAACCAAGTTTCTTGGCTGCTAATTTTGCCTTATCATAGTTTTGAGTTGAAGTTAATATAACCCTTGGCTGAGCATCCCTTAAAATATTAAAAAACTCACTTTCAGAAAGAAGATAATCAACAGGAACAGAAATTCCACCAGAAAACATAACAGCAAAAAGAGACGCAATCCACAATGGAGAGTTCTCCATAAAAATAACCACTCTGTCCTCTTTATTTATATCTCCAAGCTCCTTTTGAACACTGGAGACAAGTTTTTTAAACTCAGAAAAAGTGATAGAACTATATTTACCGTCTTTTTTTTCAACAAGAATCTCTTTATCACCTTTCTTATCAAAATTTTCAATGATATCTTCAAGAAACATAAATTTCCTCCCGGAAAAATTAAATAAGGTCAATTATATCGGAAATGGATTTTCTTCTATCTTCAAGAACAGAAATCAACTCTTTTGCTTTCTTTTTTGAAACAGTTTTTCTTGATGGAACCTCTTCTATTCTAAATTTTAAAAACCTATTTACAGTATCTATTTCAACAACATCACCGACCTTTATCTCTTTTGAAGCTTTAACCACAGTCCCGTTTACTCTAACAACCCCTTCATCACAAAGAATCTTCCCCTGATTCCTTCGTTTCACCACTCTTGACAGTTTCAGAAACAGGTCTATTCTCACGTTCCTTTTTCCTCCTTGAAGGAATACTGAAAAGACGGGTAAGCAAAGACAGAAAAGCAGCTGTTAAAAATCCTGCAATATAAGAAACTACAATAAGCATAAAAAGTTTTGTTTGATACTCTCCTAAAAACGGAATAACAACTGTTACATCTTGAAGATTCATAAGTGCAAAAAGAGACACTGCCAAAATCAAAGCAGCAACAAACACAGAATAAAGTACCTGCTTTAAACTCATAATCTACCTCTTTATTCAATAAGCTTTATTTCAATAGCATCTGTCGGACAGTTCTCCTCACATAAAAGACATCCTGTACAACTATCAGGATTAATTACAACCGCTTTCCCAATCTCACTCATCTCAAAGACATCCGCAGGACAAACATCAACGCAAATTTCACATCCGGTACAGATTTCTATATTTATATAAGGTATATGCCTCAATCTACCCCCTCTCTCCTTTTAAAAGCTTTTACAGTATTATACATCAACATCGCAATTGTCATAGGACCAACTCCTCCAGGAACCGGAGTTATAGCAGAAACTTTACCTTTTACTTTTTCAAAATCAACGTCTCCGACTATTTTCCCGTTTACCCTGCTTATGCCTATATCTATAACAACCGCTCCTTCTTTAACCATATCTTCTTTTATAAGATGCGGAACTCCAGTTGCAACGCAAAGAATATCTGCCTCTTTTGTATAAGATTTCAAATCTCTCGTATAAACATGACAAACAGAAACAGTGGCATTAAGATTAACCATCATATTGGCAAGCGGCTTTCCCACAATATTACTGTGACCAACCATAACAGCATTTTTACCTTGAAGTTCTATTCCGTAAGCTTCAAAAATTTTTATAACTCCATAAGGGGTACACGGCATCAATCCTTCATCAAAAAGTCCAAGAACAACCTTTCCCATATTTACAGGATGAAATCCATCCACATCTTTTAAGGGAGATATAAGATTTATAATTTTCTGGCTATCAAGATGCTCTGGAATGGGAAGTTGAACAAGAATACCATCAATATCATCCCTTCCATTTAAATCATCAATAATACTTTCAAGCTCTTCCTGAGTTATAGAAGATGGTTTCCTGATACCTACAGATTTTATTCCAAGCTCTTCACAGGTTCTCTCTTTATTTTTAACATATATTTTACTTGCCGGGTCATCTCCCACTAAAACAACTGCAAGTCCAGGTCTTCTGCCAACTGCTTCTTCTAATCTTTCAATCTCATCCCTAAGTTCCTCTTTTATTTTCTGTGCAAGTGCCTTTCCATCAAGAATAGTTGCCATCATCACCTCTTATATAAATTCTTTCAACCCTTTCAAAAGAAACTACCTTTTTAGATCGCTTATTAATCTCAAAAGTAATCGCTGAAAATTTTATTTTCTCAGGTTTCTCAGGAATCTTAAATCTCACAGGAAGCTGTTTAACAAACCTATCAACACTCTCTTTTATTTCCATTCCTATTACAGAATCAACAGCTCCTGTCATTCCAACATCCGTAATATAAAGTGTTCCTCTTGGAAGAAGTCTTAAATCTGTTGTCTGAACGTGGGTATGAGTGCCTAAAACCGCTCCAGCTCTCCCGTCAACATAAAACCCGAAAGCCTGCTTTTCAGAAGTAGCTTCACCGTGAAAATCCACAATAACAAAAGAATCTTTAAATTCCACAAATAACTTATCAAAAACTCTGAAAGGATTATCAAGACATTCCATAAAAACTCTTCCCATAATACTTAAAACAGAAAGCGAAAAACCATCAAAATCAAACTTTAAAAACTCCTTCCCGGGAGTTCTATCAGGATAATTTGCAGGCCTTAAAAGGGGATATTTTCCAATAAAATCATATATCTCTTTTTTATCCCATGTGTGATTACCGAGAGTTATAGCATCAACTCCCCAGGAGATAAAACTTTTAACTATTTTTTCGGTAATACCAAATCCGGCTGCAGCATTCTCACCATTAACAATACAAAAATCAATGTTTCTCCTGTTTTCTTCAAGCCAGAGATGAAGCGCCCTTCTTCCGGGCTTTCCTACAACATCTCCAACAAAAACAACTTTAAATGTATCCAAAACACCTTCTCCGTGAAAAAAGTCAGGCAGATTTTACGACCATTATCTTACCAAATCAAGCAGTTTTACAAGATTGTTCCTGCATAGGTATACACATACTCCCCACCCACACCAAAGGAAAAAGGCTGCCCACCTGGTAGTTAAAATATTAAGAGCACTAAACATTCAAATTTTCAGAAAACCAAAACCACTACCAGGAGGACAACCATGCAGCTAAATATAAACCTATACCACG